>JAKUPT010000041.1 GCA_022450595.1 Bdellovibrionales bacterium
ATGTAAGGTCATAAGAGTCACAGCCTGGGCCTGATCATCCATATTATCTATGTCGCTCACAAGTGCGATCTCTTCTAAAAAATTTTGAAGTGTGGCCTCATCACCTCGCTCTTGTTCAAAGTGTGTGAGAGCATTATGAAACTCTTCTAAGTTTTCAATTCTTGCCAGTGACTCGGGAGTGTTATCAGCTTTGAGTTTTAAAGCGTACTCAGTGGAGTCTAAAATATTTAAGTAAAGCTCAGACGGGGCCACAGAGTTTACATCTTGTTTGAGGCTTTCAATCATTTGATAAAACACGCGAAGTTTACTTTGAGCGCCTGCGTGAACAAATTTTTGTTTGATGGCTGCACCCACGGCTTCATAAAGAGGAACTTGATTTTCTATAGCAAAGTTTTCCAATCGCTCAACAGTGGTTTTTCCAATCCCTCTCGTGGGCACATTGATGATGCGTTTTAGAGCCACATCGTCATTGGGGTTTAAAAGAATTTTTAAGTAACTAAGGACGTTTTTAATCTCTTGTCTTTCGTAGAACTTCACACCGCCCACGATTCGGTAAGGAATGTTGTGACTACGAAGCTCTTCTTCAATCACTCGTGATTGAGCATTGGTTCTGTAAAAGATGGAGAAGTCTTGATACTGATATAAACTTTTGGCCACATGATCGCTTATAGTGCGTGCAATAAAACGTGACTCTTCATATTCGTTGGTTTCTTCTCTAACAGTGATCAACTCTCCAGAGCTGTTGTCTGTGTACAGAGTTTTATTTTTTCTTTGGGTGTTGTGTTGAATCACATAACCTGCAGCTTCAACAATGTTTTTGCTAGATCGGTAGTTTTGTTCTAGTTTGATCACTTCAGCATTAGAGAAGTCTTTTTCAAAACTTAAAATATTACTAATGTCCGCCCCACGCCAAGAATAGATCGACTGATCTTCATCACCCACAACACATAAGTTTTTATGTTTTGAGGCCAGTTGTTTTAAAAGTAAATATTGAATCTTGTTGGTGTCTTGATACTCATCCACCATGATGTACTTAAACTGATTTTGATACTCTTCCAAAAGACCCGGATAGTTTAAAAATAAAGTGTAGGTTTTAAATAACAGATCAGAAAAGTCCAATGCATTGGCTTGTTTCATTTGCTCTTCATATGTTTTGTATACCTGAAGGTGCATGTCATCCATTACAAAAAATTGAGCCTTTTCGACATCCTCAGGCGAAAGAGCTTGTGTTTTGGCTTCATTGATAGAGTGTTGAAAAGATTTTGGATTAAAAACTTTGTCATTTATATTTAACTGATTAAGAACTTTTTTAATCAAAGAAAGCTGATCTGAAGAGTCATAAATCACAAAAAACGGTTGATACTCAAGTAGGTGAATATGATCTCGTAAAATTCGAACACATGTGGAGTGAAAGGTAGACACCCACAGGGGATCAAGAACAGCCACTTGGTTGTCGCTTAAAAGAGCTGAAATTCTTGCTTCCATTTCGCGGGCGGCTTTGTTGGTAAAGGTCACACATAAAATTTCATGGGGTTGAGCTTTTTTTTCTAAAATAAGCTGCGCCATTCTATGAGTGAGTACGCGGGTCTTACCAGAACCAGCGCCAGCAAGAATTAGTAAAGGGCCGTCCATACATTCTACGGCCTGTTTTTGTTGTGGATTTAAAGAAGCTGTAAGATTGTTCATGCTGACTTTATAAGATTAAGTCAGCAACTCTGAACAGTGGAAATCTGAGTTAACGCGCTGTGATTCGTATGACGAATTATTTAATGATTTTTTGTACTAAAGCGGAGCTTACAGTTTTGGCTTTTATCAGTTGAGCCTTGTAAACATTTGCACTTTTATGTGATTCAAATAAACCAATACTTACACGGTACCAAGTAGAGCCTTTAACTTGTGCAGGAATGTAAAAAGCATCGGCATAGCCTTTTTCTCTTAAGCCTTGAGCAAACTTTTTAGCTTCATCTTCATTAGAATAAGAAGCTACTTGCACAGTGTATTTGCCCTTAGCTTCGTTAGTGTACGATGGAAGAACAGATTGAGGTTTACGAGGAGCTGGTTTGTCTGCTTCTGGGGCTTTGTTGTTAGCCACACGATGAGCGGCTTTTGCAACGTTGTCATGCTTTTGTTCAACAACCTTTTCTTTAGCTTCAGCTTTTTTATGAGTTTCATCATGCTTTACGGGAGTCTCGTCCACTGAAGCCACTTTACGAGTTTGAGAGTGGTCCATCTTTTTATAGCCGTCTTCTTGAGCCATTTTAGTGTCTTGCTCAGCCTGCTCAACAAATTCTTGGCTGAGCTGCTCAATTTCATCTTCACTTAAGGCCTTTTTCTCGGAGCTCTCAGAATTGGTGGCCGCAACAGTTCTAGCGGGTTTTTCTTTGCTGTATTCGTTTTCAAGGGCCATTCGGCGCTTATCGCTGTCGCTGACTTGTTTTCCGACAAATGTGCCGACAGAAAATGAAAGTAATGATATAAAGAAAACTAAAGACAGCTTAACCACTGTGTCTGTTTTTGCACCACCATTTTGATTTAACATGAATCCCCCTGAAAACTCGAGTTGATAGATTAGAGTTTAAGTATTCTTTTATGTTAGGTCAATCTGTCAAACTCTTGACATTAGACGCTTTGACAGACAAGACAGGTTAATTATCGGAGCAATGAATGAATATTATTAACGAAGAATTAAAAAAATATTTACTCACAGCATCAGAAGCCGCAGATCAGGCCCGAAGTCTGCTTTTAAGTTACTACGGACGCCTGGCCAAGATCGAAAGAAAAAAAATGGCAGGTCTTGTCAGCGAAGCGGACAAAGAGAGTGAGAAGCTTATTGCCGACCATGTACTGTCAAAAGTTCCTGGATCTGTGTTTTATGGGGAAGAGGGCGTGTCAGATCAATCTAAGGCCATACCCAAAGACGGACTGTGTTGGGTGGTGGATCCTTTAGATGGAACCACTAACTACATCCATCAATTTCATATTTTTTGTATTAGCATTGCTTTGCTTAAAGACTATCAGCCTGTGGTTGGACTTATAGATGTCCCTATGCTTGATCACCGCTATGTCGCTGTTCGAGATGAAGGGGCTTATTTGAACGGAAAAAAAATCAGTGTCAGTGACACCTTAACAGTGTCTGACTCTCTTATTGCGACTGGTTTTTTTGCCGATGATAAGCCGGCATTAAAAGAACAGCTTCGTATTTTTAACAAAGTCGTAAGACGTGCACGTGGTGTGAGGCGCTCAGGAGCTGCAGCCTACGACCTATGTATGGGGGCGCAAGGAATCTTTGACGGATTTTGGGAAAAAAACTTAAAACCTTGGGACACAGCCGCAGGACACCTGCTAGTAGAAGAAGCCGGTGGAATGGTCACAACTTATGATGGTGAAGATTTTCATGCCACAGAAAAGAGCATTTTGGCCTCGAATAAATGTATACATAATGAGCTACTAAAGTCCTTTTAAAACTCAAGTCGTGTCAAAACTTAACCTAGTCAGTGGTCTTAGAAGTCAATTGTTCTAAGAGGCAGGCATGTATAGCCTTGCTTCAAATTTAAATAAACAGCCAATGAATTCAACTTCCTAACATAAGTCTGTATGGCATGTGATGTGCTTTCATATGAGTTGAGCCCAGACCATTTGTTTAAGGAGGCGCCAAGTGGCCGAAGAAAATGCAGCGCAAAGTACACCAGAATCATCGGGTGGAGGTAAAGGACAAAAGCCTACACTTTTTATTATATTAGCAATTTTCAATATGCTGGTCGTTGGTGGAGTTGCTGCCATGTTGTTTTTAAATAAACAACAAAAAGCAGCAGAGCCAAATATCGATGATGTGATTAAAGGTGAGTACGAAACTCAGCAAGAAGAGTTATTAAACGAGGACTATATTGGAAAGTTAATTCCGCTTGAGACCTTTTTAGTGAACCTATCTGGAAGTCGAGGTCGAAAACTTGCCAAGGTGAATATGGAAATTGAAGTCAATAATGATGAGGTTCAAGAAGAGATTGAAAAGCTAAAACCTAAAATTCGAGATGTCATTATTATCATCTTGTCTAGTAAATCTTATGCGCAGGTATCGACTAAAGAGGGGAAAGACTCTTTAAGAGATGAAATCCGCGATAAGGTGAATTTGTTTTTAACTAAGGGTCGCATTCAAAGAGTTTACTTTACGGAATTTATTTACAACTAATTTAGGTGAGAGTGTATGAGTCAAGTTTTATCACAAAGTGAAGTAGATGCCCTATTAGCAGCCGTTTCGGATGGAGAGATTAACTCTGAGTCCTCTGGTGGCAATAGTGGTGGGTCAGCATCAGCTGATGAAAAAGTGGTTGTGGTTTATGATCTAACTAGCCAAGACCGTATTATTAGAGGAAGACTTCCGCAGTTAGATGTGATTTACGAAAAATTTATGCGCTCCTTTCGTGTGTCACTGTCTTCTACATTAAGAAAGGTTTCAAACCTTACACATGCCAGTACTGATTTTTTAAAGTTTGGTGAGTTTATTAACACTCTTCCAATGCCCACTTGTATGAGTGTATTAAGGTTTAATTCTCTAAGGGGGTCTGCACTGTTTGTGATAGAAAGCAAACTTGCTTATGCCCTAGTGGATAGTTTTTTTGGTGGAACAGATCAGCCCTATGTAAAAGTGGATGGAAAAGACTTTACCGCGATTGAATTACAGATTGTAAGAAAAGTAGTTGATCTTGCCGTAACCGATATGGAGGCAGCATGGGCCTCAGTTGAAAAAATTGATTGTTCATTTGTGAGAACAGAAATCAATCCACAGTTTGTGGGAATTGTGCCTCCAACAGATATAGTCATTGCATCAACTTTTGATGTGGAACTTGAAAATGCGAATGGAACTATAACTATCGTTATACCTTATTCAACTATTGAGCCTATTAAGCAAAAGTTATCAACAGGTTTTCAGGTTGAATCGGATCAAACAGATAAAAAACTTTGGACTTCAATTATTAGTGACCAATTAATGGATACAAATGTGGATATGAAGGTGAGTCTGGGTGAAACACAAATTTCAGTTTCAGATCTAATGAAATTAAAAAAAGGCGATGTGATTCCTTTAGACCAAGATGCAACAGGGGAATTAGACCTTCAACTGGAAGGCACTAAAAAGTTTAAGTGCTATTACGGCATTCATCATGGAACAGTGGCCGTTCAAGTAACAAGAAAGATTAATAAATAATTAGGGGGATTAATTATGGCTGATGATAAGGCACTAGAAGCTCTAGAAGAAGAGATGCAAAATATAAACGAAGAAGAGCAGCAGCCAGCACAGCAAGTAGCCGCTGCAAGTGGTGGTGACGCCGGTAAAGATGAAAAAAACCTAGGTTTGATTTTAGACATCCCACTTAGAGTCACAGTTGAGTTAGGTCGCACAAAAATGGTTGTAAGTGAACTTCTTAACCTTGGGCAGGGAAGTGTGATTGAACTTAATAAACTAGCTGGTGAGCCAATGGAAGTGTTAGTCAACGACAAGTTGGTGGCTAGAGGTGAAGCCGTTGTTGTTAACGAAAAATTTGGAGTTCGTTTAACAGATATTATTTCTCCATCGGAGCGTGTTGAACAGCTAGGTTAAAACTTTTAAGAGTCAAGGAGGACTCTAATGCAGCAAATGATTTGCGTTTTATTAATAATATTTTCATCAATGGCTTTACAGGCTCAAGTTGTTTTAGAGGATGTAAAAACCAAAAAAAATAATGATGGTTTTATTATCGAATTAAGTTTTAATAAAGCTATTGATAAAAATAATGTGAATGTTGAACTGATTAATCAAACAGTTCAAGTGAACATTAAAAATGGCTTATTTAAAAAAGGTAAAGACCTTTTGCCTGTTGAAGATGATCGAGTAAAAAGTGTTTTTACATATCAGCCAGAAAAAAATCTTTTAAGAACTCGCATCATTCATCATAAACCCATCGATGCAACTGAGCTTGAGGGGTTTATTGATATAAAAGCTCTTGGCAAATCATTGATCATTTCCGTCATGGATCCAACAACTACATTACCGGTTAAGGTGGATGAAAGTAGTATTAGCTTTGCAAAACCTCCTCAGGTTTTAGAGCAGCCAGAAAAAGAAGTAGAAGCAGTAGAGGAATCCAAAAGCCTAACCACATTTAATGAAAAAAAAGAAAAGACTCAAGAGCAAGAAGTGCCTGAAAGCCAAATTCCTGTATTTGCAAAAAAAGAATCTGTACAAGAGACAAATATGAGTCAGTCTTATTATAGAATGCTTGCCAGTATTTTTATTGTAATCCTAGTAGGTATTGCATCTGTGGTTTTTACCAAATGGTGGTCAAAAAAGACTAAAAAAACTGTAGAAGCCACAAAAATTCAAATGACTACACAGTTTCATTTAGGAAATAAAAAAAGCTTAGCAATTGTTCAAGTGGCTGGAGAGTATATTTTGATTGGAGTTACTGATCATAACATTTCAATGATAAAAACTCTCTCACTTTTAGATGAAGACTTTAGTGATGAGATGCCAAAGCACTTTGCCACAGAGTTGGATAAGAGTTTTGAGTTTGATAGAGAAGAGCCAGAAACCAATGCTATTGCTAAAGCCAATAAACAAAGTGTTGTGGATAAAACCCATGAAGAACTAGATGTTCATAATATAAAAGACGTCATAGCTAATAAATTAAAGAATATGAGGTCCATTTAATGAAAATAAAAATGTTTTTTTTATTTTTGATCACAATGTTATTTGCGCAAAGCTCATTTGCGCAAATGACTTTGCCAAATGTAAACATTGGCCTTGATCAAACTGACAATCCAAAAGAGATTGTTAATTCTATTAAAATATTAATGGTGCTAACGGTGTTAACACTGGCGCCAGCAATACTTATTCTAATGACGAGCTTTACAAGAATTATCATTGTTTTGTCATTTGTTAGACAGGCACTTGGTACACAGCAAATGCCACCAAACCAACTTTTAGTAGGCTTAGCGCTTTTTATTACTTTTTTTATTATGTCTCCATTTTTATCAAAAATTAATACGGAGGCTATACAGCCTTTTGTTGATGGAAAAATTAACCAAGAGGTGGCTCTAGAAAGAGCCGCTGCTCCTCTTCGTAAATTTATGTTTCATCAAACAAGAGATTCAGACTTGGCACTTTTTGTAAAACTAAGTAGAGCAGAGCAACCCAAAACTCGTGCCGATGTTGCTACATCTACTTTGATTCCTGCATTTATCATTTCTGAATTAAAAACCGCCTTTCAAATTGGCTTTATTATCTATTTACCATTTTTAGTGATTGATATGGTTACAGCCAGTGTTTTGATGGCCATGGGGATGATGATGTTACCTCCGGTAATTATATCATTGCCTTTTAAAATTATGTTGTTTGTTTTTGTTGATGGGTGGGCTCTGCTTGTGGGGTCACTAGTAAAAAGTTTTGGGTGAGGAAAATGACAGAAGATTTAATAATTAGGTTAGGAACAGAGACTTTAAAAACTACGGCATTGGTATCAGCACCTATGCTGGTGGGCGCTTTGGTTATTGGTCTAATTATCAGTATTTTACAAGCCATCACTCAGATCAATGAGGCGACTTTAACCTTTATTCCTAAGATGATTATTGTGGGGGTGGTTTTTATGATAGCCGCTCCTTGGATGCTGGACTTAGTGGGGACATTCACCACTCAACTTTTTGAGAACATAACAGAGTTTGTGAGGAACTAGTGGGGATTTTTAACTTTAACGAAGCACAAATTATTATTTCATTTCTGATATTTGTCAGAATGAGTGCTTTTGTTGTGAGTTGGCCTGTGTTTGGAGCGCCAAACATTCCAAATCCTATTAAAATTCTATTTGCACTTATGTTGACTATTATTTTAATGCCAGTGCTTCCTGTGAATCTACCTGATGAAATCGTGAATTCTATGAATTTTATTATATTGATTTTAAAAGAAGCTTTTATAGGACTGGCTATTGGTTTTTTAGGAAGACTGTTCTTTTTTGCGGTTCATATTGCTGGTCAAATTATCAGTGTGAGCATGGGATTAGCTGGGGCTCAATTATATAATCCATCGTTAGGTGGTCAATCAACCTCTATTGATCAATTAAAAATTATGCTCGCTTCACTATTTTTTATTGGAATAAATGGTCATCATATTTTTTTAACAGGTCTTGTTGAAAGCTTTAAATTAGTTCCTGTTGAGCAACTTTTTATAAGTATGCAACAGTTTGGCGACTACGGGACGGTTTTATCTAGCATTATGGTTATGGGAATTAAAATTTCAGCACCTGTCATGGTTTCAATTCTTATCATGAATGTGATGATGGGTATTATTGGAAGAGCTGTGCCTCAGATTAATGTTTTAATCACAAGTTTGCCCGTTAACATATTAGTGGGCTTTTTAGTGATGATCTTTTCTTTGCCATTATTAGTAGGGCAAATGGAACATCTTGTTTTTACTTCAGCAGATTACGTTTTTAAAATGATGAAAGGATTTTAAGCTTGGCTTCTGATGAGAACGGCGAAAAAACAGAAGAACCAACACAGCAGCGAAGAGAAGATTTTCGTAAGCGTGGACAGGTGGCTCAGACCAAAGAGCTTGCAACAGTACTAACACTGTTTGCAGCGGTTCTTGGTATATGGCTTGTTGGTCGTTTCTTTATGGAAGGCTTAGTGGAGTTATTCAACAAAACCTACGGGGAGTATGTGGCCACGGCTGTAAAAGATGGCAATTGGCTTTTAATCGCAAGATATTCAAGTGTTGTAGCCTTTAAGCTGACAGCGCCTCTTTTTGCTCTATTTGCAATAGTGTCTTTGGCAGCCTCTTTAGTGCAGGTGGGGTTTTTATATAATGAAGAGGCTATGCAATTTAAAATTGAAAGACTGGATCCTGTTCAGGGCTTAAAAAAGCTCTTTAGTATTAAGTCTGTTGTTGAGGGCATTAAATCTATTTTTAAAATGGGAATGGTTTGCGGTGTTGTTTACCTGTTGGTTAGAAATGAAATCTTCACAATTCCACATTTACAAAACTTTAGCATGACCCAGTTGATTAGTTATATTTTTTGGTTGGTTTTAAAGCTTTTAGCTGCTGTTGGGGGACTGATGCTCTTTCTGGCTGCTGCGGATTATTTATTTCAAAAATACAATTTAGAAAAAGAAATGAAAATGACTAAACAAGAGGTTAAAGAGGAGTTTAAAAACCGTGAAGGTGATCCTTTAATTAAATCTAAAATTCGTCAAGCTCAAAGAGAGATGGCTACAAAAAGAATGATGGAAGATGTGCCTAAGGCGGATGTGATTATTACCAACCCCACACATATTTCAGTGGCTATCAAATATGATGGCACTATGGCCGCACCGACAGTGATTGCTAAAGGTGCAGATTTAATTGCCGCAAAGATCCGAGAGATTGCTAAAGAAAATAAAATTCCAATTGTTGAAAACAAACCACTTGCGAGAACTATGTACAAAACCATTAAAATTGGTCAGTCCATTCCAAGAGAACTTTATACAGCTGTGGCAGAAGTGTTGTCTTATGTTTATAGATTAAGAAGAAAGAAGGTCAACTAATATGGATCAGGTGCTTGACTTTATAAAGAGGTTTGAAAAGTACACAAAGAACATGGATATTGTGATGGCCTTTACTCTTGTAGCCATCCTAGTTGTAATGCTTGTACCACTGCCTTCTATTGTCATGGATATGGCTTTAACGATCTCTTTAGCCAGTGCTTTATTGATTTTATTGATTTCTATTTATACTGAAAAGACTTTAGATTTTAGTGTTTTTCCAAGTTTACTTTTAATCACTACACTTTACAGGCTTTCTTTAAACGTAGCTTCTACACGTTTGATTTTGAGTGAAGGTCATATGGGACCAAGTTCTGTGAGTCAGGTGATTGCTGCTTTTGGTGACATAGTGGCCGGTAGTAATTTTGTAACCGGTTTGATTGTTTTTGTGATTTTAGTGATCATTAATTTTATTGTTATTACTAAGGGTTCTGGACGTGTGGCTGAAGTGGCTGCTCGTTTTACTTTGGATGCTATGCCTGGGAAGCAGATGTCAATTGATGCTGATTTGAACTCTGGTTTAATCACAGAGCAACAGGCCCGAGATCGTCGTAAAGAGATCGAGCGTGAGGCGGACTTTTATGGTTCCATGGATGGTGCTAGTAAGTTTGTTCGTGGTGATGCCATTGCTGGGCTTTTGATCACAGCGATTAATATATTAGGTGGACTTTTAATTGGTGTTTTCCAACAGGGACTAGACTTCTCAACAGCCGCCCAAAACTACACCATGCTTACAATCGGTGACGGACTTGTCAGTCAAATCCCAGCCCTAATCATCTCGACTGCAGCTGGTATCGTCGTAACCCGAAGCTCAAGTAGTGAAAATATGAGTACTGCTGTTGCAGGTCAGCTATTTCTACGTCCGAAGGCCGTATATATTGTTGCTTCGATTATCGGATTTCTTGGTCTTATCCCAGGCCTTCCAAAGCTTTCATTTTTTATGATTGCTTTTGGTCTTGGGGGAGTGGCTTTTATTATTGATAAGTTTCAGCAGCAGGAGGCTGATAAGCAGCGCCAAATTGAAGAAGAGGAATCTAATAAACCTCAAAAAGAAAATATTGAAAACTTACTGTCTTTAGACATGATTGAGTTAGAAGTGGGTTATGGACTTATAAATATTGTAGAGTCTAAAGAGTCCGGTGATCTTTTAGAGAGAATATCAAGTATTCGTAAGCAGTTTGCCTTGGATTTGGGTTTAATCATACCTAGTATTCATATTAGAGACAATTTGCAGCTACAGCCTGGTGAGTATCGTGTTTTAATTAAAGGCAATAAAGTGGGTGGTGGAATGCTCAGAACAGATTGCCTGCTTGCGATGGACCCAGGCAATGTGATTGATAAGATTGATGGCATTCCAACTAAAGAGCCGGCATTTGGCTTAGATGCGGTTTGGTTGTCGAAAAATGTTAAAGAAGAGGCTGAACTTGCGGGCTACACTGTTGTTGATCTTCCAACGGTTATGGCAACTCATATCACTGAATTAGTTAGAGGTCATGCCCATGAACTTCTTGGGCGTCAAGAAGCTGATAGTTTAATTGAAAACTTTAAAAAGGCTTATCCGAAAGTTGTTGAAGAGCTTATACCTGAAAAACTAAGTCTTGGTGGAGTTGTTAAAGTTCTTCAAAATCTTTTAAAAGAGCAAGTTTCTATTAGAGACCTACTAACAATTTTTGAAACGCTTGCGGATGAGGCCACTCACACAAAAGACTCTGAGGCGTTGACGGAAGCTGTTCGTAAAAGCTTAGCTAGAAGTATTACAGAAAAATACGCCAATGAGGAAGGTGAAGTGCCTGTTATCACTCTTGCGCCACATGTGGAGGAGTTGGTATCAAACTCATTATTACAAACTGAGCAGGGGGTTCAATTGGTTATGGATCCCAGTCAAGCTCATGAACTTATTAATAAAATCGCTGATACCATTCAGCAGCATCCAGAGCTTGCGGGCCAACCAGTACTCCTAACGAGTCCTACAACAAGAAGACATTTATATAAAATTACATCAAGGTTTATTCCTCAATTAGCAGTGTTATCGCACAGCGAGCTTGCACAGGATGCCAAAGTTCAATCTGTCGGAAATGTGGAGTTAGCAAATGCTGGTTAGAAAGTTTGAAGCGAAAAGCATGAATGAAGCACTTAAGATGATAAAAACTCAGCTTGGACCTGAGGCGATCATTTTATCTGCTCGTGATAATAATAAAAGGTTTGGAATTGGTGGTGAGAGCAGTGTTGAGATCACAGCAGCAATTGCAGAGGACACATATAAAAAGAAAATGATGGCTGAGTCTAGACTGACAGACAAGGGGCGTGAACAGTTTCACAACACCACAGCTAAATACCAAAAATCCTTCATTACAAAGGTGACGGACTCAGACCAAAAAAAACAACTCGCCAAAAACAATATCAGCTCTAGACGATATATCGACATACCAGATGAGGACGAACAAATTTCATTAAGCTCGGAGTCCGTCCCTCAACTCAACAATGACTATCAGAATTTAGCTGGATTAAATGTAGAAGAGGCTATACAAAACCCTCAAACCAGTAATGACCAATCAAGCAGTGACGGACTCTTAACTCAATCTCAAGGCGACAGAATAAAAACCATGGCCTCAAAAGCCTTTAATGACTTCCAGAAATCAAATTTGATTCCTGATAGAAAGATAAAAGCAAGTGAAAATAATCAAAAAATTCAAACACTTGAGAATGAAATATACAAATTAAGAGCAATGCTTAAAAAGTTTCAGTCCGTCCCTCAGACCTTTGTGGCATCTTATCCGGGTGCTGATTTAGGGATTTCTTATGAGTTAAGCGGAATGTATGACAAACTTATAGGGAATGGTGTTGCAAAAGATTTAACTGTTAATATTTTGAAGCTAGCACAGCAAAAGTTGCCGAAAGAGCATTTAAAGAAAAAGGCCTATATTGATGCTTGGGTTGCAAAGCATTTTATGAGTTCAATAACGGTTAAAAATGAGTTGGATAAAAAATATCAAGTATTTATTGGGCCTCCTGGAGGAGGTAAAACGGCCAGTCTTGTTAAACTTGCAAGTGATCAAGTTATTCGTCATAAAAAGAAAATTGCAATAATCACAACTGACGCATTCAAAGTTGGAGCATCTGAGCAACTAAAAATATTTGCACAGATTCTTAATGTGCCTTTTGCAATTTTACGATCACCTGATGATTGGAAAACGGTAGAAGATAAGCTCGGTCACTTAGATCATATTTTTGTAGATAGTCCAGGTATGAATTTAAAATCAAATGATGAATTTATGTTTTTAAATGCAATTTTACCATCGGATGCATTGGGCGTTAATAAACATTATGTTGAAAGCGTATTATCTAAAGACACAGATGTTGTAAGCGTTGCCAATCGTTTTAGGGAGTTAGGCTTTAATGATGTCATTTTCACTAAATTGGATGAAACCTCTCAGCATGGTGTGATTTATAACTTCCAAAAAATGTTTGATAAACCACTACATTCTTTTGGTATAGGCTCAAAAATCCCAGAAGATTTTGAGCTTGCTACAAAAGAAAGAGTAATTGATTTGATTTTTAAACTAACCAAATTTCGTAGGAGAGAAGCAAATGAGTAGCAGTTTTGGTTATTACCCACCACAAGTTTCTAATAATGGTTTTACTAGAACCAAAACAATTAGTGTGACATCCGGTAAAGGTGGAGTAGGGAAAACAACATTCTTAGTAAACCTATCAAAAGCCTTGGCGAATTTGGGCAAAAAGGTACTTATATTAGATGGCGACTTTGGTATGGCTAATGTTGATATTATGTTTGGGAATTATTCTAAATCAAGTTTATATGATGTCGTTGAAGGTAAAAAGCATTTAGTGGAAGTCATTTCCAATGTCTCTAAAAACATTGACTTGATTCCTGGAGGCAGTGGAGTCTATGAAGCTCAAAATCTAACCTCTGCACAAAGATATATTTTATTGAATGAGGTTTCTGAATTAGAAAAAAAGTATGATTATTTTATATTAGATACAGCGCCAGGTATAAGCGACAACGTCTTATATTTAAATTCATCTGTAGAAGAAATAATGTTGATTTTAACACCTGATCCATCTTCAATGGCAGATGCTTATGCTCTTATAAAAGTTTTGAACACTAGATGCAAAACAAAAGAAATTAACATTATCTGCAATATGGTGAAATCTGAAATGCAGGCCATAAATCTGTATAACAAGTTGTCAGATATTGCAGATCAGTTCTTAAATATTCGTTTACACTATAAAGGACATATTAGTGAAGATCTCAATTTGAGACACTGTACTCAAAACCGTAGATTGGTCTTGGATCAATTTCCTAAATCTTTGAGTTCTCAGTCAATCACTAAAATAGCTGAAAAATTAGTAGGTTATCCAAAAGAAGAAGTGCCTTGTGGAGGCTTGCAGTTCTTTTGGAGTCACTTATTTAGTGTTGCAAGTTAAGTTCAGGACTTTTTTTGTAGGTCTCGTTTTGATAAGATATATATAAGGGTGGGAAAAATGTCTGGTACGAATTCATTGTTAAAAAAATATAAAGAAGAGCCAACGAAATTAACGTCTGATCAAAAAGACAGACTCATCATGGAATATGCTCCTCTTATTAAGTTTATTGCACAAAAAATTGCAATTCGTTTACCATCTAATATTGAGCTAGATGATTTAATTTCAAGTGGTGTTATTGGTCTCATGGATGCCATAGAAAAATATGACCCAACTAGAGATAATAAATTTAAGACTTATGCCGAGTTTAGAATTAGAGGTTCTATACTAGATGAGCTTAGAGCACAAGATTGGGTTCCTCGTTCTGTTAGAGATAAAGCTAAGATGTTGGACAGAACTACAGTTGAGTTAGAAGCCGATCTTGGAAGAAATGCTACGGACGAAGAAATTGCCGACAAACTTGGTATGAATATGGGTGAGTTTCATAGTCTTGTAAATGAAGTAAGACCTGTAAGTGTTTTATCAATAGATGACTCCACAACTTATAGTAATATGGATAAAAAATCCATTATGAACCTCTTAGAGGGGTGTAAGTTAAACAATCCGTACACTCAATTAAATATCAAATCCATAAAAGAAGTTGTGACTCAATCAATTGAAGATCTGCCAGAAAGACAAAGACTAGTACTGTCTTTATATTACTATGAAGATCTCAACTTAAAAGAAATCGGAAAAATCTTAAGAGTGACGGAGAGTCGTGTCTCTCAACTTCATGCTCAGGCAATCACTAGACTTAGAGCAAGACTTACAAGTTTCTTTGAAAGCGAAGAGGTCAATACAGCTTCTTAAAAAACAGTGACGGACTCTGTTTTTGAATTTACTTAAATTCGGTTTCTGAATTTTTATTCAATATTCGAATATCAACTGCAAATATTCCAAATTCCAGAACTGGCATAGGATTGCATAGTCAATCTGGTTATGAGAATTCCAAGATCATTACAACTAATTGAAGACAGTGCATACGTCAGCATTACCTGGAAGTGCCATAATAACGCATTCTTGCTTAAAAGCTCTTCCAGTAAAGCTATGTATATAAATTCGATCAAAAAAACTTTAAAACAGGCAGCTATAAATGAAAATATAAAGATCTTATCTTTTTGTTTGATGGATAACCATGTTCATTTATTAGTTTATTATAAAAACGGTTCAGAGTTTTTATCGAAGTTCCTAAGATCATGTCATAGTCGGTTTGGACTATGTTTCAATAAATTGCATGAACGCTCAGGCAAGATTGCAAATGAGCGCCCCTACAGTTCACTCATCGAAGATTTTAATCATATATTTAAAGTTCACTTATATATAGAGGCTAATCCTATAAAAGCAAGAATGTTCAATTTATCAAATCTAAAAAACTATAAATATTCATCATTTCGTTTATTTGCCTTTGGTGAAATGGATGAATTGAATGACTTTATTACTATTCCATCATGGTATATTGCATTAGGTAACACTCCTGCCATTAGGCAAAAAAGGTTTAGAAAGATTTTTATTGATTACATTTTAAATATGGATTTTAAGTTCAATCTTTTTAAAGAAAGGTTTATTGGAACACCTAGGTGGAAGCACAAATACGATGAATTCGTAAATCTACAAATGTCTTTTCGGAGACTATGTAATTCTTCTTAAGGCGAGGTCGCAAGAAAATGTTGTTTAATTTTATCAATAACTCTTGCCTCCATTTGACGAACAGCTTCTCTAGAGACGCCACGTTCTCGACCAATTTCAGCGAGGGACTTTGGCTCTTCTGCTAGAATGCGCTCTTCTAGAATATACAGTTCTTTTTTATTCAATTGCTTTTTGATCTCTTCGATTTTGTCACTAAGGAGGTTAAGTTGATTTTTTAGATCAATAACGTCCTCGAGTAAGCCTTCGGTGTCAGTTGTTTGGAGGTCAATGAGAGATGAGCTAGAGTCATCATCAATAGGTTGATCTAATGAAAGATCTCTTTTGATCATTCTTTTAGTCATATCCTCAACTTCATTTTCATCAATGCCAAGTTTAGAGCTTAGCTGCTTGATAACTTCAGTTTCACCGAGCTTATCAATATTTTCTTTTTCTTTTTGTAGTTGGTAAAATAATTTTCTTTGGTTTTGGGTAGTTCCTATTTTTACCATTGAGTATTGTTTCATTAGATGTTCTTGAATATAGCCTCTAATCCACCATACGGCATAGGTGATAAGTCTTACGCCCTTGTAGGGGTTAAACTCTTTAATGGCATGCATGAGTCCTACATTGCCTTCTTGTATAAGATCAATTAAGCGAGAGCCAAATTTAGCATATTCTGATGCAATTTTAACAACGAATCTTAAATTGGCCTTAACAAGTATTTCAGCGGCCTGAGGGTCTCCAGTTTCATAGTACTTTTTAGTTAACTTCTCTTCATCTTCTTTACTCAATAAAGGATATTGTCTGATCTCTGCCATATATTTGGCTATAGGATCGGTTGGAGTTATTGCCGTTGAAGACTTAGCGATGGGAAGCTTCGTATAATTTTCTATGACTTCGTCTGCCTGACGGATCATTTTCTCTTCGTCTAAGCTTTGGGCCTCAGGTTTTGATGTTTGTTTTGTCTTTTTCATTAGGCATAATCTAGCGCATCTTCCAACTTGTCGTGAAGAGTTTTTTCTACAACCCCTTTTATTAAACCTAAATGGAAAGGAAGATCAACTTCAATACTAACATTTGAACTGCCTTGAGCTTCTGACACTTTCATAAGTGCTGAAAATTGCTTGCCTTTTGCAGATCCCTCTAGTTGGTTTTTATTGAACTCAAAGGACATGTCTTGATCTAATTTTTTTAACTCTGAATCATTTTCTAGTAAATTTTGCACACGTTCAAAGGCGTCTTCAGGAGATAGCTTGGTATTTCTCTCAACTTTGATTTTTGGCATATTGTGCTCCCATGTTTTGAAATAAGTATATCTTAATTTAAGGGGTAAATAGAAGTCCGTCACTGAAATTTGTGGGAAAGTTTGGTGAGGTGAGGGGAGAGTCCGTCACTGTGGGGGGATTTTTTTCAGGGATGGGGGGTGAGATGGGCTAAGGTCTTGATTGAATTGGGATATCGTGCGAAATTAGCCAGAATTTTTGACAAAGGATCTAGTGAGTGAAGTTTTTAAAAGACTTAAAAAGAACGCATTATTGTGGTGAGTTGACAAAATCTCAAGAAGGACAGTCTGTAACGTTAATGGGATGGGTGGATTCTCGACGTGATCATGGTGGATTGGTTTTTATCGACCTTAGAGACCGCGAAGGAATTATCCAAGTCGTATTAGACCCTAATAAAAATGAAACATCTGTATGTAAGTCTTTTCGCTCAGAATTTGTGATTGCCCTAACTGGAACAGTAAAAGTTCGTCCAGAGGGTATGATCAATAAACATATCACCACTGGAGAGGTTGAGATTCATGCCAATAAGTGTGAAATTCTGTCTGAGGCACAAACTCCTCCTTTTCAAGCCGATGACCAAAAAGTGAGTGAAAACTTAAGGTTAAAATACAGATACCTAGATATTCGTTCACAAAGACTGCAAAAAAATCTAATCACTAGACATAAAATTACTCAATTTGTTAGAAACTTTTTATCTGAAAACCACTTCATCGAAGTTGAAACTCCTATTTTATACAAAAGCACTCCTGAGGGCGCGAGAGATTATTTAGTTCCCTCTCGTGTGAATTTGGGGCATTTTTATGCTCTTCCTCAAAGTCCTCAAACTCTAAAACAACTGTTAATGATAGGCGGAATGGATCGCTACTTTCAAATTGCAAGATGTTTTAGAGATGAAGATCTAAGAGCGGACAGACAGCCTGAATTCACACAAATTGATATTGAGATGAGCTTTGTGGACCAAGACGATGTCATAAAAATCAATTCAGAACTTGCTCGTCAGCTTTGGAAACAAGTAAAAGCTGTAGATATTGGTGACATCCCGAAAATGACTTACCAAGAGGCAATGAATCGCTTTGGTTGTGATAAACCAGATTTAAGAATCCCTATGGAGCTTGTTGACGTGTCTGAAGTGGCTCAAAACTGTGGCTTTCAAGTGTTTGATGACACCGTTACAAGAGGTGGAGTGGTCAAAGCTTTAGCCGTACCTGGAGCTGGAAATTTTAGTCGTGGTCAGATGGATAAATTAACAAGTTTAGCTAAACAAATGGGAGCAAAAGGACTTGTTTGGATTAAAGCAGATGCAAATGAAGAACTGTCTTCACCTATTTCTAAGTTTTTTAGCCCTGAAAAATTTAAAGAAATATTTAAAACAGCCGGAGGCCAAAAAGACGGAGCTGTTTTTATGGTGGCCGATGATTTTGATATTACTTGTGCGGCGCTTTCACAAATTAGAATACAATTAGCCAAAGAGTTAAACCTGATTGATAAATCAAAGGATAAATTTCTTTGGGTCACTGACTTTCCATTGCTTGAATATGATGCCGAAGATAGAAGATGGGTCGCAAGACACCATCCCTTCACCATGCCTGAAGATGAAAGTTTAGAGATCATGATGAAGGGGCAGGACTCTGAGTTTCATCAATTAAAAGCAAAAGCATATGATTTGGTTTGTAACGGTTATGAAGTTGGAGGAGGAAGTGTTCGTATCCACAGAAATGACGTGCAATCTACAATGTTTAAAACACTAGGAATGAGCGAAGAGGAAACCCAGCATAGATTTGGATTCTTTTTAGATGCACTAAAGTATGGAACACCTCCACATGGTGGTTTTGCGTGGGGAATGGACAGATTGGCCATGCTCTTAGTGAACACAGATGCTATCCGTGATGTCATAGCCTTTCCTAAAACAGCAAAGGCCACAGATTTAATGGCAGATGCCCCAAGTACTGTGGAAAGAGCACAACTGCTGGAACTGGGAATACGTTTGAATCAGCAGGCTGAAAAAAACCTACAAAAAAACAAAGATTCTTAAACTAAGGTCCTGTAAAGATTTGAGACAGAGTACCGATTTAATACACATGAAAAGACAGTAGGTCTTTAAATCCACAGGAGGTGGAGTGTATGGAAAAAATAAGTGGTATTTTGCCAGCAACATCTAGGGTTTCCACGGTTGATTTACAAAGCTCAGGCTCAGTGCGACCTGGTGCTCCCAGCTATGGTCGTCCAGTAGGTTCTGCCAGTTTGACTGAAAATAAGTCTGCAATCAGTCATATTAAAAAAGACTCACTTGAAGAAATGAAATCAAAAGCAATAGAAGAGTTAAATAGTGACTTTTTTATGCTTAAGCCATCCATTCATAAAAAAATTGATGAACAAGTCCAAAACCTTCCTTCAATAGATCAATTAGAGGTAAAGAGTCCAATTGATGAATTAGAACAGAGGTGGGAAAATGAGACTTCATTAAAGGGTGAAAATCTTAATCTAAAAGCTTAACTTATTGGGCCACACTTCTTCGAGTAAAAAGCTTGGGCCGTCATTACTGGTAAGCTTTTTTATAGACTTTAAAGATCGTCTTTTATGATCCTCGTTAAGCTCAATAATATAATCAATTCCAGTATTAATAATTCCACGAATGGTATTTAAATTCCACTCAGAGGCTCCCATTTGAGTGAGTATTTCTAATCTCCATAGAGCTTCTTTAGCTGTTTTTGCATGCAAGGTGCAAAGAGCACCTTTGTGACCAGTACTCAGAGCCAACAAAAAGTCTTTGGCTTCTTTACCTCGGATCTCTCCTACAACAATTCTGTCAGGGCGTAATCTTAAAGACTCTTTTAAAAGCTCTGATTGATCAAAACTAATCATCTTTTGATCTATCGCATTCTCTCTAGTTAACAACTTTAAGCTCACCTGATTTGGCAATTTAATTTCATTGGTGTCTTCTATACATATAATACGTTCATTATTTGGCAAAAGATTGAGTAGACTGTTCAGGACTGTTGTTTTTCCTGTACCAGTTGGACCAATGATTAAAGCATTGGCTTTTGAATCTACGATATGTTTTAAACACTCATATCCCACCATTGTGGTCCATCCAGTTTCTATTAAATAGTTTAAATCTATATATTTGTTTTGGTGTTTTCTTAAACTCATACAATGATATTGTTCACATAGAGGTGGAGCGATAATATGAAATCTATAATTCCTCCATTTACCCTTTGCACTGGGGCGATGTAAATCCAATGTGGTTCTATTGTTTGAGCAAAAGCGATCAATAAAGTTTAAGTATGTTCTGTCAGAAAAAAAATAGTCTTGATGTTGTTTTATAATCCCATTTTCTTCATAAAAAATAGATTTTGGACCATTTATAAGGATTTCAGAGATATTTTCATTATCTATAAGTTCTTCCAGAGGACCGAATTTAAAATACTCATTTTCAATTCGAGATTTAACAGCTATGGGAGATTTTTTTGTATAAAGCTCAATGGTTTTGGATAAATGTTCTTCATCAACCTGATGATTCTCAAAATTGTTTATATTTTCAAATGGATTTGAACGATTAAGTTCTTCATCTATTTGTTTAAATAAAAAATTAATACTTGAATTCATAAGTCATCAACTTGTTTTACGGTTAAAACGACAACGAGTTCTGATTGGTTATTTACAAACTGATTGCTCTTAAACAGTTCCCCAAACAATGGAATGTCTGAAAGTCCAAGTATACCTTCAGTGGTCTTTTGTCGCCTTTTTTTAATTAATCCGGAGATGATCACAGGTGAATTAGGCTCTAAACTCAGAAGACTTTCATACTTATTTGTTTTAATTCCAGGAATGCCATTAACTGTTTGGCTCTCATGAATATCAGACACTTCAGCTTTGATTTTAGTTTGAATTTTGCTTTTTATAATTTTAGGTGTAAATTCCAGTTGCAGTCCATAAGTTTTCCAGGTGACAGACTTAGATTTGTAAGAGTATTGAGGTATGGCAATTTCGCCACCGGCAACAAACTTTACACTATGCGTGTTCGCTGTTTTTAATGTGCTTCTTTGCACGAGTTTAGCGTCTCCTTTGCTAACCAGTAATTGGAGTTGAGACTGTAAATCTCCAGTCACGGTAGACTCGGGAAATAACTGATAGCCCATAGTATTCGCCCAGTTGATTCCATAACTTTTGGAAGCAGTTATGCTGACTTCATAAAACTCTAGAGCAATTTCAATGGTGCTCTGATAATTAATATCAGGATTTTCAATAAAAAGAACATCTTCTATACCCCATGATTTATAATACTTTTGTAAAGAAGATTTGAGCTTTTCTGGAATATTAAAATAAGTAACTTGAGGATATGGTGAGGTTCGAAAATTCTCTAAACTTGGAAGAGAAGCTAATTCATTATTCATATATTTAATGATTTTAGGCTTTAAATCATCATCAATTTTAGCTTCAAATTTAAACAGTGAGCCTCCAAAAGCTTTTCTCACATCTATCCAGTCCTTAAGCCTGTGAAGCTTTCCTGTAATAACAGGAACCCCATTGTTAACTATTAACTCTACTCCAATCATATTATTAATAATTTTTTCTACGTCTTCGATGGCTTTTTTTACCAATGAATCAACAACATAAAGTATATGAATGTGACTACCAATATTTATAACAGTTTTACCCTCTCGTTTCCCCACTATTTTTAGATGACTGTACAAGTCCTCAATCATTAAAAATCTTTTAGTACTTATATGTACGTTCGAACTTGTTGGAATGGTGATTTTAATAATTTCACCAGGTTCGATATAATGTATGTTTTTACCAAAAGCAGGAAAACTTAAAAATAGATGTAATAATAAAACTATATTAAAATTTTTCATACATTTGAAAAAGTGCAATTTTTTAGACCAAGTCAGGGTTTATATATTGAGGTTTGAGGTATAATTTTCGAATATGAAATCAGATATCGAATTTTAATAATTTATGGCTGGTCTCTAAACTCCAACATCTACAACTAGCAGAGCGAATAGGTAGAGTAAGTCCAATATAGAGATATATGCTCTTACAAATGAGTAAAATTTACGAAAAACAGTGATTAAAAATTATATAGATAAAATTAAATGTAGAACAAGATTTCGGATAATAAAATATCCGAAATCTTGTTCTAAAATTTTAGTTAAGTCCATCTAAATTATCTGGATCAACATATTCGGGCCAAGTTGATGGATCACTAGGATCATAAGTTGACCAATCATATGGTTCATCTTCTTCATTAGTATTGTTATCAGCTGTTTCCCCGTCATCATTTGAAGAGGAGTCTTCGGTATCAGTGGCTGGTTCATCTGTTGTTGGCTCTTGAGTTGAGTTACCAGGATCAAGCTCTTCGTCTTCCCTGTCCGGATCAATAGTGCTTCCGTCTTCATTGACGTTATCCAGAGGAGTTGAGTCAAGATTTGCTAGCTTTAAAACGGGCTTTAATAAGCATCCACCATTGCCTTTAATAACAATAGATTTTTTGGCGTCAAAATCTACAGTCAATGTATAAGATCTATTAGATTCAACTCTAACAGGAGCTCCAAACTTTATTTTTAAACCAGTCTTTTGCTGACTGGGTGTTTGAAGAGCGCAGAGGTCATCGTTGTCATATATCAAGTAATTGCCTTCTGAATTCAGGATGAGTCTAAAATGAGTCACTTCAACATTTTGTGGAATATCTAAATCAGCCATTGCTAATGTGATTCCATTTTGAAGCTTCAATAGATCAACATCACCAAAGTCTTCGGCTAATTTTACACGAGCTGAATTTTTTTGCCCCTTAAGCCAAAGTTCAATATGCTTCACATTAACATGAACCTCTTTGACTTGGTCAATGGGGGCATCTGTTAAATGAATTTTAAAGTTTGATGGCTTTTCACTGTATTTATTGGCATTAACGGTTTGATTGTTGTTTGTGCTGTCATTGCAACCAAATGCGAATATCAGCCCTGTAAACAATAAGATCTTTTTTACCATAGAATCCTCCAGGTAAGCTTATTATTTTGGAGCTGACGTACAACATATTTAGAATAACATGATAAAAATAAAAGAAACAATTTGTTCTCATTTTAGATCGTTATTTTAATGATGAATGCTTCATTTTTAGATTGAACATCAAGTTCATAGCCCATGGAGTGGCAAAGTGATTTGATCAAACTCAAACCTAAACCTAATCCTTTAGAGTGGTTCATGGCGGATTCATTTAATTGAAAGGGCTTATCAATTTGTTCTAAAACCTCTTTTGCTATAGCTTTAGATGAGTTTTTAATTTCTATTTGATTATCTTTTGCTTTAATTTGTATTTTACCATCTGGGGTGCAGAATTGAACGGCGTTGTTTAAAGCTTCATTAAGAATATGTTTAAAATGCTCAGAGTCAGTTTTGATTTTAAACTCTGGGTCTATTTTGGTATCTATTTTTATTTTTTTCTTTGAGAGTGTTTTCTTTACATCTTTAACATAATTATCAACGTATGATTTTAAATTAAACGAACTTGTCTTTTTTATCTTTAGTTGTTGATTCTCACTTTGAATTAAGAGCAAGACTCTTTTGACAATATCATCTAGCTTTTCAACTCCTGAATTAATTTTAGAAAGATATTTGTTTTGATCTTCAGTTAAATCCTCTTCTTCAAGTATTTGCAGATAACTAGAAATGACTGTTAGGGGAGTTTTAAGCTCATGATTAATTAAATACATAAACTGGGTCTTATTGGCATCTAAACTTTTTAGTTCATTTAGAGCTTTTTGTAGTTTTATATTTTTTTCTTTTAATTCTTTTTTAAGTAAGTACTTTTCTATGGCCTTATCGACCGTGTTTTTTAAATCTACAGGGTCCCAAGGCTTTGAGATGTATTTGTAGACTTCCCCAGAGTTAATGGCATCAATCACCGAGTCGATATCTGTATAGCCGGTCAAAAGGATACGAATGCACTCTGGTTTTATTTTTAAAGAGGCTTTAAAAAAATCAACCCCCTGCATATCGGGCATTCTTTGGTCACAAATTATGACTGAGATGTTGTTTTGTTGAAGAATTTGAAGGCCAGACTTTGGCGAGGTGGTCTTGTGCACCTTGTACTTTCGTCTAAAAAGTCGCTCTAAGGCATCTAATATATCAGATTCGTCGTCTATACATAATATTTCATTTTGAGTCATTTATAAAAAGTGTAGAATAAAAACTATGACTTTGCATCAAATATGTCTGTCTCATGGACTTGATCAAAGTCCTGATTGTGTTTAGATGAGTCAAGTTGTTCAGATCATATGACGAATAGTTATGTGAAAGAATGGACCATGCAAAGGATTGTTATAATGCATTTTAAACTCTTTTTACTATTCGCGTTTATTTTTGGAGGTGTAAACCTTCACGCTCAGTATGTTCCTCAAACATGGGGAAGTGGCGTGGCCATGGGTTCCAATCAGATGCAATGTGCACATGAATATAAAACAGCTGAAATGATCACTGCCGGTAATAAACAAGTAAAAGCTGATAAAAAAGAACTCAGTCGTTTAAAAAAAGAACGTCGTAATCTAAAACGAGATGTCACAAAACTTAAAAGAGACATGGCTCGTAATAAACGTGCATTAAATAATAACTTTAAACGTAATATATCTAATCTGTTAATGGACCATTTAGAAGAGGGACGAGGGCCCAGCAGTTATAAGTCCTGTTCTGCAACGAACTCTAAATGTAAGCCAATTAATTCAGAGTCTATAGCATATGATTCAACAAGCCGTAGGGTTGTTGATGATTCGTCAGTTGTAGAATCTGGCCCCTCAGAACAAGAGCTTAGAAGAAGGTTAGAAAAATGTTTGAGTGAAAAAAATGATGAAGATCTTTGTCAAAGAGAATATTACAACAGTCAGAGAAGTTCGACTGCTAGAAGTGAGCGCACTGTTACAGAAACCACAACTAAGTATACTCAAATATATACTGTAGACCAAAGGTCTTCTTCAAATGATCAAGTTTCACAATTTAATAGTGTTTTACAAAGTATCTTAAATAATGGTTCGGATTCAAACACTGTGGGTAATTACGACACACCTTCTGAAATGTGTATCCCAGCACCTGACGAAACAAATAGTGATAGCTTGGCGATGTTATATGAACAAGATGGCTCAACTTGTTTAAACGTCTTAAAAGGTTTTAGTAATTCAGATGGAACATTGAATACTGGTATCTGTAATGTAAATGTGCCAATACACAATTCTAGCCGTGATGCCGGTGAATGTCGTAAAGCTATTGAAGAGATGAACAGCTTAAGTTCAGAGCTTCAAGCTAAAATGATGGATTTAGAAACTTTAGACTATGCCATTGAAGATGCAGAAGATGCACTAAGAGCCCTTGAAGATGATGTTTTTGACGAGCTAGTGGCAGAAGGTAAAATTTTAGAAGTCGAGTGTGAAAACTGTGAACAGCCTGTTTATAGAGAAAAACCATCAATGTGGAGCAATGTCTCTCAGTTATTAGGTTTAGGTTTAGGGGCAGCAGCTGCATATTATACAGCGGATAAAGTTTCAGACAAAAACGCACGTCTTGGTTGGCCAACTAACCCATATCTTGGTGTTCAAGTGGGATTTCCGTTTGTCATGGCAGGAATTTATGGGGGAATTTTAGGTGGTCAATCTCATGGTGGTTACGGATGTGCCGGAGGTGTCGGTGGCGCTGGTGGTGGTGCTTTTGGTTATCCTCCAGGAATGTTTGGAGTCCCGTTTAGAGTTCGAATCTATATGCCGGGCATGGGCCCATGGGGAATGCCGGGGCCGTGGAGTGACTGGGGCCAAATGGGCGGCGGCTTTATAGGAGGCCTTGCTGCTATGGGTGGAGTTTATA
>JAKUPT010000042.1 GCA_022450595.1 Bdellovibrionales bacterium
CGATTTTGTCAGCCGCAATGGACACAGTGACTGAGCATAAAATAGCCATTGTGATGGCCCAGCAAGGTGGCTTTTGAGTGATTCATAAAAATCTCTCTATAGAAGAACAAGCCTTTATGGTGGAGCGAGTGAAAAAGTACGAAAGTGGGATGATCATTGAGCCCATCACTTTAGGTCCTGAGAGAAAAGTTTCTGAAGCTCTACAATTGATGTCTAAATTTTCTATCAGTGGTGTGCCGATCACTGTAGACGGAAAATTGGTAGGAATTCTTACCAACAGAGACTTACGTTTTGAAACCAATGTAGAGCAAAAAATTGCCGACGTAATGACAAAAGACAACCTTGTCACAGCTCCTGTAGGCACCACTTTAGATGAAGCCAAAGTGATTCTACAAAAACACCGTATTGAAAAATTGCCTGTAGTTGACGGCAAAGGCCTGCTTAAAGGTTTAATCACTATTAAAGATATTGAAAAAGCCAAAGCCTATCCTCAAGCCACAAAAGACAGCAAAGGAAGGCTTTTTGTAGGTGCTGCTGTTGGAACCGACGCCAGCACCATTGAAAGAGCCGAAGCCTTGATTGATGCCGGTGTGGACTTAATCACTGTGGACACAGCCCATGGTCACTCTAAAAACGTACTGACTACTGTGTCGCAAATATCAAAATCTCACCCTGATGTGATTGTAGTGGCAGGTAACGTGGTTACACCAGAAGCCACCAGTGATTTAATAAAAGCTGGAGCTGATGTGGTAAAAGTGGGTGTGGGCCCTGGGAGTATTTGCACCACAAGAGTCGTAAGTGGCGTGGGTATGCCACAGATTTCAGCGGTCTATGACTGCTCTCGAGAAGCAAAAAAACATGGTAAAACTATCATTGCCGATGGTGGAATTAAGTTTTCAGGTGATGTGACAAAAGCACTGGCTTTGGGTGCAGGCTCTGTAATGATTGGCTCCTTGCTCGCAGGCAGTGATGAAAGCCCTGGTGAAACCATTTTGTATCAAGGCCGTACTTACAAAGTGTACCGCGGTATGGGAAGCCTAGGTGCGATGGAGCAAGGCTCAAAAGATAGATACTTTCAAGCCGATGTGGATCTCGCCAAACTTGTCCCCGAGGGCATTGAAGGAAAGGTGCCTTATAAAGGAAATGCCAGTGGTATTCTTCATCAACTCATTGGTGGCTTAAGATCCGGCATGGGCTACAAAGGTGCAAGCTCGATTGAAGACTAACAAAGCAAGGCAAAGTTTGTGAAGATCTCTACGGCTGGACTTAGAGAGTCCCACGTTCATGATGTGAGTATCACTAAAGAGGCTCCTAACTATAGACTTTAAAAAAAAGACCTCATGCGAGAATGAGGTCTTTTGTTCTTTAATATATAAGTATCAATTTTTATTATAAATTACTCTTTACTTCGTCAGATATTTTTTTAAGTATTTCTTCACTAGTGCCTGATGAGCAAAGTTGTGGTTGGTATTTAATTACTTCACTAAGTTCTTGTCTTATAGTTTCTCTTAAATTTGTTTTACTAAGTTCAGTGAGTTTCTCTTGAGGCAAAGATAACATAATAGAATTAATCATTGTATCGACGGTTAAGCCAGTACCACCCAGTTCTACTTCATCAGATAAATTAATCACATCAACATAATTACTTAATACAATGTGTGTTAACTTTGCTGTTCCGTAGCCACCTAAAGCTGCAGCTGCTGTAATTGATCCATAAACAGCAATTTTAGTCCCTAAAGTAGATGCGGGTAAGTCAGCACCTTTAAAGGCTAAAGCAGTAATAGCGGCAGCTCCCACTGCAGTTAACTGAATTGAGGCATTAACTGCAACTCCTGTTGCTACTGCCCCCGCTAGACCGGAACCAGCCACAACTGCTTTTTGCCAAGTAATGCCATCTTGTTTTACCATCTCATGAGCATATTCTGCACAAGTTATGGTATTTGAGGCGTGAGCGGTGGTACCAAGCATTGCAATAGATAGCACTAAGCTTTTTAATATTTTTGTTCTTTTCATTTTTACTCCTTACTAAATGGATTATAATTGACGTTTAACTTCTTCTGATATGTTTTTTAAAATTTCATCTGGCGAGCTAGAGTCACAAATTTGTGGTTGATTTTTAATCACGCGCTCAATTTGAGTGCGGATGTTTTCTCTAGTATCATCATTTAGTTTATCTGCTGGAAGAGTAGCTTGAATAGAGTTGATCATAGTTTGTATAGTGATTCCAGTGCCACCTAGTTCAACTTCATCAGATAAATTTACAATATCAACAAAATTACTGGTGATCAGATAAGAAACACCACCGGCTAACAGTCCGCCAACAGCAGCACCGCCGGCAATAGATAAATATACCGCAGCCTTAGTGCCTAATCCGGCTCTTTCCATTGGCAATCTTGCAGCTGAGGCGATAACAACCATACCACCAGCTACAGAGCCAATAGCACCTGATCCGTAATTAACGACTTCATCCCAAGTGATACCTTCTCTTTCTGCAGCATTTTGTGCATATTCAGCACAGCTTATTTGGTTGCTTGCAAAAGCAGTTGTAGTAGATGCCAGAAGTGAGATTGCAAGACATGAGCTTGTTAATAGTTTTTTAGTAAACATTTTTATCTCCTTGATTATTTAATTTTTCATACATTGCATTTAATAAATATAAACTGTGTTTAGCTTGAGGTTTTTGTAAAAGCTTTCGTCCATAAATCATATTTTTAGCACGATTATATTCATGTAAAAGACGGACGTAGCTTTTGTTTAAATCTTTGATAACTTCTAAGTTTATTAGTGTTTCAACAACATTTTGAGCACATTCAAGGTTAGTGCACATTTGAGTGACTGTTTCTGGTAAGGGATAATTGTTAAAATAAATATCTTGGTTAAATTCGGTATTTCTGTTTTTTAATTCATGAATCACGGCCACTCTATTTTGTCTGTTGACTATGGGGTTTAGTGTGTAAAACAGTGACCACAGATCTACTGAGTTTAACGTTTTAAGTTTTTCTATTGTATTTTTTGACCAATTTTTTGCTTTTGTCTGTTTTTTATCTTTGCAGGTAGTTTTACCTTTATAATGATTGTAACGATCAAAGTTTTTACACTTAATTGTATCAGTAAGGCTAATGTTTAATTGATCCTCAATTCTATTGATTCGATCACTTGGACCTTCAATGATTAATGTAGAAAAGGGGAGTAGCAGGGCTGGGGCGAAGGCATGATAACTTGATGATGTTGGTGTTGTGTTTAAAGTTTCTAGTGCCTCGGTATTGATAAAATAACCAATATCTTTTAATAGGTCTAATGTTAAGGTCATACAATTTCTTGAAGTGAAGTAAAACTGACCCAAGTCCTTCTCATTTTTAACAATTGATACAATTTGATTTTTAAAGTTTTCTTGAATATTACTATTTAAAGGAAGTGGGATTCTTGTAAATCCTCTACCAATTCGTACAACATTAAGTTTTAAATATTCGTTAAAACTCACAATATTTGCAATAACAGGAAACTTTCCTGTCATTCCACCTAGTATTTTATTTGATCCTTCATATTTACTGGCGTCACCTTCGAAAGATAAAACCAGATCAAGTTTTTTACCAGTTGATTGATCCTTCGCTATAAACCGTAGTGCTGAATGACCAAAAAGACTTTCAATACTTGCTGTATGTCCCTCTACTACTAAATACTCAAGGTGAGTGATTTGATGTTTTTCTAAAAAATGACTTAAATTAGATTTATGATCATTTGCTTCAAATTTAGTGTTAGCAAATATGATACTTTGAAAAAAAATTACAATTAAAAAAACACTGGTCAATTTCATATATTAGCTCCTGATAAGCTTATATGAAATATCTGTGCCGCTTTAAATCAAAAGTGTTTAACTTTGGGACCTTTACAGGTGTTTATTTACAAATATTGTCACAGCTTAGGTTTTTTCTCACAGATTTTAGCGTTTAAGTAACCATCAGCCGCCGCCCAGTATTCATCTTTACAAGGCCCCATATTTTCACCCAGTTCTCTGTTGCACAGGTCGTGGTTTAAACACTCTTGAGTGTAGCGGTTCTTATTGTCAAAGGGCACTCCACAGCCAAAACCACACCTACCAAAACATCGGCTGTCTTTTTCGCCCACTCGAGCAGAGAAGGAAAATCGTTGTTGAGCGTCGTCGGTAAATTCGCCTGTGTGCTCTTGCCCGATTTTTTCACAAATCTCAGTCCATTTTAGTGGGGTGGGAGCTTTGTAGCTTGTGAGTTGTTCATTTAAAGGCATATGTTTATGAACAAAGTCGATGGCTTTTTGTTGAAGCGGTGTTTGAGCTTTGTTTTTTAAATCTAAAAATTGAATGTCCAGGTAAGTAAGTTTGGCTCCCTCTGGACTGGCTTTAAAAGATTTTAGATGCACAAGACCGTTTTCATAAGTTTCAAATTCAAAGCTTAGTTTTTTTTGTGATGTGAGCTGCACGTCTACGTTTTGAGTGGCAGCAAAGACCAAGCTGAGGCTTAAAAATATTAGGTTTAACATGATTGATTCCCCCTCTTATGCTTTAAGCTTAGCCAATGCTTATGGATATGTACAATCTTTAGGCTTTTGAGTATTACTCTTTGCGTTATCGGCCTTTATAACCCAGCTCTTAGATGTCAGAAATTTGAGATTCATGTACACTGGCAAAAATTTTAAAAGGATTGGTTTTGTGCATAAAAATGGATTTGTGATTTTAGATTTTGGCTCACAGTACACCCAACTGATTGCGAGAAGACTGAGAGAAATGGATGTGTTTTCAGAGATTTTGGCCTATGACGCCAAACTAGAAGACATTCAAGTCAGAGAGCCTAAAGGCATTATTTTAAGTGGAGGCCCCTCTTCTGTTCATGCAGAAATGGCTCCTAAACGCAACATCCAAGAGCTACAAGAACTGGCCCCAGTACTGGGTATTTGTTATGGAATGCAACTGTTAAATGACGAGTTGGGCGGAGTTGTAAAACCTGCCAAAAGCCGAGAGTACGGACTTACGGAACTTAAATGGCTTGAAAAGCTCACAAACACTCCAAAGACTCATAAAGTTTGGATGAGTCACGGGGATGTGATTGAAAAATTAGCGCCCCAACTAAAGCTTATGGCGCAAACAGAGTCAGGGCACCCAGCTGTTGTGACTGGCGACAAAGTTTTAGGCCTTCAGTTTCACCCTGAAGTCACCCATTCCGAGTTTGGGGAAAATATTCTTTCCTACTTTGTGTTTGAAATGTGCCAGGCGCAAAAAAACTGGAAGCCCAGTGATATACTAAAACAACTCAAAGAAAACATTGTGGAGCAAGTAGGAGATAAGGATCATGTGTTGTGCGCTTTAAGTGGAGGCGTAGACTCAACGGTTGTGGCCACCTTGCTGACGGAGACTTTGGGGGCAGATCGTGTTCACTGCGTGTTTGTTGATAACGGGCTTTTAAGAAAAAATGAGTTTCAAGATGTGCTTAAAGTTTACAAAGATAAACTGCAATTAAATATTCATGGAGTTGAAGCACAAGATCAGTTTTTAGACAAACTTAAAGGTGTGAGTGATCCCGAGAAAAAACGAAAAATCATTGGTCATATGTTTATTGAAGTTTTTAAACAAGAAATTAAAAACATAGGCCATGTAGAGTGGTTGGCTCAAGGTACTCTTTACCCTGACGTGATTGAAAGTGTGTCTTTAAGAGGTCAAAGTGTGACCATTAAATCTCATCACAACGTCGGTGGCTTGCCCAAAGACTTAAACTTAAAGTTGGTTGAGCCTTTAAGAGAGCTTTTTAAAGATGAAGTCAGAGAGATTGGTAAAAAATTAGAAATCCCGGATGAGCTGTTAATGAGGCACCCTTTTCCCGGTCCAGGACTGGGCATCAGAGTTTTAGGGGAAGTGACTAAAGAAAAGTTACATATTTTAAAAGAAGCGGACGCCATTTACAGAGAGGAGCTCCATGCCAGTGGTTTGTACTCAAAAATCTGGCAGGCCTTTTGTGTGTTACTTCCTGTGCAGTCCGTTGGTGTTCAGGGTGATGGCAGAACCTATGAGTGGGCTTTGGCCTTAAGAGCTGTCACAAGCCTTGATGGAATGACGGCCGACTGGTTTGAGTTTCCCCATGAGTTTTTAAAACGTGTGTCAGGAAGAATTACAAATGAGGTTCAAGGAATCAATCGTGTGGTGTATGATGTGACAAGCAAGCCACCGGGCACGATCGAGTGGGAGTAGAGGGGGAAAAGTTGTCATTTGTTCATTTGCACGTTCATTCGCAGTACTCGTTACTTGAAGCCACTTGTAAGCCTAAGTCTTTAGCGAATACCGCGCAAAAAATGGGAATGCCAGCGGTGGCCATGACCGATCTGGGCAATATGTTTGGTGTGATTGAGCACTACTTTGCTTGTCAGTCGGCAGGAATCAAGCCCATCATTGGACTTGAGGTGTTTTTGGCGCCTAAGTCTAGACACGTAAAAGGCGAAGACCGAGACAATAGACAGCCGAACACAAGGCTTGTTTTATTGGCAAAAAACTACGAAGGCTATCAAAACCTCTGTAGGATTTCGACCACTGGCTATCAAGAGGGGTTTTACTACAGACCTCGTGTAGACTACGAAGTTTTAGAAAAGCATTCTGAAAATTTGATCGCCTTAACTGGGGGAAGCTTTGGTGATGTCCCATGGACATTTATCAACAAAGGCAAAGATGAAGCGGTAGAGAAATTAAAAAAACTCAAAGAGATTTACAAAGACAACCTTTACCTAGAGCTCACCCGTATGGGCTTACAGCAAAACAAAGACGTGAATGACTTTTTATTGGAGTGTTCTAAAGAGATGAGCATTCCCTATGTAGCCGCCAACGATGTTCACTACATGACCAAAGATGAGCAGATTGCTCAAGAGGTTTTAATCTGCATTGGCACCAACAAAACCTTACAAGATCCAGAGCGCTTTCGTTTAGGTAGCGATCAGTTTTACTTTAAAACCGAAGAGGAAATGAAAGCCCTTTTCAAAGACTTGCCTGAGGCCATTGAAAACACTGTTAAGATTGCAGATCAGTGCAACGTAGAGTTTCAACTGACCGATGAAGAAGGCAAACCTATTTATCACCTTCCTACTTATCCAACCAAACAAGGGCGAACTTTAAAACAAGAGATCGAGGCCATTGCAAGAGATGGTCTAGAAGAGCGCTTTAAAGAGTACGTCCGTATTGGTGAGCCTGTGCCTGATGAGAAAAAACAGGAGTATTTTAAGCGCTTAGAGTATGAGTTAAACATTATCGATGGAATGGGATTTAACGGTTACTTTTTAATCGTACAAGACTTTATTAATTGGTCAAAAGATCATGACATTCCCGTGGGACCAGGGCGAGGTTCCGGGGCCGGTTCTCTTGTGGCCTACAGTTTGTTTATTACCGATCTTGATCCAATGCCATACAATTTGATTTTTGAACGTTTCTTAAATCCAGAACGTATCAGCATGCCGGATTTTGATATCGATTTTTGTCAGGAAAACCGTGGGCGTGTGATTGATTATGTGACTGAAAAATACAAGCCTGAAAGTGTGTCACAAATTATCACCTACGGAAAACTTCAAACTCGTGCTGCTATTCGAGACGTGGGTCGTGTGATGGGTATGACCTATGGTGAGGTGGACATTGTCTCTAAACTCATTCCCGACATCTTAGGGATTAGCTTAAGTGAAGCCATAGAAAAAGAACCAAGACTCCGTGAGATGATGGAGAACGATCCCAAAATCAACACCTTGATGGAGTTAGCTCTTAAGATTGAAGGGCTTGTAAGGCACGCCGGGATTCACGCAGCAGGGGTTGTAATAGCCGATGGGGAGCTTGTGTCTCACGCAGCCCTTTGCCGAGGAGCTGATGGGGAGAGTGTTGTACAGTACGACATGAAGCACTCGGAAAAAATTGGTCTGATCAAGTTTGACTTTTTAGGTCTTAAAACTTTGACTCACATCAATGACGCCATCAAGTTGATTGAAAAAAACCGTGGCAAAAAAATCATCACCACAGAGATTTCACTCAAAGACCCAGGTATATACGAGTTGATTGCAAAAGGGGACACCAATGGGGTGTTCCAGTTTGAAGGCGATGGCATTACCGATTTGATTAAAAAAGCCAAGCCTGATTGCTTTGAAGACATTGTGGCCATCAACGCGCTTTACAGACCGGGCCCTATGGAAATGATTCCGGATTATTTGGAAAGAAAGCATGGGCGCAAAAAAGTTGAGTACATCTTTGAAGAGCTAGAGCCAATACTGCAAGAAACCTACGGAATTGTGGTGTATCAGGAGCACGTGCAGCTCATTGCCTCTAAAATTGCCAGCTACAGCCTTGGTGAAGCCGATATGCTCAGACGAGCCATGGGTAAAAAGATTGCCGAAGAGATGGCCAAGCAAAAAAAGCGTTTTATGAAAGGGGCTGTTGAAAATGGCTACCCTGAAGATAAGTCCGAGGTGCTGTTTGACACCATGGCCGAGTTTGCCAAGTACGGGTTTAACAAATCACATGCGGCCGCCTATTGTGTGATCTCCGCCCAAACCGCATGGCTGAAGCACTACTATCCAGTCGAGTTTTTTGCAGCTCTTCTATCTACGGAAATGAGCGACACCGACAAGGTGGTAAAGTACGTCAAAGACGCGCAAAAACACAACATCAATGTCAATGCCCCTCATGTGAACTACTCCGAGTTTAAGTTCACCGTTAAAGGCGATGAGATTTATTTCTCACTCGGTGCCATTAAAGGGGTGGGGCAATCCGCTGTAGAGTCTATTATTGAAGCCCGTGAAAATAAGCCAGAGAAAAAGTTTGAAAGCTTAGAGGACTTTTTTGAATCGGTGGATTTAAGAAAAGTGAATAAAAAGACCATTGAGTGTTTAATAAAATCCGGAGCCTTTGATGGCTTTGGCTACAACAGAGCTGAATTAATTAATGGCTATTTAAAGTTTATCGACCGTGCAGACCGTGTGCGAAAAGACGCCGACATGGGGCAGGTGAGTTTGTTCTCATTGGATGAAAGTATTGAAGAGGCCGACAAGGTCAGTATTGACCCTTGTGCGGATTGGAGCCGCAGTCAAAAGCTAGCTTATGAAAAAGAAGTGCTTGGTTTTTACCTAAGTGATCACCCCATGAACGGAATTGACACTTTAGCCAAGCCTTGGATCAGTGATGAGATTCAAAACTTAGTCACAAAAGAAAAAAAGCAGGCCACAACGGTGGTGGGAATGATTTCTACCCTTAAAGAGATCATCACTAAAAAAGGGACTAGAATGGCCTTTGCCCAACTTGAAGATATGACAGGCCAAACCGAACTGATTATTTTCCCCGATGCCTTTAGTGAGTACGAAGACGTGTTAAAATCTGAAAAACCCATTCTTGTCAGTGGTGCGGTTGAGGTCAGTGACGACAAGTCGAGCAGTAAAATTTTAGTGGAATCAGTTAAGTCTTTTCAAGATGAGCTTGTTCGAGTGAAAAAAATGGTTTTTAGACTGCCTTTAGAGTCTCAAGAAAAGCTTTCAGATATAAAAGAGCTTATAGCTCAGTATCCAGGCTCTACAAAATTAAGTTTTTTAATGGAGCTTAATGATATTAAAAAACAGGTTGAACTTGATCTTATTGAGCCAGAAGGTGTGACTTTAAGTTCCGAGCTTTTGGACTCCATTTACACTTTGGTTCCCCATCACAACACGGTCCAGCTGCAGCTTTAATAAAACCTCTGTGTATTGATGAGGTTTGCTACTAATCTGAAACTCTCCATCTAGGCTTTCTATATATTTTTTTGCATTATATAAGCCCAAGCCATGCCCATCTTTTTTTGATGTGATTTTTTGAGCGTTTTTGACCGACTCTAAGTCTTTGTCTTGAAAGCCCTTACCATTGTCTTTAATACTTATAATTAGCATAGGGCCTTTATTTAGTGTTGTAATTTTAATTGTGTGTTTCCACTTGTCTCTAGACTCAATGGCGTTATCTATAAGGTTAGAGAGCACTCTTTTAAATTTATCACTAGAGCCATTTATGGGGCTTAAGTCTTTTGAAAATGAAAGATCAAAATTAACATTACTTAAGCTTATTATCTTTGCTTTTTTTTCTTCGACAATTTCATGGACAGTGTTATTTATATCAATTTTATTTTGAAGTCCTTGTTCTTTTTCGATGGCACTGATGATCTCTTTTTCTATATTAAAATTAAACTCTTCCACTCTTTTCAACACACGATCATAAACTTTTTCGGTATTTGGTAGGTTTTGACTCATAAGTCTTAAAGCTGATAAAGGGGATTTAATATCATGTTGAAACTGGGATAAAACTTCTTTTAGTTTTGCTTTCTGTGATAGTTGGGACCAATTTTTTTCTCGAAGTTTAAATAACTCTTTTTGCGAAACAGAGAAGAGTTCAATAAAATCTTGAAGCTTTGATTTATATAGAACTGGAGTGACTTTATTGTTCTTAATGCCACAAAATAGGTTGCTGTCTTTATGAGTCAGAATATGACATTGAAACCAACCAAGGGGGATAATTAAAGCTTTGTTCCAAATAAAGTCTTCAGCCTCTTTGTAGTTTTTTTGTTCAATGAGTTGATCTAGTTTTTGATGATTATATTTGGTTCTATTTTTTCTATGTTTTGAATGAAATATTTCTGGAATTTTGTGTTTGTTGTTTTGTTCATAGCTAAAGGCTGTGTAGATCAAATCAACATTGGAGTTGTATAGGCTTTCATAACTTTCAAAGTTTATGATTTTTATTTTGTATCCTAAGCTTTTAAAATGCTCTTTATTAATGATTCTTTCCACTTCTTTTTTTTGTCTTTTGTGGGCGACCCCTAGGGTGACCACTTTTGTGTCTTTATTTTTTAGTCCCTGTTTGGGAGCCTGAAATGATTCGCAGGGAGTTACGCCTGTGAAAGCGTTCCATGGGTAATCTTTGTGTAACATAATATTTGTTAAGAAAGTTGTTCTAAATTTGAGCCTTTTTTTAGAAGAGTCGAAGTTTTGTGATTTTGTATTGAACTGAAAATATGAAGAATAAAAAGTTTTAGACGGAACCATGAGAGTGTTTGGGTTGTATTTGAATGGAGACTTTAATCCCCACACTCGGACTTGATCGACCTCTTTATTTAAAAAAGCCCTTAGTGTTTCAAAGTTATTTTTGTACCCAATGAGATGAACCTCATCCACGCATTGTTGATGGCTTGGATGATGGGGGTTTTGCTTTAATATGACTTTTTGATCTTTAGAATGGATCTGGTCTACAAAATAAGGGCCAGTGCCAATGGCTGCTCTTTTTATGGAGTACCTGACCTTACATAACTCCTCTAAAACTTCTGGGAGTTGGTAACCTTGAATGTTTATACTAAAAGTTTGTGCATTAATAGCAGTTAACTCGCTGGAGTTGAGTTGTACAAAGTCTACTGTCCAGCCGTTGTTATTGTGTTTAAAAGGGGAGTTTAAGGATTGTTTCAGAGAATTGATCACATCTAAAGCTGTTAACACTTTGCCGTCATGAAATTTTCTATGGCATAAGTAAATGATCAGCTCATTTTTCTTTAATTCATAACTATCAACAAGATTATTTTCTAACTGACCAAGTTCATTTTTGTTAAATAATGTTTCATAGACTTGAGTTAACACTAGGTCTTCATTAAAAGTCATGGGCTGGTTAAAGTTTAACCAGTCTACAAAACCATTGCCTTGAAGTGCGACCTTATAGATTTCCATACATATTCATTAAGCATTGTTTATACCAAGTTAGAACAGCATTATATTTGAGTTGAACTGTCTAAAACTTTGACAATTAAACTATTTTTGTAATTTTAAATGCTAAACTTTAGTGCAGAAAGTTTTGTCCCGAAAAGATATAAACGAGGTATGAGAGATGAAAAAATCAATTCTTATGTATTTAGCAATGCTATTTTGTATAGCTCTATTTTTTCAAAACTGTGGTGGTGAGTTTTCAACAACTGAAATGTCAAAAGTGGGAAGTAAAGACTCTAGTAGCACTAATCCTAAGGATAACTCTGCAGCAAGTGGTAACTCTGATGAAGTTGACCCAGATCCTGAAGGGGATGGTGGCACAGGTAATGGCGACGGAGGCCTCTACGGAGACTCAAGTGATTTGAGTGAAATGCTAAAGCTAAGTTTTGATTTTGTTGAAGAATTTGATGGTATAAAAGATTGGGAGCAAGCTCACAGATGTGGTGGTGATCGTTGTGGAAATGTGTACTCAACATCAAACCCTCAATACTTTCCCACCCTATTAGATGGTACACTTTCTCGTTGGGGATATTACTCAAATTGGAGCCGAGAAACTGGCGCTTCGCAGTTATGGATTGGTGGAGCTGATGGTGGCAGAAAGGTTTGGCGTGGAGGTAAATCACTATCGGTGGATCTTGGTGGTACAGCTGGACCAAGTCGTTTTGGACTTCATTTAACTAAAGGCTATAAAGATTTGTCTGTATTTTATATGCTTAATATTCCTAAAAATATGTTCCCAACCAGTTGTACCGATGGCAGATGTTCGGGTGGTGGACCAGTTGGGTATTATGAAGAGGGAAAGCCTTATGCTTATTTTGCGGCATGGAAGTTTAATACTTTTGGAATGAATTGTGGTGGTCCAGAGTGTCCTTATCGGGGAACCTATGGTCAGCATTATACAGTTCCAGGATTTAATAAATACAATTATGGACCAGCACCAGGGCTTGTTATTGGAAACAGTAATAAAGGGTCTGAGCACACTAAAGCCACAGATAATGACACAAATTTAGATGGATATATGGGAGACTGGTGGGGTGTTGAGTTTCGAATTCGTAATATTAATAATGATACTAAATATGTTATGGACATATGGGCGTATGATAAAAATGGAAATTCTCAACACATAATGCGAGGTCATGAGTATTCAATTAACTCAGATGCCCATGGTGGTGTTTGGGACCATTTCTTTTTTGGTGGTAATAACTCTAACTCCTGGACTTGGGGCGACACCATGCAATCACATTATCATATTGATGATTTTATTGTAGATGATGGCTCAAAAGGCCGAATTGGCCCCAGATACTTTACAATTATTAGTAATCAGTAGTCTTAGTTGCAGTGCAATACCATTAGGTGCCCGGCACCTGACAGGGTAAGATATAGCTTACGTGAGGTAAGGTATGTCTAAATTGATGATTATTGTAGTTTTACTAATTTCCAACATGGGCTTTGCACAAGAAATGATAGAAGTGGTTTCAGAGCAAACTTCCACTTCCAAGAACTCCTCAAAAGCCAGGCAAGAGATGTTTCAACAAGCGGTTGAAAAGGTATCTATGGATTATATTAAAGAGTTTGTGGGGGAGAGAAAACTTAGTAAGTTCCAAAACATCATTCAAAGAAGCATTATCCCTGAGTCAGGTAAGTACATTTTGTATCAAAAAGGCGATGGTTTAGAGCGCACCTCAACTGGTCATTCCATGTCAGTGATTATGAAAGTCAGTCTAAAAAACTTAAAGGCGCTGCTCTTAGAAAAAGGTCTGATGTATCAAATGGAGGGGCAGCCCAAAGTTCTGCCTTTGGTGGCTTATATTGATAAGGTGGAGTCTTTAAGGCAGATCTGGTGGGCTGAAACCTCAGGAGAAGGATCTACTTTTGCTGTGGAGCAAACCAAACTATTACATAACAGCCTTCAAGAAGAGTTTTCAGGATTGGGGTTTTACACCTACCGCCCTATGCAGTGGGGAGTGATCAATTTACTGCCTGAAGTATTGAGAGTGGAGCGTCCTCGTACTGAGGATTTAACTCTTATTGGTGAGTACATGGATGCTGACATTGTTATCCGAGGTCAGCTTGAGATTGATAATAAAAAAGGCTTAGACGACATTTTTATTATCACAATGAAGTTTGTGGCCTTGCAGGCAGAAAATGGCCGTATTGTTGGAGAGGTGGCTAGAAGCTTTGAAACGGAGCCTGGAAGCCATCACTTGGTGGTGCAGAAGAAATTGATTGAAGTAATTCCTCAAGTGAATAAAGACCTAGGTGAGCAAATTAGAATTGCTTGGCAAAAGGGAACTTTTGGTGCTGAGCTTGTTCAGTTAAAAATTAGCGGCAATATTAGCTTTGAAAAATATAAGGACCTAAAGCAAAAGTTATCCAACTTAAAGCAAGTTAAGTCTTTAAAAGAACGCTTATTTGAACCCAATAGCGTTGAGTTTGAAGTGGATGTTTCGGTTGGAACAAAAAGCTTTTACGAGACTCTTAAAAAAGAAGCTTCAGGTTTAAATTTAAATATCGACGAGTTAGACGGGCAAAAAATCTCCATGAGACTTAAAAACTAACTTTAGTCTCGTTGTTGTTTGCTTTGAGTTTTCATATGATTAAAGTATGGCAAAGTTTATATTAGTTCCCCTTAGTATTGTATTGTTTGGCTGTCAGCTGTTTGTTCCGCAACGATCTAATCAGTCATCTCCCTATCAAGTAAAAGATGTTCCTTATAAGGCTCGTGGTTCACAAGGGGTAAGAAAGCGTATTCTTGTGCCTCCTTTTCTTGATGAAAACTTAGGTAGGACTGATTTGACCGGTCTTATTTCTAGAAACGCCGTAGTAGATCAAATTATTAAAACCAACAGTTTTGTGGTGGTGAGTAATTCAGACTTCCCCGAGGACTTTTCAAAGTATAAAACCGCTGATAACAACTATGACTTAAAAAAACTGGCCTCAATGACCAACACCATGGGCATTGCCGCTGTTATTGAGGGTAAAATTTTAGACATCAATGTAAGAAGACTTGGCGAGAGTGTTGGAGTGTTTAGAGACTTAAGAGCTTTGGTAGATGCCAAGGTTCGCATCCGAATGGTAAGCTCTAGTAACGGCAAAATCATTATGGACAAAGTTAACTCCGCAACAGTTGAGGCAAGGATTACTAGGGTTTTAAAAGATGCCAGCACTGACAAGTTGATCAAAGACGACCCTGAGCTTGTTAAAAGAGCCGTGGCAGCTGCATTTTTAGGAACGGTGAGGGATTTAGTGCTTGCTGTGGATAAGCTTTCCTGGGAGGGGCGCGTGGCCATGGTCTCAGGGGATAGAATCTACATAAATGCTGGAAGAATGAGTGGTCTGCAAGTTGGTGACATTTTAAAAGTCACCGAAGAGGGGCATGAAGTTTATGATCCCGAGACCGGGCAGTACATTGGCAATGCTCCTGGAAGAATGAAGGGTACACTTGAAGTGATTAGTTATTTTGGAAAAGACGGGGCTATCTCAATTCTACACTCAGGCTCTGGCATTAAAGAGAATGACAAAGTAGAGCTTTATTAATAAAACAGCCTTTGGCAAAATATTGGTGCTGATAATTTTGTGTGTTTTAAAATCTTATTGTTAAACTCTTCAAGCTCATTTTTTAAATTATTGATGGTGTTATCTGGAATATTTTTAAACCGGTCAATTTGCCAAAGCACTCGTTTTAAGCGTCTTGCCTTTATAAAGTCCTTTCTTTCCTCAAATAGTTTAAAAGTAAAATAGGTGGCAAGACTTAATGAAAATGCGAGTTTTGGAAGCATAAGATTTGTTTCATTTAATACAATATAGGTAGATGCTAAATATGCCATCATTGCAGTGGCAGTATATAGTGTGGTGAACACAAAATGTTTTCGAGCGTTATTGGCATGGTTTTCAAATTCATAGTTGTAGTGAAATTTTGGTTTATGAGAATGATTTTGAATTGTTTTTTTGATGGCATCTAGAGAAATAAGCATAAGCTGTACGTCTTGAAAAAGAGCCTTGGCCTCATTTTCTTTTAAATGAATAAAAAAATCTTTTCTGTTCATTTTTACTTTGAGCTTTTCGTAGTAATCAACTAGGGGGCGATCATAATAAGATGTAATTATAGATTGCATCAAGTTAAGGTTAAGAATTTCTTTTATGATTAAAAAGTTTTTTAATGTGAGTTGGTGTGACTGGTCCAACACTTTAAAGTTCACCATTTCATTGGTTTTTGCCATATCGATTTTTAAAATCTGTATAAGCTTTTCAGTTTGATTTTCACTGTGATAGAAAAAGTCATGGATATATTCAGAGCTACGAAGAAGCCCGGTTTTGGAATATGTTTGACCCCATGTCGTGAGTGCCGTAAAGCTTATTAAAAATAGAATTATAAATGATTTCATGCAGTCATTATAATTTATTTATTTAGTCATTAAAGATAAGATTTTTTAACAACTTAGACGGAATTATTAAAGTTCTTAGACATTTAAGGGTTTTTAAATGAATTCATCTGTAAAAATTATAAAACTTTGGGGTGATGCGACTCCTTACCAAAAAGCTTTGGCTAAACAAATGTCTTTAGTTAAAGAGGTGCAAACTCATCCGCAATTAGGGGCTGTTTTAGCCTATGAGCATCCTAAGGTGGTCACTTTAGGGGTGCGCTCGTCTGAAAAGGATTTGTTGCAATCTCAAAGCTTTTATCATGAAAATTGTATTGAAATCTGTGAGGTCAACCGAGGTGGGGAGGCAACGTTTCACAACCCAGGTCAGCTTGTGATCTACCCTATACTGCATCTGCCAAGTCTTGGCTTAAAGGTAAAGGATTACATCTGTGTCCTTCAAAAAACCACTTATGCAGCCCTACAGGGTCTTGGGATTGAAGCCTTTGGGCGAGGTGATGAACCGGGTGTCTATACAAATAACGGCAAGATTGCTTTTATTGGGGTTAAAGTGAGTGGTGGGGTCTGTTATCACGGAATCGCAATCAATATTAATAATGAGCTCTCAGACTTTGAAGCCATTCAAAGCTGCGGGGTCAAAAACCAAAAGCTGGATCGAGCGGGCAATTATAAGTCAAATATGACCCCTCACTCATTTTTTGGGTTGTGGTTTGAGCAATTTCTAGCTAGTATTCAGCCCTAATCAAAACCATCTAGATGCGGACATAGCTCAGTTGGTAGAGCACCAGCTCGACACGCTGGTGGTCAGAGGTTCGAGTCCTCTTGTCCGCACCAATTTTTGCCTTCCGGCAAAAATTGTCCCGCCGAAGCTTCGGCGAAGGCGGACCCCCATCTCACTCTGTCTACAATGTACCGTGAAGAACCGAAGAACCATAATATTTAACATGACATTTTTTGTTAATTTATTAAAAAAGCTCGAGGATTGAAATAGGTGGGCAGGTGAAAAAACTTCAATCAATTAATTTATAAAATACATTGTATTTAATATTTGATACAAAGTTTTTAAATAAATTATCTATTGGGGGGCTAAATGAAAAACATAATAGCTGTTTCACTAATATTATTACCAATATGTTCCTCGGCAACACATCTTGATTTTTGCGATGGCAAAGAAAGTGTTAAATATAACACTCTTGAGAATGACGAAGTTCAAACTCCGGTTTTTTTAAGTAATTTAAATGTTTGCATCGAAGATGTAATTAATAAAACTGTCGTAAAGGGTAAGTTTTGGAGGCAATCTGACAGTCGTCCAGTAGAATATAGACTTAACTATACATTTAGAGATTATATCGCAGTTTATCCGGACGGATATAAATGTATAGATGTATATGCTGAAACCTATTCGGAGCTAGCTGATATGAGGCGTGTTGATTCGCTTGATCTGTATACTAAATCTTTATACTTTATAGTTGGAAATACTCTTGGTGCTGTTAAAAACACTGTTGATAGTCTTAATAGAAAGCAAAAGGTCATTGATTTTTTAAGAAAACATCAATGTAGATAGAATTTAACATATTTTACAAGTTGCTATAAACAAGAAAAATTAATTTCAATACGTTTATAGTCTTTAAAGAATAGAGTTGATTCAATAGCTTATAGTTATAGATTTTGGCTTTGCATTATCTATCATCCCCCATTTTTCAAGATAAGAACGAAAGCGATAGTTTATACTTTATAGTGCTTTTTTTGGGTTGTTGGATTGCACAATTTCTAGCTTGTATTCAGCCCTGCCAATCAAAACCATCTAGAGACTCGGACATAGTTCATTGTGTTGAGCACCAGCTCGACACAATGGTGCTCAGAGGACTCGGCGAAGGCGGACCCACCAATCAACCGATTATCTGGCAAGCGCTTAACCTTCTTTATGAAAGCTTTCAGATTGAATTAATATAATTGTATCTTTAAGTTCTTTTATTGTTTGTTTGACACAAAAATCTAAAAGATCTTTTGAGATATTGTCATCATTGATTAAAAAGTCTAATTGCATTTTTCCACTTCGAGAACGAAACCTTGGGTTGACTGCAACTGAACATGTCAGGTTTTCTGAAAAACTGATCTCATGACTTATTTCTTTATATAGTGGTGTAGCAAAAAAATATGTTGTTCTATTGATGCCGGTAGGGATGTCACAATAAGCACGAGAGAGAGAACCTTCTGACATTGGTGTAAGGTTTTTAAGGCAAGTGTTAGTGTCGACAACATCACCAAATGCAAATTGTTCGTAATGAATAACTCTCTTAGTATTGGCGGAGAGTAGTGAGATGTTAAATAAAGTAGTAGTTAAAAATATTGTAAAAAACATATTTAAGTGACGCATATATTTTCCTCCAAAGTGATATTTAACTAAGCCGTTTTATCATGAAAATATACAAATAAATTATATAAACTTAGTATTATATTTTTTATATAGTTATTTTGAGATAAAAGTGGCCAAACTTGTAGTAATTTTAAATGTTTACAATGATAATGCAGTAATTTTATTTTCCAGCTTTCTATTCTCAATAGTTAAATCTAATTAAACTATTGTTATATATAATAAAGTGTATAGTTCTATTTTGTTTTTTTGGAAGTGTTTCTTTCTGCGGGTATACTCGCAGAAAGAAACAAATTATCTTGATTTTACTGGAGAATATATAAAAGCAATTTCCTCTAATTGTTTTTTGCTTATCACAGGAGTTTGAGCATTGTCTGAAGGCAGTCCTGTGGCTACAACCATCATACCTCCTTCATTGCTGGGCCGACCAAGTAGGTCCACCAAAAACTTTCTATTGGTAGGGGTGTAAGTTAGAGTAGAAAGGCCTGCTAAATGTAAAGCTGAAATAAGTAGGCCTGTCGCAATTCCTGCAGACTCTTTGACGTAATAATTTTTATCCCTATTATTGTCAGAATCAAGTTCGTAGTTTTTATAAAAAACTGGGATTAAGTATGAGGCTTGAGTGATAAAATCTTTTTTTGGCTTTGTATGTAGTGGTTTTAAATCCTCTAACCACTTTTGTGGGGCTTTTTGGTTGTAAAAGACATCTTCCTCTTGCTCAGCCTTTTGTTTTATAATTTGTTTAGTGTCTTGATCTTGTATGACTCCAAATGACCAGGGCTGCTTGTTGGCGCCACTCGGTGCTGTGCCAGCAATTGAAATGGCTTTGAGGATAATGTTTATATCCACAGGGTGATCTGAAAAGTGTCTTGTGGACTTTCTTTTAGTGAAGATGGAGTGCAATTCGGTAATGATTTTAAGTGATTTTTCATTATTAAAGTTTTGTTGGGCTTGTGATTCTAACATATATACCTCCACGTCTATTTATTAATATAATCTTTGATGAAATAAAAAAAATGAAATAAATTGATATGAGGTATATCTTTTATGAATATGTTAGGGGAGTTATGTCTTTAAGGGATCATTTGGAAAAACTAAATCACTTTTACGAGGTGGCAAAACAAGGGTCTATTAAAGAGGCTGCTAAAATGTTAAATTTAACTCAGCCCTCAGTGACAAAATCCATTAAAATTCTTGAAGACTCTATTGGTAAAAGCCTGTTTGTTAGAAAGCCAAGGGGGGTGGTGCTAACTCATGAGGGAGAACTTTTAAATCAGTACTGCCACGTTTTATTTTCACAGTTAGAAGATATTGAGCACAAGTTATTAGCTCCCAATGACCCAATGGCAGGATCTATTAAAGTGGGTACCTATGACAGTATTGCTATTTACTTTTGGCCCAAGTTTTTAAAGAGGTTTTTTAAGAAATATCCAAATTTAGACTTAGAACTTACAACAAGTAGAAGTCATAATATTCAAAAAATGGTGGAAGAAGGTGAACTTGATATTGGGCTTATTATTGAGCCCAAGCCATCCACATCTCTAGAAGTCATTGATTTGTATGAAGATAGCTTTTGCCTGTATGCCTCGGCTAAAATGACAAACAAAGAAATCAATTCCAACTCTACACCTTTAATTTTTATGTCAGATGCGGTGGCTGGAAATAAAAAAGGTCGTTTGGGGCATTTGCTAGGTGAAGAACTTTCACAAAGAAAGCATTTTATGACTTCAAGTTTAGAGTCTACCAAAGAGTTGGTCATTAACGGATTAGGCTTGGCTCTGCTGCCGAAGTTGGTAGCTAAAGAGGCTGTAAACAAAAAGAAAATTAAACTTATTGAGATGAAGTCTTTTCCGAAGCTAGGGATTGGTGAACACACCATTGGTCTTGTGTATCCAAAGCACTTAGAATCTTCAAAAACTCTTCAGGGTTTGATTTATAAAATTCAGAATAAAGATTGGGCATAGGTATTTATGGTGTGTTTTTCATAAAATTGACTGTGAAAAACACACCAAGTTAAATTAGATACAGTTATAAAAACTATGTACGGTAAACCCAGAAGAATAAGGTGAGCCGCCACGGGATTCAATAATTTCAATCATTAATTTGTTTTCTTCTGATTTTATATGAATCTTTGGGTTAATAAAATGTTTTGGAGTGAATAAAAGGCCTTTTTCGCTCTCTTCATTGTAAGAGACTATTCTGTTATAATTGTTCCCTCTTTCAACAATATCAAACACAATGCGATTTGGATGTGTATGGTCTGCAGGCATAAGTAGAAAGTTTCTGTCGTAAGTTGGACCTCTATTGGGCTTTACTTTAATGAGATTACATTCATAACTGGAATAGATATCTAAGGCCATTGCCTGAGTGCCGCTAAATAGTAGTGATAATGCAATAAGTGTTAGTATTTGTTTCATGGTTCCCCCTTTAATTAAGTTGATTTTGTTATAGGATAGATTTTAACTAATTAAAAACTAATTAATCCTATAGGGGTATTCATAGAATGAATACCTTAAATAATTCATTAAAATCAACTAGTTAGATGGGTCTATTTATGGATTTAATGAATGGATTCATTTTATTCTTTGTCTTTTTGTTTATTCATAAATTGAATCTTTTGGTAAATTTGAATTGTTTGTGTTTTTTAGTTATTTTGTATTTATGGATTTTTTAAATCTCTATGCAGAGTCTGCAAAAACAGCCATTGGGTTTTTCTGGAAAGCCGGGTGGGCATTTGTATTTGGATACTTTATTAGTGCAATGATACAAGCTTTTGTGCCCAAAAGTAAACTCACTCCCTATATGGGCGGGGCAAACTTTAAGTCTATAAGATTATCAACTCTATTTGGAGCAGCATCTTCATCTTGCTCATTTGCAGCACTTGCCACAGCAAGGTCGTTATTTAAAAAGGGCGCCCATTTTATTGCCACGGTTGCTTTTATGTTTGCCTCCACAAATTTAGTAATTGAGCTCGGTGTTTTAATTGTGATTTTTTTAGGATGGCAATTTTTAGTGGCTGAAATCATTGGTGGTCTACTATTGATTGCCATAAGTAGTATTTTAATAAAAATATTATATCCTAAAAAATGGATAAAAAATGCTAGAGAAAAAATTGAAGATGAATCGACTCAAGAAGAAAGCTTTGATTGGAAGAAAAGAATTAAAAGTAAACAAGGCTGGTACTTAGTTGGCAATAAGTTTGTATCAGACTGGAAAATGGTATGGCAGGAGATTTTAATTGGCTTTAGTATTGCCGGTATTGTTGCTGTTGTTGTGCCCACTCAATTTTGGGAGTCGATGTTTCTTATGCATGTAGAGGCTCCAGAATGGATGATTGTGCTTGAAAACGCCTTAGTGGCGCCATTTGTTGCCGCTGCAACCTTCATTGGCTCTATGGGTAATATTCCCTTAGCGACAGTTTTGTCTTCAAATGGAGTGCTGTTTGCGGGGATTATGGGGTTTATTTATTCAGATTTGATGGTTCCACCCCTTATTAAAGTGAATGCAAAATACTATGGAAAAAAAATAGCATTTTTTATTGCAGGTATTATGTATGTAAGTATTGTTATTACGGCTCTATTAATGCATTACGGTTTTCTGTTTTTTGATATGACTCCAGACTCACAAAGAAAAGTGAGTGATGCCACACAGTTTGCATTTGATTACACTTTTTATCTAAATTTAAGTTTTTTATTTTTAGCTGTATTTTTAGTGTTTCTGAATAAAAAGCATAAATCTAAAGGTCACAGTCATCATCACGGAGGCTCTACTTTAAAGAAGATAATTTCTTACAGTTTTATATTCTTTATAGTTTCTGGCGGACTGATTTATGTATTTATATAATTAGCATACAGACGCCAATAATTAAGATCCCGTATAATCCCAAAACTAAATAGTATTAATTCCAACATACTTAAAATAATGAGTTTCATTTATTCAAAGGTAATCATGCTAATAAAAAGTTGAAATTTAAACGTTTTGATGCAGGTTTAAAACCTTTTAGTAACTCATCTTGTAATTAGTTTTGTTTTTTGTAAACACATTTTGTGTCTCGAACTACTTTGTTGTCATTATATACTTTTAAAGTGTACAGCAGTTCATTTTTTCGGGATATTTTGATATTTTGTATCTTTTTAATTGTACTATTAGAGCAAATTGTGTTTTCAACACTCTCTATAATATTTTTTGAAATTTTGGAAGTAGAATCAAATTTACAATCTTCTACAGTACGATCTTTTGATACAATCTTCCCTTCATTTATATTTGATATAATAATATTAAATCCTAGCATAAAGCTAAGGCTGTCTTGACCTTCCATCCACCCAACGTAACCATCAATACATGGTAGGTCACCTTTTACTAATTGATATTCACCTTCAATAAAGTTAAAGTTATTAACTTTAATTTCACTATATGAAAATTGTGTTACAAGTAATATAAATAATAATTTCATTCTAACTCTTTTCCTTTACTTGCATAATGGAAACTCTTTGATCATTTTAACAAACTTAGCGTCATTATGCTTCATTTTTTCCCAATAAATATGTTTGCCCGTAAAGCCTTTAGTTTTTTCTACAGGATCACATGTAAGAGGCCATTTTTTATAACTGTAAAAACCACATAAACTTCCACTCATGATTTCCACTGCGCATGGTATAGAGTTTGACGGGTTTGCCATTAAAAAATTACCATATCTTCTTCTTCGAATATTAACAGCTGGAGCCCTGCCATTAGCATTGCAGCCAGGTCCTCTCCAGCTTCTTCCGGATTTCCAGTTTTCTGGGAGTTGAAAATCGCTCACGGCTAAACCATTTGTTGCGTCGGATCGCGCTATATTAGAAATACATTTACCTTCATCCCAAGCAATAGCAGCGAATGTCCATATCCAAAAGTTTAGTTTTTCTTCATCATTTAAATTATTAAAGTTTGGACAAACAGAAGATAGGTTTCTTGATCCTTGCTTAAAATATTCCCACCTATCAGTGGATCGACCTTCGCCAAGGATTTCTTTTGCAAGTAATTTTCCTCTGTCACCATAATTACCATTATCATCTATATAATCAGAGCAGTCTGCTCCTAAGGCTGAAAAGCTATTTGTAAGTGGCGGTGATTTATATTCATTTTTTTCAATATGCGCAATAATTTCTGCTATAGTTTTAGTTTGATTTTTTGTGTTTGGATCACATTGTACTCTAATGCCATTTTCATAGTAATAAAGGTGGTTATATTTTAACCAACCTTTGTTCTTTGGATTGTCAGTATCTTGAACATGTGCATACATTTGCCCATCTTCTGTTACCTTTGATTCTATTAATTGTAAATGCATACCGGGAGTAGCCCATTTTCGACTTGGTAAGTTTTTATGACCATTACGTTTTTTTGTTACATATGTTGAGTAGTCATAACCTGGTTCTGAGTATAAAGTCCTATCTATATGAACTGTATATTCTATATCTGGAAATTCATTGTCTGCAAAACAAAGCTTAGGGATAATTAGTAAAAGAAGTAAGAAATGTGATAAATGTCTATACAACTAGAGCTCCCACTTTAAAGTTGTATTTTATAATATATTCTATTCTCTTAGGAGTTTTTCTTACATCTATTAAGTTTATTAGGACGATCGTTTAGCATTGAAAAATCTTAACTTTCAATTAACTTCAAACTATTTTAAATGAAATTATTAATTTTATAATATTATTCTTATTATAAGGAGCACTTAAGTCTAGCCTTTATTTCTCTAAAGCCTCAAGTAGTAAATCATGATAATTTCTGATCCGATTGACATAAATCACTGGCTCCCAGCCTCTGGCATAACCATTGGGCAGCCTTTTATAGTATTTTTTTTCTGAAAGTAAAGGCAGCGCTTTGCTAACACCACTCCATCGGTTGGGGTTGTCATTGATCCAAGCGGTAACACCTCTTGCATCTCGGAGATGAGAAAAGCCTACGTTGTAGGCGGCAAGAGCCATCCATACGCGGTCGGGCTTTGGTATGTACTTAGGAATTCTGTTTTCAAGTTTTTTTAAGTAACGTGCTCCGCCCATAACACTTTGTTCGGGATCTAGTCTGTTTTTAACACCCACTTCTTTAGCTGTGATGCGTGTGAGCATCATTAAGCCCCGAACCCCGGTGGGGCTTTTGGCTTTTGGGTTCCAGTGAGACTCTTGATAAGAGATGGCTGCCAGAAGTTCCCAGCTCCAGTCGTATTTTTTTTCAGCCTTTTTGAATAAAGCTTTATACTCTGGGAGCCTTGTTTTAATGCGTTCAATAAATTTAACTGTGTCAAAACGGTCAAAGTCTTTCGTAAATGAAAAGTACTTTTCGTTCCATGAGCGTAATTTGCTTTTACTGACGTGATCATCAAACCATAAATTTGCCACAGACAACAACTCTTC
>JAKUPT010000043.1 GCA_022450595.1 Bdellovibrionales bacterium
GTATGGCAATTTAGCCCAGCCAAGAGAGAATTGCAAATGAGTAAAACACAAGTTTCAGAAATTCAGTTGGGAAATTTGAAGGTGCAAGGCTTGTCCCGTGCGGGCACTGGGACGTCTTTGTTTTTGCCAGAGTTTAAAATTTGCTTTGATGTGGCTCAGGGCTGGCCTTTTCACTATGCTTCTAAGCACTTTTTTATCACACACTCTCATATGGATCATGCCGGAGGCATCCCGTATATTATTTCGCAACGTGGCCTTATGAATCTGCCTCCAGCTCAGTTTTATATGCCTGAAGCTATGATCGAGCCCATGCATGAGATTTTAAAACAATGGCAAAAAATTGAAGGGCATACCTATCAATACAGTCTAAATCCGCTGCCACTGGCGGATGAAGTTGAGGTGAAGCCTAATTATTTTGTAAGAAGCTTTAAAACTCAGCACCGAGTGGACTCTCAAGGTTATGCCTTAATTCAGAGAAAAAAGAAGTTAAAACCTGAGTATTTAAATCTTTGTCAACAAACGCTTATAGATCTTAAAAACTCTGGCACCAAGATTCATGACCATATTGAAGAGGTGGAGTTTGCTTTTACCGGTGATACAAAAATCGAGTTCTTAGATATGAGCCCCTGGGTGAAAGAATCTAAGGTTTTATTTATGGAAGTCACATATTTTGATGAAAAAAGAAGCATTGAGCGAGCAAGAACTTGGGGGCACATTCATTTGGATGAACTGCTTCCCAGGGTTTCAGAAATCCAGTCAAATCATTTAGTTTTAACGCATATTTCTACTAAATATAGTCACAGTAAAGCTCGTGAAATTTTAGAAAAAAAAGTACGTTCGAAGGCAGATTTAGAACGACTTCATATATTTTAGGACAGGGCGTTTAAGCTGTGTTTAATGCCGGAAAATCACTTCCAACCCACTCATTCAAATGCTAGGCTTTAGCTTGCGTTTATAATGATATCAGCAAGGAGTATATAATATGAAGTCCATTTTAGTCGTATTGGGATTAAGTTTAACACTATTAGCCTGTGACCAATTAAAATCCTCTAAAGATGAAAATGTAAAAAAAGTCAGTTATGCCATTGGAAGAGATCTTGGGCAAAACTTTAAAATGCAACAACTTCCAGTAGATCCATCAATGATTGCTAAAGGCATTCAAGACAGCATGGACGGAAAAGACGAAAAGTACTCACAAGAAGAAGTTCAAGAAGCTATGAAGGTGATTCGTGAAAAGAAAGAATCAGAAGCTAAAGAACAAGCTAAAGAGAATGTTGAAAAAGGCAAAAAGTTTTTAGAAGAAAACAAAGGCAAAGAAGGTGTTAAAACCACAGAATCAGGCCTTCAATACAAAATCCTAGAAGAAGGTGAAGGTGAGTCTCCAGGTAAAGAAGACACTGTGTCTGTACATTACGTAGGTACACTTCTTGATGGAACTGAGTTTGATAGCTCTGTAAAAAGAGGAAAGCCTGTTGAATTAAAAGTAAACGGCGTGATCCCTGGTTGGACTGAAGCTCTTCAAATGATGAAAAAGGGCAGTAAGTGGAAGCTTTTTATTCCTAGTGATTTAGCTTATGGTGAAAGAGCCGCTGGGCAAATCCCACCAAACTCTACCTTAATTTTTGAAGTTGAGCTTTTAAATATTAAGAAATAATTTTAATTAAAATATACAAGGCAGCTAGAATTATATCTTAGCTGCCTTTTTTTATTGAGGACGGTCATGAGTTTACAAAATCAGCTAAAATTTATTGAAAAAGGTTTTTTAACATCTTCATTCAAAAAAGCCGATGGACATATTTATCTATTTTTTGATAATGAAAAGCTGGAATCGGTCATTAAAAAAGAACTCAATAAAGAGGAAATCAGTTTTGTAAAAAAACATCCTCAAAAAGTATTTTCAAGTCCACATAAAAAAATCTGGTTAGCTCAACCATTTTATTTGGTGGATCAACGTAAAATTCACTATATGCAATTGGATCCTAGTGATTTTGCTTTTTATAAAGACTATATTGCAAACCTAATTAAAACCGCTGAAAACTCTGGCTGTGAAAAAATTGAGCTGAACCTATTTTCAGCCAATGCCGATCAAATCGAGGCCGCCGTTATGGCGATTGAGCTTTCTCTGTATAGCTACAAAGATTTATTAAGCATTAAAACAAAAGTTTGTATTAAAGTTGATGGCAAAGCCTATAAAGTGAATAAGTCTATTCAAGCTCAAGCTGCGGCTACAAACATGAGTCGTCATTTGGTGAACCTGCCGACGAACTTATTAAATACAGAGAGTTTTAAAAACTTAATTAAGTCATGGTTTTCTGGTGAGAATTTTCAAGTCCGTGTTTGGGGGCCAAAAGAGCTAAAAAAGCAAAATATGAATTTGCTTGTAGCCGTGGGTCAGGCGGGAGAAAATCCACCCTATTTGGTGAAAGTGGATTACAAGCCAAAAACCAAAACCAAAGCTCATTGTTTTGTGGGTAAAGGTATTGTTTATGACTCAGGTGGATTAAGTATTAAACCTACCAGTAATATGAAATTAATGAAAAAGGACATGGGTGGCTCGGCGGCTGTTTTTGGACTCGCTCATTGGGTTAAATCTGCAAAGTATAAGAGTCCATGTAGTTTTTATTTTTCATTGGCAGAAAATGCTATTGCCTCTAATGCTTTTAGACCCGGTGATATATACACCTCACGTAAAGGCTTAAGAGTAGAAATCACCAACACAGATGCTGAGGGCCGTTTGGTCTTAGCCGATGCCTTAGATGTTGCCTGTCAAGAAAACCCAAAGTCTAAAACCATGATGGACTTTGCAACACTGACTGGAGCTATTAAAGCCGCACTTGGAAGTGATGTGGCCGGAATGTTTGCCAACGATAAGTCCCTGGCTGATGATATGGTTTTGCGCGGATTAAAAACAGGAGATCGTGTTTGGTCTATGCCTCTTATTCAAGACTATAAAAAGCAATTGTCTTCCGTTCATGGGGATATTGTGAACTCCGCCGATGGTTTTGGAGGAGCTGTGACTGCGGCTTTATTTTTACAGTACTTTGTTAGCCATAAAAAATGGCTACATTTTGATTTGTATGCATGGAAAGATCAGCCTTCAGGTTGCATATCTGAAGTGGGTGCCAGTGGGCAGCCTGTACAAACCGTGATTGAATATTTAAAAACTCAGTAAGCTTTTAAAGCTTCAATAACAGCCCAGATAAAATCTTTATAGGCTGTTCCGAAGCTAATGAGTGGAATAACTATAAGTGCAATAGTCATGAATACTATAAAGGTCCAAAGATTCAGCCATAACCATGATTTGACACCTTTAACTTTTGAAGATTCTTTGGCTCTTAAAAAGATCATAAAAAAGATTAAAAGAATTTGAAGAATAATATAAAGCTTAAACTTTCCGGTGTCTAAAATTTGCTTTAAAGCCTCAGAGACCTCTTTATCTGACACAACAGCCATAATTTTGTCTTTATAAGGGTGAACCCACTTGTCTACAAATGATTGAAACTTCTCCAAAGTTTCAGGCGTTACTCCTATGCGATCTTGCAATTCTCTAACTTGTAAATAGGTATCTATTTTTTGCTTTTGTATTTCGTTGATATTTTCGCTGGCTTGTAACTCTTTGATCTCTTCAACACTCATTTGATTGAGGTTGAATGTTTGAGTCGTTTCTTGCTGTTGGGCAAAACTTGATAGTGACAATAGTAAAACAAAAATTAAATTAAACATATCTCTATATTCAACCTTTGCAAGATCTGAGTCAATTGGCTTTAGATGATTATTTTTTATCCCTAAAAAGCCGCTTTTTCTTGATAAAGTCTTTTATTTCAACTGGGACAAGCTTTTCCCATTTTTTATTTTTTTGCTTTAAAAGTTCTCTGACTGTTTCAGAGTGTATGGTTGTGTCTATGTCGTCACAGCCAAAAATATCCTCTATATATTTATTGTAAAGCAGGTGTTGAAATAAAAATTTTAACTTAGGCTTTGGATTAAAAGTTTTAGCTGTTTTACAAAGGTTTTCTGTTTTGAAGGGAAATACCAGTAATTTTGTGTTCTCATCAAAAAGTTGGCCAAAAGCAGATAAAATACCACCATCTAAGTGTTTATAATAACTTTCGGTGAAAAGCTTTTCTAGGTGTGAGGCTCCAATGACCATAAAGATTTGATCTCTTGTATAGTATTTTAAATAGTTCTTTAGCTCATAAAACAGTAAAAAGTCTGAGATCATCATGGAGTGGCCAAGTAGACTTAAGGCTTCTATTCGGTTTAAGAAGTCTTGAGTGTCCACTTCTCCATTTTGCTTAAGCTTGCTCATAGATATCTCAAGAATAACTTGAAGTTTTTTGGACTTGGCGTTTGTATGATCTATGCCATGATTTAAAATATCCACATCGGTTGTGGTAACCGGTCTGTAGGTGCCTCTTTGTATAAGCACGGACTTGTTAAATAAGTGGTCGGCGGCGTGAACCACTTCTCCCTGAGGAGAAAACATCATAGCATGGGTGAGTCCCTGTTTGACCAACTCAAGTCCTACCAATCGGTTGTCAATTTTTTTAAAACTTGGTCCGCTAAACTTAAGCATATCTATTTCAACGCGCTCACGACCAAGGTTGTCAATCAGTGAGCTGACAAATGTTTCTATATTGCCATTAAAATTCAGCGCGGAATCAATCAGATTTACACCCAATATGCCTATGCAATCCTGCTGTTGTAATCTTGCTTGATCTAAAAAGTTTGCATGTAAAATGATATCGTGGGGCTCGCTTTGAGCCTTTGTTTGAAAACGCAGTCCGAGCCAACCGTGTTTACGTCGACCTTCGCCGGAGCTAGTGGTTACGGTGTTTGCAAAAGCAAAAAACCTTGTATTTTTACCGCGTTGATCAAGTAATCTTTTTTGTAAAAGTCTAAACTCTTTTTCAAGCATCTTGTTAAGCCTGGACTCAACAACATAACGTCCACTTTTTTCTTTACCATAGATTTCATCACTAAAAGTCATGTCATAGGCAGAAATAGTTTTGGCTACAGTTTGTGAGGCGAGTCCTGCCTTAAAAAAGTGTCTTGCAACCTCTTGCCCAGCACCTATTTCAGCAAATGTTCCGTACAGTTGTGGATCTAAGTTGATGCTTAGTGCTTTTTTAATTGTGCTGGACTCATCTGTAACCATAATTAATCCCGTAGTGCGCGTCTTAAAATCTTTCCAACGTTTGTTTTTGGTAATTCGTCTTTAAACTCTATATGCTTAGGGACTTTATATCCAGCAAGACTTTGTTTGCAGTGTTCAATGACCTTTTCTTCAGTCACGGAGTCGTCTTTTTTAACAATAAAGACTTTTACAACCTCACCGGAGTGTTCGTCATCAACGCCAACAGCTGCCACTTCAACAACGCCCTCAAGTGTTGCAACCACATCTTCTACTTCATTTGGATATACGTTAAACCCAGAAACTAAAATCATATCTTTTTTACGATCAACGATTTTAAAGTATCCATCTTCTGTAAACATGGCCACATCGCCAGATTTGAACCATCCTTCGCTATCTAAAACGTTGTCTGTCTCTTCTTTTCGGTTCCAGTAGCCTTTCATGACTTGTGGGCCTTTGATACAAAGCTCACCGGCTTGTCCGGGAGGAAGTGTTTGACCATTTTCGTCAATCACTTTCATGTCAGTGGAAGGAATTGGAATACCAATGGTGCCATAAACAGCGGTGCCGTCAATTCTGTTCACACTGGCCACAGGTGATGTTTCGGTCAAGCCATAACCTTCAGCAATTCTACAGCCAGTGAGTTCTTCCCAGCGTTTTCCAACACTGGTTTGCATAGCCATTCCGCCAGCCACTGTGATTTTTAATTCACTGAAATCAATTTCTTTAAAGCCATCATGGTTCATTAGGGCATTAAACAAGGTGTTTAGTCCTGTGAAAACCGTCACCTGATTTTTTTGCAAGGTTTTAATGAAAGTTGGAATATCTCTTGGGTTAGTGATCAAAAGATTTTTGGCCCCAATTCTGGTCATAGACAGGCAGTTCACGGTTAATGAAAAGATATGATACAAAGGAAGTGGTGTGCACACTATCTCGCCTTTATCTCCAATCATTGGGTCAATCCACTCAGAAACTTGTAGCATATTGCTAACGATATTTTTATGAGTCAGCATAGCCCCTTTAGCCACACCAGTTGTGCCGCCAGTGTATTGAAGGAAGGCCAAATCTTCATGGTTAATATGCACATCTTGAAATTGTTTTTTTGATCCAATTTCCAGAGCCTGATCAAGCTTATATGCTTGTGGAAGTTTAAACTTAGGCACCATCTTTTTGACATATTTTACCACTTTGTTCACAATCATCGACTTTGGAAAGCCAAGCATGTCGCCGAGTTCTGTGGTAACAATCGTTTCAATGTCTGTTTGATCAAGTATTTCTTCAAGGTTAGAAGCAAAATTCTCTACAATAACTATGGCCTTAACTCCAGAGTCAGTAAACTGATGGTGCATTTCTCGTTTTGTATAAAGTGGGTTGGTGTTGACCACAACAAGACCTGCGCGTATCGCTCCAAACAAACACACCGGAAACTGCAGAATGTTGGGCATCTGCAGGGCTATACGATCGCCTTTTTTTAGTTTGGCTTCGTTTTGTAAAAAAGACGCAAAGGCCAAGGACTTTTCATTCAACTCACCATAGGTTATTTCGGCCCCCATGCAAGAGTAGGCTGGTCGGTCTTTATACTTTTCACAAGCTTCTAAAAATATATCTTTAACAGACTCATACTCGTTAGGGTCAATCTCTGTTGGGACGCCTTTGGGGTAATTTTTAAGCCAATCGTATTGCATGACACCATCCTTTGATGTTGAATTTTTTACTAGTCTCCCTGAAAAGCTCACTGAAATCAAATTATTAGCAAACTGGAACTTTGCGTCGGCGACTCTGTTGTGTGTCAGATTGTGCTGAACAACTATTAAAAAAAACAGTGCCTGTGCATCAATTGTGTCGGTTTTAAAAGTTTGTGCTAATCTTTAATTATGAGCTTTAAATCTACACCAACCAGTCAGCACCACACATGTTTTAACACCGCTTTAGGAGCTAAGCTTAAGCAACAGACTTTAAGCTATGTGGCAGATATTGAAGTTGTGACTCCAAAAAAGCCCAATGAAACCCTTAGCTTTCATGGGTCAGTGATTGATTGTGGTGAAAACACTGAGGTGGATCTTGTGTGCGGGGTGTATGATAAGTTCCAATCCAAATTTGAGCTGAATTATATTAAAGTCACTTTAGACCAAAACAAAACCCTCTACTTTGATGGAGAAATGTTTTTGTATAGCCATCCCTTTATTATTAACTGCGCTCACAGACACTATAATCCTGAGCTCAGTGAACAGGAAAACAAAGAGCTTTATTATAAATGCTTTTACCCTCATGGGCATGAGTATCAACTTTATATCACTGTGAGTGCTGATAAAAACTTTCAGTTTGAGCAATTGATTGATTGGGGTGATGAACAAATTGTTAAAGTTTTTGATAAAAGTTTTTTAAATGACAAGATGGGTAACACCTCAGGAGAGTTGATATTGGAGTTTTTCTCTCAAAAGCTCCAGGAGCATCCACATCCTAATTTAAAATTAGTGAATCTCACTCTAAAAGAGACCTTTAAGAATTCTTTTGTAAAGGTTTACGATAACGACTTACATTATTTGTTCTAAATAAATAAACTAAAATCATCGGTAATAAAAACAACAGCAAAAACCAAGGTGCTGAAGCTTTCATGCTTCCACACCCAAGGGGCGTGTCATAGGGGTATAAAAAAGCCAAGCCTTGTTGGTCGTCATCATCTAAGGTGGGTTCGCTCTTATTTCTGACATAGGCATGCATAAGCGCTTCTGGAACTTCGGAATGACCAAGCCCTAATGTGTGACCCAGTTCATGGGCCACAACAACCTCTTGTTGTGAGAGTGAAAGTTGACTGAGTCTTGCTTGGGCTGAGGCATTCATATTAATAACAATGTAACTTTTTAAAAGCCTTTGTTGATTGTCGGTGAAGACTCCAGCGCGTGCATAGACTTGGTTTAAACAAGTTCCTGTGCAGCCTCCGTTTCCGTCTTGATCTTGAGAGTCTGTTTCAAAATTTGTTGAGCAGGCAATCACCACTCTTTCTTCAAAGTTTCCTATTCTTAAATCACTGGCTGTGGCTGTGGTACTGCCTCCAAAGTGTAATGTTAAACGACTCATTGGGACCTGGTTCCAGGTGTTGATCGCATTTGTCAGTGTTGTGGAAAAACTTTGAGGGCAGGAGTTAGGATTTAAATATATATATAAGTCATCGACGTTAAAGCCAGCAAGATTAGAGTAGGGGCCAAAAAAGGTGAAGGCAAAAACTTGAGTGCTAAGTAGAAAACTTAATATCATTGCAAGCCTCTTAAAAAATTAAGCTGAAAGTGTTTTCTTAAGATAACTAAAAAATGAAAGTGTTGTCGGTTTTGAAATATCTGTCCCATATAGATTTCAGCACCAATATCATAGTCATTGTTAAAGCTATAAACACCTTCAAGTTGAAAAAGTAGTTGCTGAGTGGTTTGAGTGTAGTTAGGCCTTGCAAAAGTGGATGTGCCAGTGCCATCGGCATGTTCGGTGACTCCACCTTGTCCTTGCAAAATGTTCCAATACATTGAAACGCCTAAAGAGTAGTAAAAGCGGTCGTTAAATTTAAAGCTAAAGGGAAAGCTTAAAAAACTCACATAGCTTTTAACAGCTCCATCATCACTGGTCTTCGCTAAGGGGGTTATTACCCATTTGGGAGTGAAGTAAAAGTAATCAAAATCAAAGTAGGCCCTTGTTTCAACCGGCAGCCAATAAAAACGATCAAAATCAAAAAACTCTGAACTTTTAGTATAATTGTGCGACAAAACACCAGTACCCAGGCTAAAATTCGATTCTAAACTGGCATATGCAATGTTAAATATAAAAAATAAAACCAACATACACACAGCATAGCTTTAACCCTTTTGGGCACCAAGTTTCTTTTCAGGCCACGCCGCACTCAGCAATTAAACTGTTGTATGATGGTGCCAAGTGAATTTTAAGACCACGCCGCACTTATTAGAAATTTACAGGTTCTGACGTGATCATTTTTTTGAGAACAATGATTGATTGTTTATTTAGATTGGTTTTTAACAGCTTCAGCTTTTTTTTGAGCTTCTTCTGCGTCACCTAAATAGTAGTTTTTTATGGGCTTTAGATTGTCGTCAAGCTCATAAACCAGTGGAATTCCCGTAGGCACATTGACCCCAGAAATTTTGTCATCTGAAATATTATCCAAATGTTTAATTAAAGATCTAAGACTGTTGCCGTGGGCAACGATTAAAACTTTTTTACCTGATTTAATAAGAGGGGCTATTTCGTTCTCCCAAAGTGGCAGCACACGCTGTTGGCACTGCTTTAAAGCCTCGGTGGAGGGAAGTTCCCCATCCAGTCCTTTGTAGCGAGGATCGTTTGCTGGGTGCAAAGGGTCTTCTTTGGCTAAAGGGGAGGGTGGCACATCAAAGCTTCGTCTCCAAATATGAACTTGCTCATCACCGTACTTTTCAGCAGTTTCTTTTTTATTTAAACCTTGTAGGGAGCCATAATGACGCTCATTCAGTCTCCAGCTTTTTGTGACTGGAAGCCAAGCCATATCTAAGTTTTCTAAAAGAATCCAAAGAGTGCGAATGGCTCTTTTAAGCACAGATGTGTAGGCTATATCAAATTCAAAGTTATTTTGTTTTAAAAGCTCAGCGGCTTTTTTGGCCTCTTTTTCACCATTTTCTGAAAGGTCCACATCGACCCAGCCCGTGAATCTATTGGCCTTGTTCCATAAGCTTTCACCATGACGAACAAGTACAAGTTTATACATATTGGTCGGCCTTCTTTTGCTCTAAACGTTTTTTGCGATAGTTTTCTCTTTCAAAAACAAGCCAGTGCACTCCAAACAAGATAAACGAAAACATCACAGAGCTTGTCCAAGTGTTTTTGAAAAACGGAATGGCCATTAAAAAGCAAGTTCCAAGTCCTTCAAGGGTTCTTGGGTAAATGCCACCCTGTGCCCAAACCGCAAAGTTGGTTGTCACAAAAAACACTAAAGGCGCAATCACTGAAGAGGATAAAGCCACCTTTGAGTAGTTGAGCTTTCCTTGAGTGATTTTGTGAGAAACATAAACCATTAAAGCAAAGCTTAAATAAACCACAAGACTAAGACTGTGAAAGCCTAAAAACGCATCACCTAAAATCATGGCTCCTAAAGGAAAAGCATAAGCCCAGCGCTTATCTTGAATCAATGTGCCGGCAAACACAGCCATGGCAAGAATCGGAGTAAAGTTTGGTGGGTGGGGGAGTAGCCTTAAAAAAGCTACACCAGTAATAAGACTTAATAATAAAATAAGTTTTTTATTTGGCATAAAGACCTCTTTCAATATGTACATGTATTATTGCCACTTTTTTAAGGTCTTAGCAAGTTGCGATCCCCAATGATGAAAATCCTTTTTTAGCTATGACATTTAATGTCACTTTGGCCATGTTTATTTGGATAATAGGACTGAATTTCAAAAAACCAGCTGGAAATAGGCTGTTTTTGATATTATAATAAACTCATTATGGACCAGGAAATTATCAGAAATCTCAAATTAACACCTCAACAAAGAATTGAGGAACATCAAAAGGCCTTAAATCTTGTACTAATACTACAAAATAACAAGAAAAAGTCTCAATGAATGATTTAAATCTACTACTTAAGACTCTTCTCGAAAGTAAATTAGAATTTTTAGTGGTCGGCGGGTTTGCAGCAGTTGTTCATGGTTCATCTTATGTTACTAAAGACCTTGATATTACAATGTTGATGTCTGCAGATAACGTAGAAAAACTACGAAATGCACTTAAGAAATTTGACCCTAAACATCGAATGAACCCTTCCTTCAAGCCTTCTTTTTTAGAGGAGCCAAAGTCTATTGATGGACTTAATAATATATATTTAGAAACAACTGCTGGAATTTTGGATATAGTAACTCTCAATAAATCACTGGGGTCATTTGAAGACTTAAAGTCCAGAGCTTTAACTGTTGAATTATTTGGGTATGATTGTTTAGTTCTATCACTTGATGATTTAATTAATATTAAAGAATCTATGAATAGAACTAAAGATAAAATTGTCTTAGAAGAGTTGAAGCAAATTAAACAAAATAGTTAGCTCAATATTTTTATATTTCTACAATAAAATGCCAGCAATGGTTGCTGTCATAAATGCAGCAAGGCTTCCAGCAATCATGGCTTTAAATCCAAGTTTGGCAAGATCTGTGCGTCTCTCAGGCACTAGCTCTCCAATGCCCCCAATTTGAATGGCAATAGATGAAAAGTTGGCAAAGCCACATAGGGCATAGGACAAGATAATATTTGATCGATCACTTAAAGCTGCACTAATTTCTGATAGGTGCACATAAGCCACAAATTCATTGAGCATGATCTTTTCACCTAAAAGCGAGCCTGCCACAGTGGCTTCATGCCAGGGGATGCCCATAAGCCATGCTAGGGGAGCAAATACCCATCCTAAAACCAATTCAAAGGTTAAAGGGCTTGGCTCTCCTTTGACTTTTAAAATCTCTGGAACCAGAGCTTGTCCCCATTCTGAAAAATTAGTGAGATCCCCAACAAGACCCAAAGCAGAATTTAATAGGGCAATGAGAGCAATAAAAGCTAAAAGCATAGCTCCTACATTTAAAGCCATCTTTAAACCTTCACTGGCTCCTCTGGTAGCTGCTTCAATAAGATTTACATCATGGGTTTGGGTGGGGTTTTTAGGAATGCTGCCCATGGTGACAGGCACTTGAGTTTCAGGGAACATGATTTTAGCAATAGCAAGGCTTGCTGGGGCGGACATCACCGAGGCTGTCAGCAGGTGGCCTGCAATGCCTGGTATTCGACTTTCAAGCAGTCCCACAAGGGCAATTAGAACTCCTCCAGCCACAGTGGCCATTCCCCCAGTCATCAGGGTGAATAGTTCAGACTTTGTCATTTTAGCAATATAGGGTTTTACTACTAGTGGCGCCTCAGTCTGTCCCACAAACACATTGGCGGCGATGGCAAGGCTTTCTGCTCCACTGGCTTTCATCAGTTTGAGCATCACCATGGCTAATAGGTTTACAATCTTTTGCATGATACCTAGGTAGTAAAGAACAGCCATCAGAGAGGAGAAAAAGATGATTGTAGGAAGAACCTGAAAGGCAAATATAAAGCCCAAACCTTCTGTTTTTGCAAGAGAGCCAAACACAAACTCACTACCTTGAGCTGTGAAGCCAATCACAGCCATCACAAAGCGGTTGGCGGCTTTAAAAGCAAACTGAAGAGGGCCCGTAAAGCCCAGAGCAGGTATTCCTAAAACCAAAATAGCTAAGACTATTTGAAGTCCAAGGCCCCAAGCCACTTGTTTGAATTGAATAAATTGTCGGTTTGAAGATAGAGCAATGGCAATGCAGACCAAAACAATCAGTCCTAAAAAGGCAATCACATACTCCATAAACCCCTCATGGTTAAAATAATAGCCAGAGAACTACCAAGAATCTCACGGGCTTACCAGTCAATTATCTCGATCTTTTAAAAAACAGCCCTATCTCTGTAATTGTTTTAAAGATAAAAAAGTCATTTGGCCTTTTAATGTTTTATGCCTGTTTTTTCTCAAAATGAGATCAATTTCGTTAAAGCTTTTTACATCTGAAAAAAAACTAATGAAGGTTTTTTGAAATAAAGGTCTCATTTTGAGAAAAACAAATAAATCCCTAAAATCACTTAAGCTATCAGACCTTAGTACCGAATAGATACACGTAAATAATTCGGGGGAATAATATGTTATTAAAACTAACTCTAAGTTTAATGATGTCTTTTGCATTTATTAATTTGTCACATGCACAGGGGAAAACTGAGAATGCAGGTGACACACCGTCGGGAGCTACGTCTGTGAGCCCAGATGTTAATCCTACAAAAAATTTAGATAATCTTGCAAAAAGACCTGCTGATTTAAAAACTACTAACCAAACATCATATCCTGGTGAGTGTCAGATTGCTGTTAAAAATGTCGATGACTTATGTTGGGAAGAGGGGCTTCTTAAAGAAGCAAGTCTTGGCATTGCTGCAGCTAGAGATAAAACAACTGGTTTAACAGGTATGCTTGATGGTGCTTCTGAAGACACTCAAATGGGTGCTGTTTCTCATGTGCAAGCTGCTAAGGATTGTCAGGCAGCTATCAGTTCCTGTCACACAAATTGTACGCAAGCTGGAGTTGATAAATATTTACCTCAAGGAGATGATGAGGCTAGTTTATCTCAAAGAGTTCAGCACAAAGAGGAAGCAGTAAATTATTGCAGAATCTCAAAACAAAAAGTTGGTGTTATTGCAGCGAATGCGGTAAGAATGTTTAATCAAAGTGATAAATTACAAGCTTTAAAAAATCAATTAGACACAGGTAAAGATAATAGATCTTTTTATGAAAAACACCAAACAGCAGTGAATGTTGCTGGTGGTGCTGCGATTGCTGTTGGTGCTTATCAGTTCGGTAAAAGTAAAGGTGAAGATGATGGTAAAAAATCTGCCATAGCAAATCTTCGTTACAACTGTTTTAATGAAGGCAAATGGGACTCTCCTGAGTGTAAAAGGGAGTATGTTGCTGTTTGTTCTGAAAACCCAAAAGCTGAGGGTTGTTATGCTTTTACCAACACATATTGTGGTATTAGTGGAGACGTAACTAAGGCTACAGGTGCTGACACTCAGTTTTGTGACAGCATGAACGCTTACAGATACTGTCAGCAAGATGGTGCGGCTAACTCTCCAACTTGTGTGGAAAGACGTGTGCAGGCGGGGACCTGTCAGTCAGATAAAGCAGTAGATCCAAGTCTTGAGTGTCGTATTTATAATCACCAACAGTTGGCTCAACAAGTGTGTCAGAGCTATCCAAGTGATCCATTATGTCGAAGAGTTTTAAGTTCAGGTTCTGCTTATGGAAGTACAGCGCCTAATGGTGGAAATCCAGGGGCTGTCTCCTCTGGTGGTAATAGTGGAGTGATGGGATATGCCATGTCTTCTAGTAGTAGTTCCAAGGTGATCCCAAACAATCAACGTCAGCCTTCATCAAGTGGTGATGTGAGTTGTGCCGCCTGTGCTAGCGTGTTTTCGCAAATTAGCCGTGTGGCGCAAGAGTATTGTCAAACAGGGCAACTTTACGGCTGCTATCAAAAATAATTAAATTATGGCCTTAATATTGCTATAAAAAGCACCCATGCGATACGGGGTGCTTTTTTTATGCTGTTTTATGGGGTTTGGTTCCGCTTGGGGTCAGTCGTGCTATAATATTTTCACTCCACAAAAACCCAAAATAAAACTACTTGTTAAATCTTCTCAATTGAACCGTTTATTTAATCGAAAAAAAATTTCTGTTCAAGATCAGGCTTGGCTGAATGTGATTCATAAAATTGGTCAGTTTGAACACAATATTGAACATAATTTTTCTGTTGAGACTCAAAAATTAAGCCTATCTGGAACAGCCACATTTCACAGAAATACTTTGCAATTAAAAATTTCATTTCTATCAACGACTATAAAACAAAGATTGATAGAGATGAGCCATGAAAAGAAATTTAAAAAAAGTAATTTTGATTTTATGAATTCTTCACTTTTAAGATTTGGTGAATACAATACAAACTTAAAAGCACCATTAAAAGAAGTGGTGGGTTTTATAAATTCCTTATCTTCCCACGTTAAAGAAATTCATCCCCATATTGAAAAGATTGAGCTGACAGCAGACTCTATTCACAACAAAAGACTTTATAAAAAATTAAAGGCCTTAGATTTTCAAACAGATATGCCTTTTTTTAAATACTTAGTTCCTCTTTATTACACTATGGGGAACTTGGCTCTTTATTCTTATTTGACCTTAGGCACACCTAATTTAAATATGTACGAAATCATGTTTATCTCTGGAGGCAATGCCCTAATTTATTTAAAGCCCACCAATGAAATGTTTAGAGTGTTTTTAAAAGAGGGGGCGAGCCTAAAATTGACCATTCCCTTGGTTGAAAGTGACAATTCTCGTCCTCAGGGCTAATCAATCCCGGTTATATTCAAGCTGAGCTTCATCTCAATATGGCACAAAATCCGCATTAATAATGGGTGTTATGAAAACACTTATTATTACAATATCATTATTAATATCTTTTGCAGCCAGCGCTGCTGTTGAGCATGTTCACATGAAAAACACATGGGGCTTTGAAAGAGTCTATTCTTCAGATGATTTAGACTTTCTTTTAACACCGGTTGAAGGGCTTCCAGTGAGTACCTCAGCCACCAAAAGAGACCACCTTTTGTGTCGTGATAAGCTTCCAGAACATCTTATGATTGAGAGAACTGAGAAGATTATGGAATTAGGTGCCATGCTTAGAAGTCTTCAAACTCGTGAGAAACTAAGCCTAGTAGATAGAAAAACCTTAAAAAGAATTCCTGATTGCAAGCCTTTTAGATTCCATTTACACATGATTTCAAAAGTGCTGAGTGGATATGAGCTAAAACAAATCAAATAGTTTATTCAAACACCAAAGACCAAAAATTCAATTGACCCTGGTCGCCATTATTATGATCGGTCACCTCAAGCTTCCAAAGTCCAGATTGGCTTGGGGTATTTATAGTTTCCACCGGAATTAATGTTCTACCATAAACACCTTTAATAAAATCTGCAGCGTATCCTGACTGGTCGTGCAATTTAATTTTTTCATTCTCAGGAGTAATAAGGGTTAGTGATAAATCTCCAATATATGTGTGATCAATATCAACTTCCACATAGACTTTTTTATTTGAGGCAACCTCTTGCTCTACCAAAATGGGGGCGAGGTTCACTTCAAAGTCATGAATTTCCATGTTTTGTTTAAAGCTAAAAATTTGTGGTTTGGGCTTTTGAACTTCATTGTCCGGAATATAGCTTTTTACCACCTGAATGTTAGTAACATCTTCACCTCGGCAGCTGTTTTGTTTGCATCGTTTTGACCTTCTACAGCCGGCTCGGTCAAATACAAAGTCCATTTCACCACGCACAAGAATACCTTCGACTTTGTTTGTGTCACTGTTAAATACAGCACTTCCAGAATTACCACCATAAGTGTCAAGGCTAGCGACAAAGTAGGAGTTTTCAAATCGTCTGACTTGAGCTTCAGGGGCGTACTTGGTCGGAAGGCCGGCCGGGTGTCCTATGACAAACACATCATCGCCTGTTTTTAATTCATTCTCTAAGGCCAAATCTAGGGGCAATCTTGAAGGGACTGGGCGATCCAGTTGAATCACCGCATAGTCCGCATCACCAGCTTGTTGAAAACTGTGAATGACCTCTTTACATGAAAACACTTGATCTTTTTGAAAGGTTTGAAGCTGTTGATCAGCTCTATAATAGCCATAATCAAAGACAAACTTTGTGGAGTCACATTCCGACTGGTGTCTAATACAATGTCCAGCTGTAATAATAATGTCTTCTTTTACCAAAAAGCCAGAGCAAAAAGCACCATTGGGCTGATCAAAGAAAGCTTCATCAGAGCAAAGTCCATAGCGCTCACCATAAACTGAGGAATGAAACTCGTATTCATCAACATCATTTAAAGTCAATTTATTACTACTCACCAGAGCCACTGTGGAACGGGAGAGTTGGTGAAGTTTTGGGTCGGGTACTTGAAAAAGATCCAGCCTATTGTCGTCACCATAGATGACTTTTGGACTAAACTTTTGAGTGGGAGTCTTTATGTTTTGTGGGTCTGGTTGACTCTTATTCTTTGAGCAAGCCAGTTGTAATGATAAAAGGGCAAATAAAATAATTAACTTCATCATATCATCTCTCTTAGGTGACTTTTTTTACTATGTTTGTTATTTAACGGTTTTAAGAGGATAGGACTAAAACCCTTACTGGGTTTTTATGACTAAACACTAGTTGAAACTGGACTAAAGAATGTCAAAAACAGACTTTGAGAAACACTTTTTGTCTATTTATAAAACACGTTGGGAGAGCCTGTATCAGGCTTTGTTGGCTGATGAAAAGCAAAAAGTGATGATCAGTGAGCACGAATTTAAACCGAAAATCCAAAGCTTTGGTCATACTTATGAATATGATCAAAGTGCTGTTGAAGATGATAAAGCTTATGCCTTGGATCTAGCCTCTGTGGTTGTGGCCGATCAATTTAAAAACACTGAAGAGGGACTGTTTTTAGATATGTGTTCCGCACCGGGGGGTAAGGCTTTATATAGTCTTTTGAACTATAATTATTCAGAATATATTTTTAATGACTTATCAAAACAAAGACTAAAGAGATTAACTCGTGTTCTAAAAAACTACAGCAGCAAAGACAACTACCGCGTTTACAACCATGATGCCAGTCGGTGGGGACAGTTTTATCCAAACACCTATGATAGTATATTATTGGATGCTCCTTGTAGTGGAGAACGACACTTACTAGAAAATCCTTCTGAGCTTGAAAAGTGGTCGGCAAAAAGAAGTAAAAGACTTCAAAAAAGGCAGTTGGCTTTAATTTGTTCGGCCTATGACGCTTTAAAGCCAAACGGGGAGTTGGTTTACTCCACCTGTAGTATATCGCCATTAGAAAATGAAGAGCTTATCTATGCATTTCAAAAGAAAAGAAAGGGCTTTAAAATTGATTTTAATACTTATGATTTTTGTGAGCCTGTAGATGTAGGAGCCTACATCTTACCTGATAAAACCCAAGGGCTCGGTCCAATTTTTTACACTCGTATATTAAAAGGTTCCGATTGAGAAGTGGAACCTGTACATGGTTTCATCCCTATCAGGAATTCCATTAGAATTGAGTTTGTAGGCCATTTCGACATTTACAGGCCCAACAGGTGTGTTGTATCTCACGCCTAGTCCAGCAGATTGCCGAAATGCTTGTGGTTGATACACTTTTGCGATTTCAACCGCACCAGCATCGTAAAATAAAACCCCACCCCAAGCATCAATAATAGGGAATCTAAGTTCAGATTTTAAAAGGTAATATTTAGAGTTATGTTCAATAAGCTCTTCTCTTTCAACAAGCTCTTCATCAAATAAATAATCTTGTGGAAGTCTATCATTTGCATCCGAGGCATCAAAACCACGAAGTGAAGAAGAGCCACCTAAGTAAAATATGTGACTGGATGGAACAGCACTCCCAGGTCTTGAGCTAATATTTTCTAAATATCCACCACGAATGGAGTTTGCCCAAATCAAGCGTGGATCTCCCAGTTGTATGTAATGGCTAAGAACAGCCTGTGTTCTGTAAAAAGCAATACCCTGTGAACTTCCCAAGCTTTCTGATGAGTAGTCATAACTCCAACGTGCATAAATGCCTTCAGTGGGTAGGAATGGGTTGTCTCTTGTGTCGTAGTCTAGTGTGGGGCCAATTAAGACAATTTGTTTTGAAGTTTTATTGTTACTCCCATCAGGAGTTTTGATATCAAAAAAGTCTCTAGAGTCTAAACTGTATACGGTCCATGTAAGCTTCAGATCAGAACTCAGATCACGTTCTAATAAAAGGTCTAAACGGTTACTGTCTTGAACACGAGCAGAACCATCGTCATTGATTTTAAAAAGAGTTCTTAGCCTAGTGAGGTTGATACGACCACGATTTCTTGAATCCAGTAAAAAGGGCTCTAAATAACCTAATGTCACTTTATGAGTTAAGTAATTGAGCTCTTTTATATGGTTAGCAAGTTCAACTCTTAAACTCACCCCTCGAGCTGTGCCCCATAAGTTGTTGTAGGAAATTCCGGAAAAACCTCGAAGGGTGAGACCACGCTCACTATTGGCTCCCACACCAAATGTTAAAAGGCCAGGATCTCTTTCGCTAACGGAAATAATAAGAGTTCTGTCTGCAATAGTTGTGTTTCGCTCTAAGGTGGTGATCTCAACACTAGAAAATATACCTAAAGCATTTAAACGAGATAAGTTTTCTTCCATTAGCTCTGGAGTGAGTGTTTGTCCTTTTTTGAAGGATATCTCATTAGTGATCACTCGATCTTTTGTAAATGTGTTTCCTTCATAGACAATTTTTTTGATTTTAATTTTTGGACCTTCATATATATTAAATTTAATATAGGCCTCAGTGCTATTGCTGTTATAGCTCACTAGTTCTTTATTGTTGTTTTGAATTTGCATTTCTAAAAAGCCCATAGACCTATAAAAGTTAGTAAGCTTTTCTGCACCAGCCTCTAACTTTTTCAGACTTAAAGGGGAGTTGCTGGACATTTCAATCACATCCAACAATTGAGAGTAGGTGAACTCTTTGGCGTTTAAAAATTCAATTTTTCTAATTTGAGTCAGTGGGCCTTCATCTAAATTGAGATAAACAGTTGCGTCACCTCTAAAGTTAATATCAGTTCGAGAGGTAATAATCTTTGCTTTTAGATAGCCTTGGTTTTGTAGCTCTGTAATTAGGTTGTTGTAGCCCAACTCTAAGCCTTTTTCATTGTAGTAGCCTCGGTCTATAAGAGGTGTACTATTTTGTAAAATAAAGTTTTCGTAATAACTAGAAGATCTAGAAATACGCCCCTTAACCTCAATGTTCTTTATTTTAACCCTTGGACCTTCTTTAATTTGAATTATAACCCATGTGCTTTGTTTTTTCTTTTTGGTTTCTGAGGTGACTTTAACTTGAGCGTAGCCTCTTTCAAGATAAAAGTCTTTGATCATGTTTGAAAGCTTTTGTGAGGGTTCAAACTGCGCAGATTTGAACTCATCTAAATTTAAGTGTGTGTAGAGCATTAAGGAATTGATCTTTTCATTACCAATAAGTACGACTTCAAATTTCTCAGCCTTTTTAATGTCATAAAAAAGCTTTACTTTAGTTTTATCATTATTTTCAGTTAAGTTGGGCTCGCTGAGATTCGCTGTTAAATATCTTTCTTCTTTTAAGTAGGTTTTTATTTCATTGTTAATTCTTTTTTGATTTTCAATAGAAAATGTTTCCCCAATGTAATCATCAACTAAGTCGTTTAGGTTGTTTTTTAAAGTTTCATTACTGGTGCTAAATTCAATGGCCTCAATGGCGGCGGGGCTTCGTTCTTCAATTGTAAGTGTTAAATTAACAAGATTGTTATCAATAAACTCAGCTTCTGGCTCTATTTGTACGTTAAAATATCCCAATGATTTATACAAATTTAGCACTTGATCAATAGCGTTTTTAACATTTTGTGAGCTGTATTTATCACCTTTTTTTAATTGAGCTTCATTGCGTATGCTATTTTGTGATATTTCAATGGCGTTAATAATGTTTATATTGTTAATAAAATAAAATGGCGTCCCAGTGATAATAAAATTGCCATTGTTTTGCTTGATTGCAGTGACAAAACTATATTTATCAGTGGCCGTGAGATACTTAACCGCTTGATCCAGATTTTTTGTGGTAATATTTTGTAAGTATTTAGATTGCACTATAGATATATGCTCTTTTGCAATCTGCTCAAAACTAACAGCTGCTAAGCTTAAGTGTGTAAAAAATAAGCATAATAAAAATAGCCCAAACCTCATATATCAGAGCTTAACCCATTGTTTGTGAATGGGCAAAACTTACTTAAAACGGATTTTATACTCTAAATCCACTCCAATAGTGTCAGAGGTGGTATCTCGTTCCGGTTCTGCCAAGTTGGCTTCAGAGGAATCCCATAGGCCGATGATGGAGAGATTTTGGTTAATATTGTACTTCATTTTTACGTTATTTTTTGGAATTTGCTCAATGGTTCTACTGGCTTGAGCGCTTAAATCATCAGTGATCTGTTTTTTTACCGTCACTGTTGGCACTGATTTTTTATCAACTTCGTCAAAGCCTGAAGAGATTTGAACATCCACGCCAAATCTATTTTTAATTTCTTTTCCAAGCGGGCTAGATAATAAAGCCGTTCCCAGTTGATAAGAGGTTTGAGTGGCCTGTTCACTGGGGTCCACTCTTTCATCTAGCTGGGAAGGGGTTACACCAAGTGCCAGTAAAGAGACAATTTCATTCTCTTCCAGAGGTGGTGTTGAGGACAGTTTAAAGTTTGGATTGCTAGCTGTACCTTGAAGAATAAGGTTAATATCATAGGTTATGTCATCTGATATTATTTGAGTTTTCGCTGACACATAGAGCTTGGGCTGTTCTGGAGGCGCAGTGTTATATTCAATATTTGCTGATAAGATATCAAACTCATTGTCTCTAAAGGTAATTTGCCCACCTCTTTCAATTTGAAGTTGGCCTGTCAGTAGGGGCTTATCGGGATAGCCTTGTAATAGTACTTGGCCACTGACTTTTGCGTCAGCTTCGGGGTTTTTGATCACAACCGGTCGATTTAAAATCACATTTAAATTTAAATTTAGAGGCTCAAAGCTTTGTTTTGTAAGGTACTGTGGCAAATAAGCACTTGGTTGAATTTGTTTAGACTTGTCACCATTAGATTCAATAAAAGATGTTGTCACCAGCCCCTTATTAACCACGTACTGCCCTTTAAGCGTATAGGGAAACCAGTTGCCAACAATTTGTAATCGAGCCTGGCCTTGGGTGTTAAATCCAGCTGGGACTTCAAAACTGGCATTGTTCACATTCATATTTAAAGATACGGGAATATTATTAATTCCAAGTAGTTGAATGCGACCACTGCCTGTTAGGGCACCACCAGCTAACTGGCCATCTACAGAATTTATAAGTACATTTTTTTCGTTAAATAAAAGGTCTGCAGAGATATTATCAAAAGCATGGGGAAAGCCAGAAATTGCAAAAAAACCATTTTCTACAAATGAAGAGCCCACTATGTTTAATTTTTTATAATTACCACTTAATTTAACACTGCCTGAAAGCTGTCCACTGATATCACTTACAGGTAAAATAATTGCTAAAAGCCCCATGGGAATTTTAGCTTTAGCGGTGAGGTCTAAATTGTCTGAATTTTTTTGTGCACTTTCTAGGGAGACAAAAGACTCCTCTCCAACTAAAGTGACCGCTTCTGTTTCAATAACACCATCTGTAAAAATCAGTCTCATGGTGTCTTTGTTAGTCATTTTAATATTTCCTCTTTGAATAAAAAACTCGTCGACATTTATAAATCCTGATGACTTTTTAATTCCACCTTGTTGAGAGGATAAATTAATAGTGCTTGTCACTGAAGAGTTAAAGGTTCTTTGGACCTCATCGGTTGCAATAAGAGCTAGATATTTTGTGAAGTTCCAATTATTTGTTTTGGCTTTAAAATAAAAATCATCATTGTTATTGAAAGGATAATTAATATCAAAACTTATGGTGTCTCCGAGTAGCTCTCCTTGAGTGTAAAGTTTTTGTTTATCTACTCCAAAAAGCACTTTTGAGTCTTTAACTTGTTCATCAAATATGGTCATTTTTTTAAACTCAGAATTTAACTTATAATTGGGATCTAATATTGGACCTTGAAGGGTTGAACTAAAACTAAAGTCTCCTCCAATCTCTAAATCACGACGTCTTAAGTGATCAAGCTCTTTGAGTTTAAAGTTTTCCCCTTGAATTTTTAAATCAGCAATTCCACTGGAGTTGATGGTTCCTGTGACGAAGGCTTGGCTCCGGCCTTTTTTAAGATATGAATTTGAAAAACTGACCAAACCTTTTGTAGATCTGATGGAAGCTTGCAGTACGTCGTAAGACTCTTCATAAATTGAGCCTCTATAAACTTGAGAGTAAAGATCGTAGCTGAGTTTAGAAAAGTCTAATGGGCCTTGAGCGGTAACTGTAGCTTGTCCCGTTCCTGTAATGGGCAAGTCAAAGTTTATTTTTCTAGAAAAAGCCTTAATTAAATCCGTTGTGTTTAGATAATTTGATTTTGCTTGTAGCTGAATGGTGTTTTTTGACAGATTAATAATTACATCACCTTGATATTGAGTCGAGTCAATCACGCCTTTGAGGTTATTAAAACTCAATTTTGACTTTTTATATGAAATATCAGAACTGGCATTTCCTAATAAGTAATCTTCAAGCCAAACCTTATCTGCATCTAGGTTTAAACTCATTGTTGCCGTTTTGCTATTTCCTTTGGTAGTTCCAGATAAATTTCCAGAGCCTTCCAGTTTAAGGTTGGCTAAATTTATAATATCTTTAAAAAATAATTTTGAGGCATCGTAATTTATATTAAATCCAGTTTTATAATTAATCACCCCTTTGGACGAGCCTTTGGATTCTCCAATTTCTATTTTTGAGTTGTAACTGACTTTTTTACCATCAACTGTAAACCCGCCATTAAGTTTAAAGCCTTCGGCCTTTACAATAGTTTTTTTGTTAGATCCCGTATACACCCAGAGATCATTTACATTGGCTTTGCCTTTGCACTCTAATTTAAACTCAGGGTAAAAAGCTCCTTTGCAGGGGATATTAGCATTTAAATTTACAACTAAAGGGGTGTCACCAACATTTATGGCTCTTAAAAGTTGTGCCACTTCAAGCTGATTAATAACAACTCCTGATGAAAAACTAAATTCATCGTTAAACTCCATTTTAGCCTCAGACAGTCTTGCTGAGCCAGCTGAGTTATTTATATTAAACTCTTTAATGCTTAATACCTCTTGAGTGGATCGTGCTTTAAGTTCTGTATTGCCAATTTCATAATTATTAAAAAATAATTTTTCAGATTTTAAGTTTGTGGTAAGTTCCGGTCTTTCATTCTTAGGCTGGTTAAGGTTGATCTCACCGGCAATGATTCCACTCATTTCATGGTTTGAATATTTTGGTAAAAAGGCTTTAATAGTATTTAAAACACTTTGAGTCTCAATTTGCGTTCTTGCTTGTATTCGGTACTGTTCTATATTTCCCTCAACATAGGAGCCACTAAAATCTCCTGTTGCTACTAAAAATGAATTTTGCTTTCTTAATTTTAAGGCAGACAGTTTCACATTAGAGCTATCTAATAACAGTTTTGTTTCTAGAAACACCTTCACTCTTGGTGATTTGTTTGTCTCTTTAAGTGTGAGATCTGGAACTAGCAAATCCAGCTTAAGAGTTTCATAACGGTTTTCTAAAGTCGCACTTAAATCTTTGATGTGACCAGAAGTTTGTAGTTTTTCAACACGTGCAAGTATATTAATTTTATCCAGATCTAACTGATCAATAGGAAGTCGATAGATCATCTCAAGCAATTCACTCCATTGTGCTTGAGTAAAGGCTTCTTTTTTTTCATCTGGATTGTGTTTAAGAATGAGTTTAATATCAGAGCCAGAAACGGCAAGCCTGCTGACGCGAATCCTCCCTCTAATGAGTTGAAGAAGGCTTAACTCTAAATCAACATTGCTAATTTCTCCAGGGGCTAAGGTTTCAGATAGGGGAGCCTTAGGCTTGAATTTAATATTTTTAATATCAAGTCCAAGTGGGAAAAAACTAATTTTTAAATTTTGCGGCCATACTTTTAAGGGAAGGTTTTCTTCACTGTAATTTTCAATTTCAACCATCAGCCAAGATTCAATTCTGGGCAAATGGTATTGATAAAAGAATCCCATCATAAAGAACAACCCACCAATAATAGTGAGT
>JAKUPT010000044.1 GCA_022450595.1 Bdellovibrionales bacterium
GGTACTTAAACCATCTATCTATTAATACTGAAGAATTCTTTTACAAATGGCCAAACCCCGCTTAAAACCGGAGAGGCTCAAATGAGAGCCAATTTATGTTCTTTAGCTTTGAAAATTCTACCTGCCATAGAATGGAGATGGGCTCGAAATCCAATAGGTTTGATTTGAGCCTTGGCACACCCCTTGTATTATCAAAGTGAGACAATCAAGGTGGTTTATTTTGTTGAACGTTAAATTATTGATATTTTTAGTGCTTTTTAGCTGTTTAGGGGCAAATGCTGCCACTAATCCACAGGTTTATCCACAGACTTATAAGTCTTGGAAGTCCAGTATTATAGTCTCCCATAAAAACCGAATCGCACGGCTTAAAAACATGATCCTGCAAAGCGAGCGCTCCTCAGTGAGCCAAAGTGAGCGAGAAAAAACCAAAAGAAAGCGCCTGCAGGCCTTTGTTAAGCAGGCCAAAGACGACCTGAAGCTTGCCAAAGGTTTAAGCTTTGATCACTATGTGGCCGTATATCTAGAAAAACACAAGTCAAATCAAGAGTTTATGAAAAACTTAGCTAAAAAAATGAGTGTGGATGAAATCACTCAGTTATTACTATATCTGCCTGGAGGTCAAACCTGGATGGCTCGTCCGAGTCCTAAAAAGACCTCTAAAATGGTGGATTTAAAAGAAAGATAAGAAAATAAGTGTCCATAAACTTGACACTCTCTAAATCGGGTCCATATTGAAAGCGCTTATAACAATTATATAGGAGGTTTATACATGGCTATAAAGGTGCGTCCGCTACATGACCGCATTCTAGTAAAACGTTTAGCTGAAGAACAAAAAACAGCTGGCGGAATTTTTATCCCCGACACTGCTAAAGAAAAACCACAACGTGGTGAGATCGTAGCAACAGGAAAAGGCCGAATCAACGAAGAGGGTAAAGCTCTTGCTCTTGAAGTTAAGGTTGGCGACAAAGTTCTTTTCGGAAAATATGCCGGAACCGAGATCAAGCTCGACGATCAAGAGTATCTTATGATGCGCGAAGAAGACATTCTGGGTGTAATTAATAAATAAAATCTAAAACTCTAGGAGAATACACAAATGAGTAAAGAATTACGTTTTAGCGAAGACGCAAGAAAGTTAATCCTAAACGGAGTCAACACACTAGCCAACGCGGTAAAAGTGACATTAGGTCCAAAAGGCCGCAACGTTGTTATTGAAAAATCTTTCGGAGCCCCTCTTATCACTAAAGATGGTGTGACTGTGGCTAAAGAAGTAGAACTTGAAAACAAGTTTGAAAACATGGGCGCACAAATGGTGAAAGAAGTTGCCAGCAAAACTAACGAAGATGCCGGTGACGGTACAACTTCTGCCACAGTATTAGCACAAGCTATATATAGAGAAGGTGCTAAAATTGTTGCTGCCGGTAACAACCCAACAGCTGTAAAGCGTGGAATCGACAAAGCTGTTGATGCCATTCGCGATGAGCTGAAAAAAATGGCTAAAAAAATTAAAAACTCTGAGGAAGTAGCACAAGTTGGTACGATTTCTTCTAATAACGATCCAGAAATTGGAAAAATGATTTCTGAAGCCATGGACCGCGTGGGCACTGAAGGTGTGATTACTATTGAAGAGTCAAAAACCGCTCTGACTGAACTTGACGTTGTTGAGGGTATGCAGTTTGACCGTGGTTATTTGTCTCCTTACTTTGTAACAAACCCTGAAAGAATTGAAGTTGAATTTGAAAACCCATACATTCTTATCTTCGACAAAAAAATCAGTAACATGAAAGACCTAGTGGGAATTTTAGAATCTGTTGTAAAACAGTCTCGTCCACTACTTATCATTGCTGAAGATGTTGAAGGGGAAGCTCTTGCTACACTTGTTGTGAACAAGCTTCGTGGTGTGATCAACGTTTGTGCTGTTAAAGCTCCTGGCTTTGGTGACAGACGTAAAGCCATGCTTGAAGACATTGCTCTTCTAACTGGTGGAAATATGGTGAGCGAAGACATGGGTCAAAAACTAGATCAAGCCACTATTGAAGACCTTGGTTCTGCCAAGCGTGTGGTAGTTGATAAAGACAACACAACAATCATTGGTGGTGCTGGTAAAAAAGCTGACATTGATGCCCGTGTTAAAACTATTAAAACTCAAATCGATGACTCAACTAGTGACTATGATAAAGAAAAACTTCGTGAGCGCTTAGCAAAAATCGCTGGCGGCGTAGCTGTGATTCACGTAGGTGCTCCAAGTGAAGTTGAAATGAAAGAAAAGAAAGCTCGTGTGGAAGATGCTTTAAACGCAACACGTGCTGCTGTGGAAGAAGGCATTGTTGCTGGTGGTGGAACAGCACTACTCAGAGCTTCTCGTGCCATTGACAAGCTTGACCTTCCTGCCGATGAGCGCTTTGGTGCCACTATTGTTCGTCGTGCTTGTGAAGAGCCTCTTCGTCAAATCGCATACAACGCAGGACTTGATGGTGCTGTGATCTTAGATAAGGTTTTACAAAACAAAACAGCGGCTTTTGGTTTTAACGCCTTAACAGAAACACACGAAGACCTCATTAAAGCTGGTGTGATTGATCCAGTTAAAGTGGTTCGTTGCGGACTTGAAAACGCAGCTAGTGTGTCGTCTTTAATGCTTACAACTGAAACTATGATCGCTGATAAGCCTAAAAAAGAAGATGACTCTGCTGGTGCCGGCGCCGGAATGGGCGGCATGGGTGGAATGGGAGGCATGGGCGGAATGCCTATGATGTAATCCCTTCCTGAGTCTTTTTTGACTTATTGGAGATGATTTCTCAAAGCTTAAAACCCCAAGTAGAAATGCTTGGGGTTTTTTTATGTATAAAATCGGGTTTACATGACAGTTTAATGGGTAATTATTTTAAATTATTAAAGTAATTATAATTTAAAGAAATAATATTTAAATATGACCAAGTTATAAGTAGTCTCCATGTTCAAGAATTTGAAGAAATCTATTTTTAAATATTAAAGTTTTTTTAAATAAACCTGAATTGAGTTTTTATGTACAAACTGATAATTGCAGCACTTCTATTGACCCCCGTATATGGATATTCCATAAATAACTATGATCTAAATGAACTGCTTTCATCATCTCTTGTGGCTGAGGTGCGGGGTTACTCTGTTGTTGAAATTGAGAATAAAAAAACTCTAAAAAGAGAATTTGTAAATCATTATGGCGGTGAGACCTTACATCTTAATACTCATACTTTTTTTCCAAGAAATATGAATTTAACCGAAACGGAATATTGGAATAAGTATCATAACTACTCAGGTGTGTATTCTAATGAGCGGGCAGAGTTTTTTCTGTTTTATGACAAATATCAAAATATCAAAAAAATTCTAATTCGCACGCGGGTCAGCAGCTTTCAAAATGATATCCATAACCATAGAGGGCCTTTTGAAGTTATTAGTGTTGAACCTGTTTATACAAATGGAAACTTAACAAGCCTTAATTTTATGAGGTTTTGGGATAAGGATGGGTACACAAGGGAGACATCAACAGCTGTTGTGATGAAATTGTATTGGGAAGAAACTCAGGCTTTGGCGAACAAAATGTATTACCTCTCAAAAGAACTTCAAAGACCAAATGTTTCAGTTAAAGCTCCTGCGGTGACAGACTTATCTACTTACACACCACTGGAAAAAAAGACTTTAAATAGAAGTAGCTATTTAAAAAACCAAGAAAGCCTAGAGGTTTTAGATAAAATTTTAAGTTTTTTAGACCTAGCAAACACATACAACAATGAAGCGAAGACGTTGGATTACCTTTCCAACAAAAAGGAGTATTTAAAAAACAACAGCTACAAGGCGAAATACCATATATCCAACTCTTTACGCATGCTTATTTTGGCAGCAACTTTGGGCGTAGATGTTGCTGCCGGCACATATTTTATAACCAACCCCAATTGGATTTCTGGGGTTATTTTCTCAGTATTGTTATATAAAACTCTTAAAGACAGCATACATTTAAGCAGCCTGAATATACCCGCAAAAATTAAGGGAAACTCTGATTTAAGAAGTCTAAAAAACTCAATAAAGCGTGTTGTATATTCCTATAAACACATCTTTAAGTTTGCCATTATGTGGGATCAACATCTACGTTTTAAAGTCAATGATGATCGCCCTCCAAAACTAAAAGGCCTCCCGAGTCCTCCCATGAGACCATTAAGGATATACAAAAAACTTGCCTGTCGAAGACTCTTTATCTGATTTATTGAACTGCCCATATATATGCGGTGACAAAAGTTGTAGTCTTGGTAAAGAGTTAAGAATATCGGTTGTCTCAGCTTAGAATATGGTTACGATTACAGAAATTTTAATATTGCTATACTCGGAGCTCTTCAGCCTTATCATTTAGAAGACGATATGGTCGAAGCTTTTGTATTAGAAACTAACAAATCAAATGATTCCCTCCGAGATTGAGCGCTATTTAGATAACAACTAAAGTGAAGAGGTTTTTTCTTATATTATCACTTTAAAAATCTATTTGGTTATTTTATGTTTTTCGTTTTATCAAACTGACTATGAATTTTATTACCAAATAGATTTTTTGTTTTTTAAGTTTTAAACCAATTATTTATAATCGCAAAATATCAATTTTTAGAAAAAGTAATTTAAACCAGCTGTCACAGATGCGTGTCTTTGGCTGGCGCTCGTTGCAGGAGTTGATCTTGTGCCGGTGCCTGAAAAGTTTGTGGAGTACATCTCGAGGTTAAACTTTCCTATGGCTTGTAGGTTCACACCTAATTTTTTTCCTACATTAATTCCAAAAAGACTGACTGAGTTGTCTGCGCTGTTGCCAGAAGTGCCTGGGGTTTCTGTGAGTTGTGGGTTTATCACCCAGTAAAAGTCAGCTCCCACGGACCATTGTTGATCGGGGGTGACCGGTGCCGAGCCTGAAAGCCCGATTTTAATTCCAGAGTAACTTAAGGTGGTCAGCCCATTTGGAACATCGTCCACATAAAGTTTATAGTTGGTGCTACCCACTTTTAAAATCACTTGCGGGCCCCAAACCTCTTGGCTTAAGCGAAAATTATAACCTAAAGAAAAGTCGTAACTAGATAGCGACATAGATAGGTCATTCGGTCCTGAGCTTGAAGGATTGTCTGCAGAAAGAATTCCTTGTTTGACCTTAGCATGCACACTCCACTTTGGGGTGACCCAAATCTCGCCATCAAAGGCAAGCACGGGGTAAAGGCTGCTGTCCGCTTCAAGGGGAGTGCTTTGAGAGAGCTTGCCAGTAAATGTAGAGCCTCCAATGTGAAGTCCCACGCGTCCAAATGTGGGTGTACGCTTTGGAAGCCACGCAATGGCTTTTTCACCAAAACTCATTTTATGATCGGGACGGGTGTGCAAGCCCTTAGTGTTTTGCTTTCCAAGCAGGCCACTTTCGGCTTCAGAGTATTGAACCGGTTTAAAACCAATGACCTTTGCGCCGGGCTGAATGGCGGTTTCTTCTATTTCTGTAATTATAGCTCCAAAGCTTAAGCTCTTATCCACCTTAAGTAACTTTACTTTTCCAAGGGTTTGCTTTTTAGTGCCCACTAAAAAATGAAACTTAGGGTGGCGTTCCAGTTCAATGACTTGAGCGATGTTCACCACTTGATTGATCTTAATACCATCTTCAGTGCCTAAGTTTAAAGTCACTCTTGGCCCTTGACGAGAAAGTATCAGCCCCGAGTAGGGCATTCTTTGTAGCAATAAATTTAGCATTTCAGAGGCGATTCTTTCAATGGTGCGTACTTCAAAGGCTGAGATTTTTGATCTTTTTTCTTGAAACAAAAGTTTGCCATCTTGTTTTAAAAACATAGACATATTAATGCTGATCCCACTGGGGCCTTTTGTGACTTTAGTAGCAATGAGTGCGTCGGTGTTAGTAGAACCCGCAATTTTTTTCACCTGCATGGGGTCATATTCCAACTCTTCTGGGGAGTAAATCGGGCCCACGGCGTTTATTGGAATCAGTTGCCAGTGATGGTTTTTATCAATTTCTTCGTTTAAGACCTCTTCCACGGGACGTGAGTAAATGCCATCTAAGTTGTCAGCCACTGGAAGCACTGAGATCTTTTGCACGGTGATCAATTCATCCGCAGGGCTTTTGTATTCACTCGGAAGTGCAAAAGCAAAAACTGGAAAAAGTAAAAAACAGATCAATTTCAGCAAGGCTTGTCCTTTGTTGAATTCACTTCTAACTTATTAAAATTCTTAAAAAAGTTAGTACTATCTAATTTTCCCAAGCTCTTTATAAAGGGTCAATTAAGACTTCGATTTTTTAGACTTTTTCTTTTTAATAACTTTAAAAAGTATATAACCAGGGATAATTACGACTAGACCTATGAGAAGGTAAATGTGCATCTGTTTTGCAAATTCAATGGCTTCATCAATGTTTTTACTAAAATACCAGGCTCCAACCACCCAAACAGGAACACTGATAAGTGCTGCAACACCATCAAGTATAAAAAATGTGAGAGGTCGAACACCCATAATGCCAGCAGTAAGAAAAATAGGCGCACGTAGGCCAGGTAAAAAACGTGCTGTAAAGCAAATAAACTGGGAGTTGTTTTGAATTTTTGTTTCAGCCATCAAGGCTCTTTCAGGGGTTAGGATTTTTCTAATAATGGGGAGTTGGTAAGCCCTTCGTCCAAACTTTCGTCCTAGAAAAAACAAAAAAGAATCCCCGGCTAGAACTCCCACCATGCCCGCAATCAAAGCACCGGTGAGTGAGATCTTTCCCAGTCCCGCTAAAAGTCCTGCAGCAATGAGTGTGATGTCTTCAGGGATTGGCACTCCAAGCCCACAGGCTAGTAGCACACCTAAAATGATGGCATAGGCTGTAACACCAGAAAAACCAGATAAGAACGCTAAGAGCTTGGCGGAAAATCCTGTAGCTTCCATTTCAACTATGTCCTTAAGAAAACAGGTAAGAGCAAAACCAGATTAAAGTATTTATCTTGATTTACAAGTTATCATTGTGTTTGGTTTCACTGTATTTCGTCATATAATAAAATCATGAGTACGAGAATTCTAATCGCCGATGACGCTCCGTTTATCCGCGAGATACTAAAGCAGTTGTTATCTGATGCTGGTCACAAAATTGTTGCAGAAGCTGATACAGGTCGGGCCGTCTTTGATTTGGTTAAAAAGCATAAGCCGGAAGTGGTGATCATGGATCTTGTGATGCCAGGCTTGAATGGCTTACAGGCCACACAGCAAATTTTATCAAAATTTCCTGAAATAAAAATCATCGCCTGCTCCACTTTGAATCAAGAGGATATGATCTTAAAGGCCTTGCAAGCAGGGTGCTGCAACTATATCACTAAGCCATTCAACGAAGAGCAGGTTTTAAAAGCGGTGAGTTCAAACAATGAGGGAGCCTTAAAACATGGGTGATATTTTCTTTTTTCTAAAAATGATTGTTTTTACCGTGGTGTTTATTTTAATGATGCAAATCAAAATTGGGCCAACCACTTTAGAGCAAAAGGCCCTGAGCTGGATACATACCACCTCTATTATGGAGCCCGTACACGATGTGGCTCAAGGTGGCGTGATTGCCTTAAAGTCTTTGTGGTCAGATATCGTGGGTAGCATTGATAGTAATGTGAAAAAAACTTTTAATTCTGATAATGTTCCTGGAAATAGATCTCTTGGAATTGAGCTTAAAAGGTCGCAGGCTTACTTAAAACAAGCTGCTGAGAAGGCCAAAGAAAAAGCCAAAGATGTGGTGGTTGATGAGGTCAAAAAAGACCAGCCGGTCCTATGGGGGGATGAAGAACCGGCGTGGTAATAAATATTAAATGTAATTATTGAACAGCTTTTCTGCCTCGAGTAGTTGGTCTTTGATTTTTGCTTTCTTTTTTCGCAGCTGTTTTCGCAAATAAAGATCCAGATTGTTTATGAGCACATTCTTGAGTTTTCATATTATGAACTTTAGGATCATTTCCTTTTTTATATACGCCAGCTTGTGCTGAACTCATAAATCCTGCTACCGCTAATGTAAAGATAATTGCTTTCATAGTATTTCTCCCTTTTATTTATTTAACTTACACTTTCTATATATAGCGAAGACAATGCCAGCTTGGCACAGCAGTGAATTTAAATAATAATTAGTAATATCAGTAGTTTACATAAATTAGTGTTTTGGGCTGTTTTCCCGTAAATGTGCCAAAAGACACATTTCGTCACCGACCCGTCACCTCACTGTACAATTTTTAGCCAGTTCTAACAGGGACGGACCTGTTTTAACCCCCTCTCATTTCGTTCTGAGCCTAGAGGCTAGGGACGGACTCTTATATCTAGCTTAATTTTAGCGACAGGGTGTGTCCCTGAGGTGAATCTTAGTGGTCTTTACAGTTGAGATGTTTCATTATGAGACAAAGTAAAAGCTTTTTGGAGGGCACGTTTATGAAAAAGGGGTTGGTTGTATTATTGAGCTTTTGGTTGGTTTCATGCCTGAGTTTAGACAAAGGTCATAGTGAGTATTCAGGGTATTCCATTCTCCAGGGTCCAACGACTCAAAATGAGACAATCATCACTGTGTTATACCCCAAAAATCGCACTCTTAATTACAAAGTCGAAGTTGAAACACCTGAGGGTTTTAAAGCTTTTAGCTCTTCAAATGTTAAAAAAAGCCTTAATAATTACAACGACTCTGATTACACCGTAGCCAGATTAGATATTAACAATCTTGAACCTAACAAAAAATACCGCCTGTTGTTTTTAAATTCTAGGCGAGAGCTTATAGATAACCGCACTTTTTATGCCCTTTCTGATAAAGATCCACTGAAAATCTCTTTGGTCTCTTGTATGAACGATCAGTATGAAAAAGAACAAGAGCCTATGTGGAAAACATTGATTGATACAAATCCAGATATGGTTTTTATGATTGGCGACAATGTTTATGCCGATGCCAAACTTGGTGTACTGTTCAAAGGGGGAGTCACCCCACAAGATATTTGGAAGCGCTACGAGCAAACCAGAAATAGCTTATACATCTACAGACAGAAAAAACTTATTCCAACATATGCCACCTGGGACGATCACGACTATGGAACCAACAACGGTGGCAAAGACTTTAAGTATAAAAAACAAGCCAAAGAAATATTTGAAACCTTTTTCCCACAAACCGAGCAAAGCAATTTTAAAAAAGGTCCTGGAGTTTCAAGCCTACTTTCTTTTAACAATTACAGCTTTTATTTTTTAGACAACCGAAGCTTCCGAGATAAAAAAAATCCGTCGGGTCAACACTTTGGAAAAGAGCAATCCCAGTGGATTCAAGAAAGTGTTAAAAAGCTCAACTCAAAATATGTCTTTTTTATTTCCGGTGACCAGTTCTTTGGAGCCTACCACCGGTTTGAATCTTTTGAAGGTCATCACTCTAAAACTTTTAAAGAGTTTTTAAATAAGCTTAAGAGCATTCAAAACAAAAAAATTATTTTCGTATCAGGTGACAGGCACTTAAGTGAAGTTATGGAAATTGAATCTACACTATTAGGATATAAAACCTATGAAATCACCAGCAGTGGTATACACTCTTCTGTGTATCCGGGCTCTTTTGAAAAAGATCCCAATCCACGACAAATTGCAGGAAAAGATGGTGTACATAACTTTATAAATTTAAACCTTGAGCGCCATCAAGAAAGTTTAAACCTAAAAGTGGAAAGCCTTGGTAAAGATGGCAAACTCTACTTTAAAGAATCTCTAAACTTGTGACAGGTACTTATTGCAATTATAGCAGATTATAAAAATCTCGCTTCATTCAACAACAGGCAAGTTTTTTATCGGACTGCAATACTCTCAGGTGACAGTCACAAAACAAAAAGGAGTGAAATATGTCTGACCTAGTAAAGGGTGGAATATATGAGCATTACAAAGGCAAGAAATACCAAGTCATAGACGTAGTTAGGCATTCCGAAACTCTAGAGGAACTTGTTTTATACAAAACACTTTATGAAAACGAGTTAGGTGATTTATGGGTGCGCCCCAAAGCTATGTTTATAGAAAATCTAGAAGACGGTCGTCCAAGGTTCAAATTAATAAAACAAAGTTAATATTCATAATACAAGATAAATTATTAAATATGGACAACATCAAATAAAAAAAGCCAGCTTATGCTGGCTTGTAGTTAGATGTAAACTTAAATTAGGTTTTTTACCAAAAAGTGCCGAGCATGAAACTAAATTAGTTAGTTCCTTTTTGCGCTTCTGTATCCTCACCACCGGAGCTTTTAGGACACAGATCTTGAATTTTTAAAACTTCACAACCGTAATTTCCAGAGGCTAGTAGGGCAGAGTGATCACAGCTTGGGCAAGCACTTTGACGATCTTTGACTAAACTCATCTCATCAGTATCTTGCAAAGCAGGATCTGATTTTTTCAGTGCCTCTTCAATAGGATTAGGTTGTTGAGGAACTTTTGATTGATTTTGTGCAAAATTCACTGAAGTTATTAATAGTAGGCTTATAATTAATTTCATCATCACTTCAGTCCTTTCTTAAAGTGCTAATTCTGAGGTCGCTGGTCCAAGCACCTCAAGTAAATTGTTAAATACATTAACTACTTGTAATGAGACCTCTCGGCCATCTTTGCTGTCAATGCTGTTCACTGAGCCGTCTTGACGGTAGCTAAGCTTTATTGAGCCAAGACCGGGGCGGGTGATTATACTTGGTTTGTTGTACTTGTTGTCGTATTTAATAGTGACCACTTTTTTTGCTTGATCTTTTAAAGCATCAATACGGCCTTTGCTGTCATAAGAGATTCTGATTTTCATGCCATCGTTGTTTTGCGCGTAAATCAGGTTACATGTTCTTTTCTCGTCGTACTTGTAAGCCGTTTTAGAGGTTTTAGCTAAAACTTTGCCAGGCTTCTTTTTATCAGTGCTTTGACGGTAGTACTTAACACGAGCCAGAGACACCTTTTCACATTTGTTTTTGTACTCATAGTACTTGTGAACAAAAGCTTCTCTGGTTTCTCTTAAAAATCCATTTTCGTAATAGTTATAAGTGGTGATCACACCATTTTTAGAAACACGAATGGGCTTGCCAAAAAGCTCATGGTAAGTGGTGTCTTCCACTTTACCGTTATTATTTGTAATTACTCGTTGAAGGTATTTTCCCTGTCCATCTGGGCGATCTTTGTAAAAGAATTCAAACTTGCTTTTGTTAACAACTTTTCCGCCACAAACTTTTACAACCTCTGAGCTGTAGTTGCCATACGGGTCTTTAGGGTTCAATTTGTAATCATAGGTTTCTTTACATTTTTTTCTGTTTGTAAAACTTGTCACCCAGTCTTTGTCTTGGTTGTAGGTTAAGATTTTAGATGTGTTGTCTGGGTAATTCATTTTAGTTAAGTTGTGAAGGTTGTCATACTCATAGGTGTAGGTGTTGCCGTACATGTTGGTCACAGCAACTAGGTTTTCACCTTTAAATTTGTATTGAGACTTTGTTTTGTTAGGACCAACAATTTCAACCAGTTTGCCTTTTTTAAATTTAAAGTTTAACTGACGACCGTTGTTGTCCACAACGCTTTTGATCGTTTCACCTTTACGATTGATTTTTAAATAGTTACGGTTTTTATCGTAAAGCCCTACAAGGTGCCCGTTTTTATCAAAAACCTGTTTTGTGCCATCAGCTAAAGTTCTTGTGTAGTCTTTTCCGTCGTAAACAATGTTTTCAAACTCTTTACCGTTGGCTTTATAAGTAACACCTTTGTCAGTTTTACCACCAACTTTTAAGTTTTGTGCCAAACTGTTTCGTAAAGCTGAGTCCGCTATAAGTTTTTTCTTTAATACTTTAAGCTCTCTTGAGCTAGCTTTTTTTTGTGTTTTGTAAGCGGAAAGAATTTGTTCAATACTTTTTTTAACAGCACCAGTGTCTTTTGCGTTTTTACTATAAACAATTTCAAGCCCGCCACCACACTCGGTTAATTTGATGGTGTTGTCCGGTGTGATATCAATTTTGGTTTCAAAATCAGAACACCAACCAAAACCAAACATGCCGTTAAAAAGAGTTCTACTGTTGTAGGTTCTTTGGATTCGAAGATCAAAACCAGTGCCTGGGGCTATGATATCTGTCCATGAATCGGAATAGTTGGCATTTTTTAAATCAACAACCGCTTGGGCCGAGAAGCTTACTATCAGTGTAAGCAAAACAAGGCTTATTTGTCTCATCCTTGACTCCTAATAAATGTAATTACACTACACCTTAATTGTAACAACCTTTTTCATTGCAAGGCCACCGAGAATTTGCAAAGTTAGCATTAAGAACAGGGCAAACCAGCCCAACGGCCTAGTAAATAAAGGCTTTACAAAGTTTGGGTCCATCACAGCAAACATCGCAAGTAAACCAAAAGGCACGAGTGATAAAATTATTGCCTGCACTCGACCTTGGGCTGTAAGGGCTTGAATCTTTTTTTCAAGCTTTTGTCGTTCCCGAATGGTCTGCATGATGGTTTCAAAAGTTTCTGAGAGTTTACCACCTGTTTCTTCTAAAATATTGATCGAAGTTACAAACATGTTTACATCTTGCCTTGGAACCCGCTCACCGAAGTGCACTAAGGCCTCACTGAGAGGTCGACCTAAAGCCATTTCCTCTTTGATCATACGAAACTCTTGCACTAAAGGGCCCGACATATTGGTGATCACTCGGTCAAAACACTGTTGCACAGTTAAATTACTTTTCACCCCATTGGCCATTATGGTTAAGCCATCCACCATTTGGTCCACAATGCGGTCACAGCGTTTCTCCCAAAGGCTACGCATGTACATTCGAGGCGCTGTAAGACCGACCAGTGTCACAATAGAGCCTAATAATAGACCTGGAATGATGTTTGGAAAAAACAGTAAAAACACCACAGCTCCTAAGCCGTAACTTATCAGATATAAAGTGATCTTTACTTTTTTGGGCTCAATGTTGATGTACATTTTTTCCATCAGCTCAAGAATTTCTTCTTTGCTTCCGGTACTTTTGCGGTAAAAGTAGGCCATGATTTTATCAAGCCACAAGTAACTGATAAAAAAGATACAAAGACCAAACAGAAATGCCACCACTAAATCATTGCTAAAAATCAAACTCATGACTCATCACCTCCACTGGCTTTTTTAAGAGGATTTCTTGTTAAACCTGATGGCCTTTTGATATTACGAGTCGGTTGATTGCCAGTAGGCTTATTATTTGAGGCCTGTTGTTGAGCGGCTGCCTGCTGTTGATTGTTTGAAGGTGCTGTTTCCATAAATAAGTTTCTTGGAATACTCACGCCACGTTGTTCAAACTTTTCAATAAAAGTTGGCATATTACCTTGTGGTCTAAAGCTTCCAATAATTCGACGATTTTTATCAAAACCTTCTTCTTTAAAGTAAAAAATATCTTGAAGCACAATGCCTTCATCACGCATGCCCACAACTTCAGTAATGTACTTCACTTTACGACTTCCATCACTCATTCGTCCAATCTGTACAATCAAATGAACGGCACCTGCAATTTGCTCTCTAATGGCACGAGCAGGAAGTTCCATCCCGGCCATTAAACAAAGAGTCTCAAGTCTTGATATAGCCTCTTTAGGAGTGTTGGCATGGACTGTGGTCATAGATCCATCGTGACCTGTGTTCATAGCCTGAAGCATATCAAGAGCAGCCCCATCACGACACTCACCCACAACAATGCGGTCAGGGCGCATACGAAGCGAGTTGCGAATTAAATCACGAATGGCAATTTCACCGGTGCCTTCAGTGCCTGCCGGGCGGGTTTCTAAGCGCACCACGTGTTCTTGCATCAGTTGAAGTTCTGCCGCATCTTCCACGGTGATAATTCTTTCAGTTGAGGGAATAAATCCACTTAACACATTTAAAAGAGTGGTTTTACCAGAACCGGTACCACCAGAGATCACCACGTTTAAGCCTTGTTCGACACAGATTTTTAAAAAGTCCATCATGGGTTTTGTACAAGATCCCCATTTAAAATAATGCTCTGGGGTAATTCGTTCTTTAGCAAACTTACGAATGGTCAATGCTGGCCCATCAATGGCTAGAGGTTCAATCACCGCATTCACACGAGAGCCATCTTTTAAACGACCATCCACATAAGGAGACTTTTCATTGATCTGTCTTCCAAGCGGGGAAACAATTCGGGTGATGACGTTTCTTAACTGTAAGTTCGATGTAAAAGTAATGGATGAAAGTTGTAGCTTGCCGTTTTTTTCCACAAAGATATGATCAAAACCATTAACCATAATCTCCGACACGTTGGGATCTGCTAATAGCTCTTCCAAGGGCCCGAGGCCAACGGCTTCATCGGTGATTTGTTTTATAATTCGAGAGCGTTCGTCTCTTGCAATGCCTTTAGCATGAATGTCCACAAGTTCTGAGATCACTTTTTGAGCTTTTGTTCTAAGTTCAGCCTCTTTGTTTTTATCGCCTTCACTTTGAGCAATGTCTTTTTGAATGTCCATTTTTTTAATTAGCTCTTCATGAATTTGCATTTTTAATAAGTTCTCAGGGCTCATATTATCCGAGCCAGCAGACGGGCTGCTTTCTTTAGAGCCGGCAATAGCTTTTTGATCAGCAGCTTGAGTGAGCTTTGCACTTTTCGGGCGACTTAAGGCTTTGAGCTTTTGTAACACACCACCAGTGAGCTTTCTGACCACATCATGATAGGCCTTACTAATAGGAGTGTTGGGTTGAGAAAGCACAAAAGGAGTTGAACGCTGCAGAGACGAAAAGGCCGTCATGTCGTCTTGTGGAATCATGCCTACCACAGGAATTCCCAAGCCCTGACTGATCACCTGCGGGGAAAGCCCAGACTTACTGACTTTGTTCAACACCAATTGAAACATTTGTTTTGGAAAAGTGGCTGTAAGTAAGTCTGAAATCATTCGACGGGTTTGGTTAACCACTAAAACTTCAGGCGTTGAGACCATTAACACAGTACTGGCATCTTCAATACAGGCCATTTGTAAATCACTTAATTCATTTCCAAGATCCACAATAATATATTGATAGATTTGGCTTAAACTAAACAGTTGTTTTTTAAACAGGTCCACTGAGGCATTTAAGCGTTGGTCGGGACTTAAAACTGCGGCTAAATAATGAAAGCCTGCTTTGTGTTGAGAAATATAAGGTGCAAGTCCTTGAGGAGTGGCCGGCACAGAACTGTTGCATAAGTCTACAATGGTTTTTTGTGGACGAAGCCCTGTGATCACGTTTTGGTCACCAGCAGATCTTTGATCTAAATCAATTAATAATGTCTTCGCCTTCATCTCTAAAGTCATGGCAGCCGTAAAGTTGGCAGCAAATAAACTTTTACCAACTCCACCTTTACCACCTACAACTCCGATAACATGGCAATTTTGACTAACAGGCAATGGAATCTCCTTATAACATTACAATGTTCTTATCGGCTTTATATGAGACAAAACTAAGTCTAGATTTATTTTTTAATATTAAACTTTTCTTTGATTTTATCAGATCCTGAGCTAGCAGAGGCTTTAATAAGTGGGGTGACAAAAACCACAAATTGGGATTGGTTTTTAGAAAATTCTTTAGATGTATAAAAAGATATAATGGGATTAGCGCTTGCACCAGGCGGATATTTATTAAAGTCAGTGTATTGTTCACTACTGATCAAACCACCAACAGCAGCAGACTGACCACTTCTTACAATTATAGTAGATTGTACTTCTCGTTTAGAAATAGTGGGGCCATCTCCAGTCTTACCCACTAAGGCTTCCACCGAAAATTGCATATTCAGCTTAATACTATCAGACCTTGATCCCATCACCTGAGGAGTGATAGAAGACACAATTCCGGTTTGAGCAAAGCTGGTTGTGAACTGTCCATCTTTTGCAACTGTTTGATAAGGAACATTCGTTAGCGACTTAACAGTACCTTTAGATCCATCTTCGACGATGATGCTCGAGCTTTGTAATACGCGAGCGAGTCCATGCCCTTTAGCCCAATTAAGTTTTGGTAAAAGTCTAGATATAGTCCCGGAAATACTTGTTACAATACTGCTTGGTGCTCTGTCTCCAGAATTAAAAGTGATTGAGGAGTCTTCGCCAAAATCAGGTGTCCACTGAAATCTAAAGCCTTTACTATAGTTCTTATTCAATTCAACATAATGCACAACCAATTGCACAATCTTTTTTGGAGCAGGTGGTGCATTTTCACGAACGTTGATCAAGTTAATCACCACATCTGATTGTCGTTCTAAAACTTTTTTATCAGCCACCGCTTCATCAATCACAACATCTGGCACATAAGCTTTGGCTAAAATTTCAGCTCTAGTTTTATCTTCAGGGCTGTCTACAACACCTTCCAGAATAAACTTTTCATTCAAAGCCCTGACACGAACCTCTGGGTTGTTAATGTCTCGCTCAATAAGTTCGGCGATTTTGTTTTGTGCTACAGGTGACAGCACAACAAGAGTTGTGGCTTGGTTGCCGTATTGTTTAACGACAGTGTGAATGCGCCCCATATCTCTTGGCAGCAAGATTTGACCATCGACTACAACTTTGTTGTTCATAATTTTTATATTAATGCCTTCAATATCAGCCAAGAGTGTACGAATCTCTTGTGCGATTTTGACAAGGCTTGTTTGTCTTACATCTAAGCGAAATTCTTGCAGAATTTTTCCAGTAGACTTACTTTTAATGATTAAAGTTCCCACACCGGTCTTTTTTGGGTTGATTCTTAAAGTTCGCCCTCGGCGATCAATACTTACGAGCTTTCTAAAAGTTCCCGCATAATCAATGTTTGTGCTTTCAAGTTTTTCATCTTGGTAAATACCAATATATAAAGGTAAGTATTTGACGGTTTTAGCAAAGGCAGAGTTTAAAAATAGACATACCAATGCAAACACAATAAATCTTGCAAATGCTGTTGGTTGAAATGTCTTAATTTTAAACTTACTTAACATCAATTATCGTCCTCTTGGTCTATTTATATTTGAAGGTCGTCTTATTTGTCCTCCAACCGCAGAGCGAGAGCTCAGCCCCAATAAGTCATTTAAACGCACATCGGGAACTGGAGTTTTTTCGTTATCATGCGGGTTTCTTAAACTAAAAAACATAGAGCTTGGATTTGTAGATAAAACATAAATCAGCTTTTGCGCATCTGTGGGGGCCACTTCAACTGTAACGGTGTCAAAGTTTGTGTAAGAGCGAAGGTTTTTAATAAAGTCCTTGTCTCCCACCTGTTCATGCACGCGTGGCGGCTCATAGGCCACAGACATTCCTGTTGCAAGTATTGTCACGTCTTTTAATAAGGTTTTAATCACACGTTCTTTATTCTGACCAGAGCCAACATCTAGGGCGGTGATAATGTCTATGCGATCACCAGGTTTTAATAGCTTCCCCACCCCTCGAACTTCGTCCACGGGGATAGTCACTGCACGTTTAGTTGGTGCAACTTTAATGGAAAGACCTGTTTCTGGACCTGGATTTAAAATTTTACTATTTAAAATTTGCTCACCCTTACGCATAGGTGCAATGGCCACTTTCCCCACAATGTCTAGAGAGTCTTTAATAAAACCTGGTTGTACAAACTCTTTGGGCATTTCAATTGTGTCGAGCATAGTTTCATCAATGGTTTGCATTTCGTTAATGTCATCTTTAGCAACAACTATATTAATTTTCTCAGAATACTTTTTTGCAATCTGCATTTCTTTTTCAGTAGTATAACTGTTCAATAAAAATGCCGCTATAAGAGCAAATAAAATCGAAAGCCATAATGTTTTAGTTTCATTCGAGTTCATTTCTCACCTCTTCAATCACCGCACCCAGGAGTGACACATATTCCGTAACATGTCTTAATCCATATTGGGTTCACTTTTACATCTCGGTTTCTTTGATCTAGATCATGAATCTTGTCGTTGTGAATCTCTATATCAGCGTTAGAATTAGACGTTGGGCTTAAGCTCATACCTATACTTATGGCTCGTTTTTCTGCAATAAATGCAATTTCAGGCGCACGAGTACGGGTGCAATGATACCTATGGCCCACCTTTGTATAGAAGTTATAACTTTCCGAATTATTATTACCGCGAAAGTATGTCAGGTTAGCTCTATTTCTAAAGGTCTCAAAGGCATAAGCTCTGGCTCCAATAGAATATAAAATTCCACTGTGAATGACTGAAAAAAAACCATAAGTATAAGAAAAGAAAATCACAAACACCACAAGCATTGGTAAGGCTTCAATTGTTGCCATGCCTTTTTTATTAACAACCATTGTCGGCCACCTTTGGCATTGCCATATTAGGGTACTGGCTGTATTTAGAAGATTTAGACTTAATCAGGTTCCAACGATTGGTTTGCATATTCAAACACTCTTCAGATGAGACCTCACGCCCTAAAAAACTTTGAATATTTGATTTAAAAATTTCCCCAGTGCCTTCACCTTTTTCATTCGTAGACCCTACAAAGGGCACTGAAAAATCTAAAACTTTGGGAATAAATTCCACACGCATTCCCCAAAAGGTGTTTTGATCAGATGTTGTGACGTCATATTCATCGAGTAACACTTGACCCTCAACTTGTGGATAATTAAACCCATCATCTCCAAACTTTCCAATAAGGGGTGACGAAATTTGATACCATTTTAGATTTCCTAAAATACCTTTGACAGGGGAGAGCTCAGATTGAGTGAGTTGTAAAAACTTTTGATTGCCCATTTCAAGCTGTTTTTGATTGGTGTTATGTGCTGCTAAATAAGATCTGGCTGATGAAAAGGTAATATACTGTGTGACTTCTACCATAAAAAAGGTAAAACAAACGACAAACAGTAAATACACCAACCCAAAAATAAAGGTGAAAGCAAATAAAAAATCAATAGTTATAACACCCTTATTATTCATTCTACATGTCCATAATGACTGATGTGTCTGTTCACACTATTTGGATGATCTAATTTTGGTTGCTCACTCGCATGAGGAGAGCCATTTTCAATGGTTGAAGCAATTTTAACCAAAGGCTTTTGAATCATAGTGATCAGAAACTCATTGTTTTTCAGTCCATCCATTGCAAGCTTTGAAATAAACAAAAACAAAGCGATTAAAAGCACCGCTTCAACTAAACTTTGTCCTTTATTATTATTTAACATTAGAGACCTCCAGAAATTATGAGATAACTAAGCCATCCAAACAAAAGCGCTACAGAAAAGGGAAGGGTGTGAAGTTTTATATTTTCATCTGATTTGGTCGTAGTAATGGTCACCATGTTTTGAAATAAAGTTTTTATCTGTCCTTGAATAAGAACGCGAATCACTCCTAAAACAGCTGCCCAAAATAAAGAGTAAATTAAAACCCAAAAAACAATGCCGTATTGGATGCAAACAGCAAATGGCAGCATCAGTTTTAAATCACCAGCTCCAATAATTTTTGCCGCAACCATAGGAAACATTATTGCACAAATAATTAGACTTGAAACAACTCCTGTCATAACACCAGTGAAGCCAGCATAAACAAACACATAGATAAGAGATGTGATATAAAGTATAAGATTTAATTTGTTAGGGATTTTGCGTGACTTAAGATCACTTACAACACCTAGAATAAGTATTAAACTTGGTAATATGAGCATCCATCCCTGTGCTCCAAACATAGTCTCGTCCTTTTGTAATAGACTCTACTGCCATTCGTTGTAGTCACCGTCAACTTTAAAGCGATGTCCTGTCATAAGGTTTCGCTCTACTTTAGCAGCAAGTTTTGGTGTACCCTCTTTAAAAGAACCAAACATTGAACTGTCGGTTCCAAACATCAGTCCACCAAAAATTGCCACATACATAAATAATAAAAGTACAATCTCTGTACTAGCCATATAACTTAGCTCCTAAAATACTAGTTTTGAGATGTGAATCCCATAATATCACTTTGGATCTGTCCAAGTTTTTCACTGACAATGTTAGTGATTTGATCTTTAAAGATAAATCCAACAGCAATAATACCAACTAACAGAAGTACATACTCTGCAGTACCCTGGCCTGATTCATCTTCAATAAGAGTTTTCTTTAAATAATGAAATACTTTTTTCATTGAATTTCCCCCTTTAATACAACATTGAACCTATCGGCCTGATTTTTTTAAAAGTTTACATTTTGATTCAATTATACCGGCAATTGGCATTTGTCCCAAATTTAATCACTTAAGTGTTTCACATTGAGACACAACACTACCTTTTTCTAGTCTCTCTTATGTTTTTCAATGGCTAGTTGATGTTAATTGAGGAATGGTGCCCGGTTTATTTTATTAATATTAAATTTCAAGGGAGTTCTCTTCGAGACACGGCCTCCGTGCCTCGCAGCTTGCGGTCCGTCCTGGACCGCTGAGGTCTCTCAGAAAACTCCCTTGAAATTTAATATTAATAAAATAAACTCAAACGAGTTTTGGTTGGGTTAACTTCATAATAAAGCTTTTTTGAGACTAAAGATTGTCGCCACATTTGAATTTGACCTTATGCCGACCTCAGTATGTGCAGGGCGTATCCGTGTTGCGTTAATCCCAACGGGATTAATGCAATACGAAGACGACCTGCGGCCATTTCTGCCGGGAGGTATAAGGTCAAATTCAAATGTGGCGATAATCTTTGGTCCTGGCTGATAACCAAATGTACCAAGAAAAACCATTAAAATTTAGTCTTCTCTTTTCATGATCCGGCACTGGTGTGCTGCTTGGGAGAACTTTTGTGTGAATTCAAAATTGTTTTTTTGTTTGATTTTGCCTGCCGCCACTTGAAAGGGGTCAATGGCTTTTCTAGACATCTTACAGGCTTTGTTAAAAACATCTAGTGACTCTTGATACTCTTCATTGGCAAAGCTTGCCTGGGCAAAAGTAATAAGCACATCAATATTATCAGGTGAGAGCTTGTACGATTTTTTAGCGTATTTGTAGGCTGAGGGGATGTTTTCCTTTTTAAGGTAGTATGTTGATAGCATCTGTTGCGCCAGTGCACTTTTTTTAAAGTTTGTTGCCGCTGCAACAAGCTGCTCCGCTCCCTTAGTTTCTTCTCCGGATTCAATTTGAGCTAAGGCTAAATACACATAGTTGTCAGCATGTGACAATTTAGACTTAATTGCTTCTCTACAAGTAGATATTGCAGAGTCAAAGTAGCCATCTAAGTAGTAGTACTTGCACAGTAGACTTAAGTAGCGAGGAGTGCTACCAAACTGCTTTTTCATTGATTGTAATATCATGCGGCTTTCATAGCTGTTTTCAGTGAGCATAAATATTTTAAGAAGTGATTCATGTAAGTGTTTTGATTTTGGAAAAAGGTTTGTGCCTTTTCTGAGCTCTTTAATGGCTTCATCATAATTTTTATCAAAGTAGTGGGTCTGAGCTTTTAGAAAAATAGTTTTTTCTGTGGGCTTATCAAGACTTTCAATTTTTTCTAAAACACGAATTTGGTCCTTGGTCTTGCCCTCAATTTTTTTATAGCAATAAAAAAGCAGTAGTAATTCTTTTTCTTTTAAAGTTTCATACCTTTTTTCTAATGATTTTGTGCATTGAGAGTAATTTTTGCTCTTGTAGCTTTCAAGGGCTGTCTTGAAGCTGGAGTTGGCCACTACAACTTGAGTCGTGAAAACTAAAAAAAGTACTAAATGTGTTTTTATAAATCTCATAATAAGCCGATAGGTTTTTATATGAGTATAAAAAACATTCCTACAAAGTTAAAGGGACAAGATTCAGGGTCTAGTCTACATAGTTCATCGGGGCAGGCCCTGATTGAAACTATTTTGATGTTAGTAGTAGGAATTGCTTTGGCATTAATTTTATTAAATAGCTTTTTAGGTGCAGCTTTTGAAGATTGGGGCGAAAACCAATTTGGCTCTTACTTACAGTGCTTGTTGGAGTCAGGAGAGCTTCCTGCTCTTGGTGGAGGCGCGGGTGCTTGTAGTAACGAGTACGTTGCTTTTGGACAAGGCACAGGAAGTGGGCAAGGTCCAGGTGGTCCTGGTGAAGGCGGTGACGGAGCCGGAGGAGGCAATGGATCTGGTGAAGACGGTGGTGGTCGAGCTGGTGCTCCTGATCAAGTCCCTGTAGCTAATGGCCGTGCCGGAGGAGGGCGAGGTCGCCGAGGTGGTGCGGATCGTTTTGGAATGGGGTCATTTGGTTCAAGCAGTGGAGGAACACCGGGAGAAGAAGGTGGAGGTTCAGGGGGTAATGGTGAGTCCACTTACACGGGAAGTACGGAAGCTGGACTTCCTTCTTGGGCCACACAAAGAGAGCAGCGCACAGTGATTCGTCGTCGTAGCCAACGGTTTGAAGTCTATGGCGCCTTTGATACTTCAGATCAGCAAAAAGAAAAAGAAGAGGGTGACGCTGTCACTATCAAAGAAGAAAAGGTGACTTCGCAAGATGCAAAACGTCCTCAAGCCATGCTTATGAACAAAAGAGCTCCCGCATCGGCCCCTCCACCGGAAGATGATGGTGAGTGGACCTTTGGTGCTTTTATAAAATACATCATAATTATAGCTATAATCATTGGTATAATTTTATTTTTAGGAAGCCAGCTATTACAGATCAAAAATTCAATGGACTGACGCAGCCGGTGTAAATTTCACAGCTTTATGAAAAATATATTCACAAAAATACCATGTAACTAGCTGTTATTTGGAGCTTTTTATAATTATTATATCTATATAGGATTATTGTTTTAGAACTTTTTATCTTTTTAATTTTCTATTTGATCCAAAAGCGAACATGCCTCATAAACAAAACACAAGCTATGCTTATAGCGTATTCATTGCAACGGGGGGAACAGCATTGGATCACGTCATTTCGATCAATCGAACGGGGATATTTAAGTTTGAAGAGGCAAATGATCTTTGCCCAATTCTTAAAACCATGACAAAAAAATATCATGATGAAGTTGAAGTTTTAATGGATCGACTTGAAAAGATTCAACTCAGTCAAAAAGAAACTATTCAACAATTAGAAGAACGTATCAATGAGCTAATCACTTCTTGGCATCAAAAAGTAAAAAGACTTGGTGGTTATCCACACAGTTTATGGATTGTGCATCTTGACTCTGGTGAAGGTTATTACAGTTGGGAGTACCCGCAAGCAGAGATTAAATTTTGGCACTCTCATGAGCAAAAAGTACTATCAAAAGAGCTGGTTGGATTTAACGGCCCGTTTCCTGAAGCTGAGGGTGACTCATACAAGGATGTGTAGTAATGATGGGCTATTATGAAAATAGCAATTGCACAAATTAATTCTGTTCTTGGTGATTTTGAACTTAACTATAAAAAAATAATGTCGGCTGTAAAATCAGCTCATAAACAAAATGTGGATGTTGTGGTGTTTCCTGAGGCCGCGCTTTTTGGCTATCATCCCGTAGACTTGTTAGAGCGACCAGACATAGTTAAAAAACAAATCAGTTACATTTCAAAAATTCAAAAAAATATGCCTAAAGGCATTGCTGCGATGGTGGGTGCCATTACAAAAAACCCTAAAATCAATGGCAAGGCCTATAACAACTCTGCGGTTTTTATTCAGCAGGATAAAAAGCCAAAAATTTTCGCAAAGCAACTTCTACCAACTTATGATGTGTTCGATGAGGCCAGACATATTGAAGCCGGTGAAACCGCAAAAAATATTTTAACTTATAAAGGCAAAAAAATTCTTGTTACGATTTGTGAGGATATTTGGGCTTGGCCGCTTCCAAGCCATGACTCCTCTCCATACAAGTTAAACCCCTTAACTAAAATAAAAGAAAAAGTTGATTTAGTGATTAACCTCTCGGCTTCTCCCTTTACTTACACAAAGCTTAAAAATAGAACTTATGTGACTCAAAATGTGGTGAAGCATTTTAAAGCTCCGATGGTTTATGCCAACATGGTGGGAGCTCAAGATGAGTTAATTTTTGATGGAGCCAGTTTTGTGCTTTCTAAAACTGGCAAAACTTTGTGTCAGCTTGAAGACTTTAAAGAAGACTTTGCCGTGGTGGATTTAGATGAAGCGCCACCGAAAGCTGTTAATAAGATAAAAACACAACGTTTGATTCGAGCACAAAAAGCTTTAGAGTGTGGACTGCGTGATTTTGTAGAAAAGCTTGGATTTAAAAAAGTACATCTTGGTATCAGTGGCGGCATTGACTCAGCCCTGGTTGCAACCATTGCGGCAAA
>JAKUPT010000045.1 GCA_022450595.1 Bdellovibrionales bacterium
TAATTCAAAGGATGGGTCGAAGCCAAAAAGTTAAGAAACCGGCAAACAGATACGAAACAAGCTCCCCTTGCCTGAGTGACTTTCAACCTCAACAAAGCCCCCATGAGACAAAGCCACATGTTTCACAATGGATAGGCCAAGCCCCGAGCCACCAACTTTACTGTTTCTGGACTCATCCACACGGTAAAATCGCTCAAACAGCCGATCTTGATGCTTTTGCTCTATCCCCGGTCCCTCATCAATCACAGAAATAGAAAAGTATTGGTCTTTTTTACTTAAAATCACATCGATCTGGGTGTTTGCCCCACTGTATTTGACAGCATTATCAATCAGGTTCACCACAGCCCGCTCAAGCATATGAGGATGTATGTAAGCGTAGGCGTTATTGGTTTCGTCTGTAAAACTTAATTTTTGCTGCATCACTTCTGCTTTAGGCCTGCAAACTTCAATAGCACTTTCAAGCACCTGCTTTAAAGACCCTTTTTCAAGTTCAAGTTTGGACTCTTTATCCATTCTAGAGAGCGTCAGCAGTTCATCAATGGAGTCTCCCAAACGAGAAGACTGTTTAATAATAATATCTAAAAACTTTTGCTGGTTTTCATCGTCAACAGCTGTGTTTTTTAAGGTCTCAGCATAGCCTTTAATGGAAGTTAGTGGAGTTCTTAGTTCATGTGACACATTGGCCACAAACTCTTTTCTGTGCTGCTCTAGCTTTCTAATCTGGGTTTGATCTGAAAACACCACCACACAGCCAATAAACTTGCCCTTTTGTAATATTAAAGGAGTGCTTGTGACTTTAAATATTTTTTCTGTTTCGGCAAAAACTTTTATCTCTTTATCTCTTGGGGCTTTAAGCTCTAAAGAGTCTTTTATAAATTGCAAAATCTCTGATGAGCGAATCAGCTCTTGAATGGGAGTGCTGATACAGTCTATGCCACTGATCTGCAGTAACTGTTTGGCGGCATGGTTAATCAGTTGCACTCTTTGCTTAGTGTCAACCGCCAACACTCCTTCTGACATACTGGCAAATATAGCCTGTTGCTCGTTGTTTTGTTGATGAATGGTTTGCATTCTTTTTTTAAGGTTAAAAGCCATTTTATTCATAGCTTGAGCCAGACTCTTAACTTCTTTTGTGTACACGTTTTTAGTATTAATTCTTAAGCTTAAGTCACCGGTTGCAACCTGAGTGGCCCACTTTCTTATAGCTTCAATGGGAAGAGTTAACTTATAAACAAAGTAAAGACTAATTAATGCCACCAAAATAATCACCACACAGGCGCCAATAAATACTTTTAAGTAAATAGACTTTAGTGCTTGATAAATTGAGTCAATCGGAAGCCCAACCCGGATTAAATAAGGCGTTTTTGTAATTTCCATCTGCTTGGTGACAAAATATAAATACTCTTTTTTAAAAAAAGACTGGTACCTTTGCGCTCTTGCAGCTCCTTCAACAGAGTTTAAAGCTTGATACACTTCAGGGTCTTCTAAAACACTTTTTCCTATTTGCTTTGGGCGATGGGAGTCAGCAAGAATATGACCATCAAAATCAATAACACTAATATGTTTATCAATTTGTTGCCCTAAGGCCACCACTCTTTGTTGAAATGTGGAGGATTTAACATCTTGATCTTTAATGGAGCCAGATAAAATTTGAGCCCTTGTCTGCAGGTCTTCAAGAGATTTTTCTAAATAAAAATGATGAAAGGTCACACAGGCAATAATAGTGACTAAAATAAGTCCCAAAAGACTTGTTACTAGAAAGGCTGGATACAATTGCCAAAAAAGAGGTTTTAACTTCATATTACTCTTTTAGCCTATATCCAACCCCACGTACAGTCTCAAGTAAACTGCCTTTATCACCTAGTTTTTTTCTTAATCCAACCATTTGGAAATCTATGGTTCTATCGGTCACCGCATAGTCTTCTCCCCTAATAGCATCAACAATTTGAGAGCGCGTAAAGACCCATCCTGGTTTTTTGGCTAAAAATGATAAGATTTGAAACTCTGAGTGAGTAAGGTCTATTTTTTCTCCATCCACCAAAACCTCGTGCTTTCCTAAGTGGACCTCAATACCGTGGACCTTCAATGGAGCCGATTCATCTTTAGCGGATTGGTTTTTAATATTTCTTAAAGCAGAACGAATACGGGCGGCTAAGATTTTAGGACTAAAAGGCTTAGTAATGTAGTCATTTGCACCCAACTCTAGGCCTTTAACCACATCATGTTCTTCACCTTTCGCTGTTAACATAATAACAGGTAGAGATTCGATTTCAGGGTTCGATCTAATGTTTTTACAAACTTCAAAACCACTCATACCTGGGAGCATGAGATCTAAAAGCACCAAATCTGGAGGGTTATCCTTACAGGCCTGAAGGCCAATTTCACCAGAGTTAAACACTTGCACCTTAAAGCCTTCGGCTTGCAGGTTAAACTTAATTAAGTCGGCAATATCTTCTTCATCTTCTATTACAAAAACAAGTGGTGCTGTTTGCATAAATCACTCCTTGGATAATAATTTTATAACCACCCCGTGTTTGATTCATATTAGAATTTGGTTATGATGAACTGCATTCAATAGTTTTAGGCTGTTAATTATTAAAAGAATGACCACATCACTTAAATTTTCAAAAAAATCTCATTATATCTGATCTGTTACATTTAAATGCTTATATGACTGGACTTATCATAACAAGTCTTTACAAGCTGTCATATTTTTATAAAAATTAATTATATGGCAAAAATTGAAAATTTAAGACCCGCATTAAAACCAGGACAATGGTCTGTCCTTGATACAACAATCACTTTTAGCCCCAATGATGGAGCCGGCTTATCTATTGAGCTCCCCTATGAGGCTTTAAATTTTGTAAAACTACTTAATGGCGCCTATTCAGTTTCAGAAATTATTCGTCATCTCTATCAAAAAAAAGTGAACTTTAGATATCAATCACTGGTTAAAACTTTAAAACTTTTAGCTGATAATAATTTATTTAAAAACAATGAAGACGTAAGGCTTCATATGACAGACTTTGGTGAAAATAACTACAATCAACACCATTCGTCTCAAAAATATGATAAAGAGTTTTTTAGCAAAGACCGTATCATCTCATTATTAAAACGCACTCCTATTGGACATAAAACCTTGCCAAAGGCGATGGATTTAATTTTAAAGCACTCAAAACTAGTTAACTATAAAGAAAAAGATATCATTGTTCGCTCAGGAAATTTAGAAAAAGAACTTTACGTTCTACTCTCAGGTTCTGTTGGTGTATTAAGCCCCAAAGACGACAAAGGCTTAAACCGAGTGATGGCTCAACTAGAGCCGGTGACAATCTTTGGGGAAAGCTCTGCGGCTTTTGACAAACCCAGAACAGCTGACGTTGTGGCTCTTGAGGACTCATGGCTTTTATCAATTGAAATTCAAAAAATTGTAGATGTTAAAAAACCTGCTAGTTTTGATTCTTATCGCCCCTTAAGAACAAGGTTATTTGTAAATCAAATTCTTCTTGAGGCCCCATTATTTCAAGGCATACCCTCAGACGCCCTCCAGGTTTTCACTTCAAAGTGTCAGCTTAATGCATTAGATAAAGACACCGTGGTCATTGAACAAGGTGAGGCCATTGATATTGAAGACCCCGAGACCCCGTCATTTTACTTTATTATTAAGGGGGAGGTCAGTGTTATTAAAGATGGAAAATGGGTATGCGATTTAAAAAGAGGTGATTACTTCGGGGAAATTGCATCTTTAGGCGCCAACTTTAGAACGGCGACGGTTAAAACCAATTCAGACGATTGCTCTTTTTTAACTATTAGTGCCAGAAATTTAAATGATATATTGAGCGAAAACTTAGCATTAGCTCTGGCTTTAGAAAAAATCGCTGATCAAAGAGCCGAGATTCACCTCACGGACGGAGAAACTTCTGGAGTGGATATAGATAAAGACTCAAGCATAGTCACCGAGGCCTCATTTGTAGAAAAGCACGCTTTTTTCGAAGAGCAGGATCACTTTGCTGGCATTGAAGACATTGAAGTTGATGACCTTTCCAGTTTTGATTTTAGTGTTCAACAGCTGGATGAAGGTGAAGAGTCTTAAGGCAGTTGCTCACAGGCTTTATAAATATAATCTAAAGGATCACCTGAAAAGTTTAAATGCAATGTTAACTGCTGTGAAGTAACACTCAGTGGTGTTAACATATTTCGTCCCACATGCATGTCTGGGTCTTTTGAGCACTCTGGAGAGTTATCCGGGTGTAACCACAAGACTGTTTCATCAAGGATTTCGCCATCAAAATTATAACTACTCACTCTTTCGCAAAAAGTGTCTGGATCATTTTTAAAATTCCAATACACTCTTAAGGTGTTGTTCTTATAAAAGATAAAATAGAGCTGAAGATTTGGGTTAAATGGAGGTCTGATTTTGTTCTGCCATTTTACAGACTCAAGCTTCCAACAGCCATAGTGACTGTTGGAAACATCAGCATTTAGATTTAATAAACTAAATAATAATAAAAAGATCATGTGTTACTCAACAAACACAGATCTTTCCATATAAGTGCCGTCACCGCTTAAAAAACGCACTGTATGGTTGCCTGTAGAAAGAGTTCCAAGGTTTACTTCTTTCGTAAAAGGTACTAAAGCCATAATGCACATTCCCTGAGAAACATTAGCAATTACAGAAACTGTGTGAACTTGATCTTCAATGTGTTTTACTTCGGCTCTATCATAAGAGTAGCAACCGTTTGAAAAAAGACCAGAAACTACAACTTTTACTTCTTCATTGGCTTTGCTTGATTTTGGAACTAGAGCATCGTTAATTGGTACAGTTTTCTCAACACTTACTGGCTGCTCCGTTGCCAATGCCTGAAGTGAAAAAACTGTGAATGCTGTGATGATTATTTTTTGGAACATATTTCCCCCTTTAAATTGTTTACTTGAATCAGTATCAATTACTGTACCAAGGTAAGTCACAATAAGAAGGGTTTGGAAAATTTGCAATGTGCATCTTGTCTCATTGTGAGACAAACATGCTCATATTGACGCACCAAATAATTAATCCACTCTTATTTTTAAAGTATCAAGCACCTTATCATTGGATTTAATTTGAATCTGCTCAGGCATAAAGCCAGGCTTTACAGGGATTTGCATCGATTCTTGGCTAAAAGGAATGCTTTCAGAAATGACTTTTTTATCCTGACTTAAATATCTGACCTCTAAGTCCACTTTAGAAAAATCAAGTTTAAGTTTGGGGATACCTACAACTTCTAGGGTTATTTTTTTATCTTTTGGAACCATTTTAAAGGTGAACAGCTCCCCTTTTAGCTCTTTATATGTGGAGTGACCACTAGGGTGAGGCATATCTTGCGCTGTACAGAATAAGCTTAAAGTTAATAAAATGATTTTAAACATACATTGGCCCCTTGATTAAGTTCGTTATAAATTAGAGTATAAATACAAATGAACATCAACACTTACTGCAGCTAAGCTATGACACTAAAAGTACTAACCTATAATCTCCATAAAGGCTATTCCGTATTTAATCTCAAATACAACCTGTTTGATATCAAAGAGGCCTTAAAATCAACTGATGCCGACATTGTGTTTTTACAAGAAATAGCAGGTTACATTCCTGAAAAATTAAATCTTCCTGTAACGGCTCTCCCCTTTGAGGTCTTAGCTGAAAACATTTGGCCGCACCACAGTTATGGTAAAAACGCAGTTTACAAAAAAGGCCATCATGGCAACGCCATATTAAGCTCCTTTGCCATGCAAACCAAAAACAACTTAGATCTAAGCCTTCATCAATTGGAAAAAAGAGGATTGCTTCATACTCAAATTCAACTGGGTGAAAAAGTAGTCCACTTATACTGCACTCACTTAAACCTAACCCATCGCCACCGCAGAAAACAGGTTCAAGAAATTATTCGTTATATTAAAGAAACCTCTGAGATGAGTGACCCCATTATATTTTGTGGTGACTTTAATGACTGGAATAAAAAACTTTCTTACTATTTAGAAACAGAAATTGGCCTCACTGAATCATTTAAAACAATGACCGGCACTTATGCTAACTCCTATCCGGCCATTTACCCGGTTATGCCTTTAGATAGAATTTATTCCAGAGGCTTTGAGGTGATAAAATCAAAACCCTTACTGCATAGACATTGGCGCCTGTTGTCTGACCACATCCCACTTATGTCTACATTAAAACTTTGTGACTGATTGCTATTTTTATTTTTTTATATCAACATAGCTCAAAAGGAGTAAAGGCGATGTCATATGATTTAATAGTGATTGGCGGCGGAAGTGGCGGTATTGCATGTGCAAGACGAGCTGCTGAATATGGAGCAAAAGTCTTATTGATTGAAAAGAACAAACTCGGTGGCACTTGCGTGAATGTTGGTTGTGTGCCTAAAAAAGTGATGTTTAATGCGGCCCACACCTTAGACGTTGTTAAAAAAGCCGAGGATTATGGTTTTAATGTCGCTCCATCTCCTGATTTTGACTTTTCAAAATTAAAAGCTAAAAGAGATGCCTACATTGAACGCTTAAATGGGATCTATGCAAAAAACTTAAACAATTCTAAAGTGGAAGTCATTGAAGCCACAGCTGAATTTGTTGACGCCAAAACTGTTAAAGCCGGAGATAAAATATACACGGCAAAATATATTGTAGTCGCCACCGGAGGTCACCCGATTAAGCCCGAAGTGCCCGGCCAAGAATTAGGTGATACATCTGATGACTTTTTTAATTGGGAGAGTCTTCCAGAGTCAGTTGTGATTGTTGGTGGCGGATACATAGGCGTAGAGCTTGCGGGAGTATTAAACACTTTAGGCGCTAAAGTTACAGTTGTCTGTAGAGGTGATAGGCTGTTAAGAAGCTTTGACAAACAAATCTCTGAAAAACTTGATCAACAAATGACAGCGCAAGGCATTGAGGTTTGCTACAACTGTAAAATTCAGTCCGTCTCAAAATCAAAAGAACAATATAGTTTACAGTTATTAGATAAGACCATTACTGCTCAAAAACTGCTTTGGTGTACCGGCAGGATTCCTAACCTTAAAGCTTTAAAACTTGAGAGCACAAAAATCACAACCAACTCGAAAGGTTATGTGAGTGTGGATGACCAACAAGAGGCGGCAGAAAAGGGTATTTTTGCCCTAGGAGATATCATTGGAGAAGTTGAACTCACCCCTGTGGCTATTGCCACTGGCCGCAAACTCTCTGATAGGCTTTTTGGAGACAAAAAACACAAGCAAGACTTTAACAATGTTCCCACAGTGGTGTTTTCTCACCCCCCTATTGGAGTGGTTGGGTTGACTCAAGAGCAGGCAGAGGCTGAATTCGGAAAAGAGCAAATAAAAGTTTACACTTCAGAGTTTGTAAACATGTACTACGCTATGTCTGAGAACAAACAAAAAACTTTTATGAAGCTTGTTTGCGCAGGCTCTGATGAAAAAGTTGTTGGTCTTCATATGATTGGTGACAGCTGTGATGAAATGCTGCAAGGCTTTGCAGTAGCTGTAAAAATGGGTGCTAAAAAATCAGACTTTGATCAAACCGTTGCCATTCATCCCACTGCTGCAGAAGAGCTAGTGACCATGAGGTAAACTGACTCCCACATACCCCACTTCAAATTTTGGGATCACCCAGCTATTGCCCGTTCGGTGATCTTTGACTTCAAAAAGTCCTTTTGAGTCTGAAATAGAAGCGTTTTTTATGAGTCTAATTTTTTTAGTACTGTGATCATAAAAAACCACTATGTGCTTATAGTAATTTTTAACTTCTGACGACAGCATGTAGTTGGTTCCCAAAAGCTTGCCTAGCTCAACACAACCAACACACTGCTGTTTATAGTGCTTAGAATAATGGTAGAGCTTAAAATGCTTTTCACTTTCAGAGAACACGGAGCTTGATAACTTATTAGGATCAATAAATAACCTTTGTACACGCACCCATGGGACACTCATACCATTTTTTAATACCAATATTGGGTTCCCTGTAGCACCAGAATACTCAACAGCTTTTACAACAGATTCAATTTTTTCAATTTTATAGTGTTGAAAAATATCAGAAGAGCGAAGTGAAACCAAAGCCACTTTTTGATTTTTAAGGGCACTTAAAAACTGAGTTGTTTTTAAAGAGACTTCAAACCAGTCTTTATAATTTCCTGAGAGCTCCTCAATCCTCTGATCTGATCGTGACAAGTGAACATCTTCTTTCAAAAAAAGATACTCGCAGACTCCTGCGTGAATATTTAGTGTTAAAAATAGAAAATTTAAAATCATTACCAGCATTTATCCCTCAGACCTTGTTAGGAGTTGAACTTCAGATATTGTGCCAACTCCAGATAAGCCCTATAGGACCTTTCAGGCCAGAGTTGGCTTGCTAATAATGATAATAATTTGAGCCTGAGATAGGGCTTGAGAGGCTATAGAAATAAGATTTTGGCTCAAATTAGACATAGAGCCAATTTGAAGGCATTTCCTACTTAGGTCTAGTAGATTCTCAAACACTGCAAGTTTTTCAAAACTGATCAACTCTTCAACACCTATAGTCCCTGGCTTATTTTTATCTACCTCTTTCTCAAAAAATCTGTTTAGCACCTAAAACTGGACTTAAGGTAATGGTCTGAGGGCCGATAGTCTTAGTATGAAAGTCGTGATTACTTGTTTAATTCTATTATCTGCCCTACCAAGCTTAGCTAAAAGCTGTTTGGACAACAAATTGGCTTTAGATGTTCAAAAGGCCACTTTGTTCAATGAAAGCTTTAAGCAGTCTGAAAAGCTAATGACCACCTCTAAAGATGGGCAGCATTATTCGCTACTGAAACTCGACTCTGTGTACGATGTTAAAACCCAAAACTTAAACTTGTTTATCAACTTTGACATTGGGTCAGACCTGGTGGCCTTGCCTTACAACCTAATGGCCTATGAGATTCTATTAAATGGAGAAGTCATTCATAAAGAAGACTTCACCAATCAATGTCAATCTATGAGTCCTTATACTTTTATGCCTGGTGACTATGTGGAAATAATTAAAATTAAAAACATAAAACCAGACAACCATTCTAAAAAACTTCAGATCAAAATCTGGGGTCAATAAATTAAACCTTAGACACACCACCTCAATATATCAATTTGATACATTATTTTATGCTCCAGATGATATTTTAATAGCTCATAGCCATATATACTGAAATTGTAATTATTCAGAAAGGATAAGTTATGACTATTAAACATTTTTACGACGAAGCCACCAACACTTTAACCTATTTAGTTTATGACCAAAAAACCAAAGACGCGGTTGTTATTGACCCGGTTTGGGATTTTGATCCTCCATCAGGGGCACTAACTAATACTTCTAACGATATACTTTTTAAAGCCATTGAAGACGAGGGCTTAGACCTACATTATATATTAGAGACTCATGCTCACGCAGATCACCTTTCCGGCTCTAAACTTATTAAAGAAAAATACCCTAATGTGAAACTTGCCATTGGAGAAAATATCACGAAGGTGCAAGAGGTTTTTAAAGGTATATTTAACCTCGGTGATGAGTTTAAAACCGACGGCAGTCAGTTTGATGAGCTTTTAAAAGACGGTGAAACTGTAAAAGCCGGAAGCCTTGAATTTAAAGTGATCTTTACCCCCGGACACACTCCGGCCTGTGCGAGTTACTTAATTGAAGACGCCGTATTTACAGGAGACGCCCTGTTTATGCCTGATTTTGGTACCGGCAGATGCGACTTCCCCGCCGGAAGCGCCACGGACTTATACAACTCAGTTCACAATAAATTGTATGAGCTGCCAGATGAGACACGTGTTTTTACAGGACATGATTATCAGCCTGGAGGACGAAAGCTTCAGTATGAATCCACCATAGGAATTGAGAAGCAAAAAAACATTCAATTAAAAGCTGAAACTACTGAAGCTGAGTTTGTTAAATTTAGAGAAGATAGAGATAAAACACTGTCGGCTCCAAAACTGTTACTGCCAAGCATTCAGGTAAATATCCGCGCAGGGCACTTACCTCCAGCTGAAGATAATGGTGTGAGCTATTTAAAGCTTCCTCTAAAGGTAAAGGAGTAAATTATGTCAGCAGATTTAATTAATGCCTTAATTGGCGGAATGATGATCGGTGTGGCAGCCTCAGCACTACTAATCTTTAACGGACGTATCATGGGAATCAGCGGAATTCTTAATGGCGCCTTAAAATTCAATAAATCCGACTTTGGATGGAGATTTAGTTTTTTAATGGGTCTATTTTCTGGAGCCATAATACTAAAAGCTTTTTACCCAGGAGTTTTTGATGTGCCACAAGCTGGCTGGATTGAAGTGGTCATTGGCGGAGTTCTAGTTGGAGTGGGCACAACCATTGGCAGTGGCTGCACTAGTGGGCATGGCGTGTGTGGCATCAGCCGCATGTCACCACGATCTTTAATTGCCACTGTAACTTTTATGTTGTTTGGATTTTTAACCGTTGGCGTATTTCGCCATCTGTTCTAGGAGTTGAAGATGAAAGTACATATTATAGGATTTTTATCAGGACTTATATTTGCGCTGGGACTTGGAGTTTCAGGCATGACTCAAACTGAAAAAATACTGAACTTTTTAGATGTGTTTGGTAACTGGGACTACAGCTTAGCCTTTGTGATGATAGGAGCCATCATTGTTCACTTTATTGTCTACAGATGGATCACTCATAAAGACTCGCCTATTTTTAGCAACACCTTTCATATGCCCACCAGAAAAGACATAGATAAACCATTAGTTTTTGGAGCAATCTTATTTGGAATTGGTTGGGGTGTTGTAGGCTACTGCCCAGGACCGGCTTTAACCTCTCTTGCTGGAGGAAACCCCAAAACATTAGTGTTTGTGATTAGCATGCTGGTGTCAATGCGTGGTTACACTTATCTTGATTCAAAACGGGCTGTGAATTAATTTTCACAGGCCCAATCATATTGAGAATTAAATAAATCAACAAAGTTACCAGCTTTTCCTGATTGATTTGCACCGGCTGAAGATGCTCCCCCTGAGTTATCAGGAATAAAATATGAGCTGTCCCCATTGCAAACTTTTCCATTTATAAAGCCACCACCACCAGCTCCAGCACTGTCAGGAGTGCTTCCACCTTTTGCTGAAATATAAATACTGCTGCCGGAATTTATAACTTCATCAAATAAAAACCATATATTACCTCCAGCTCCAGCTCCTTCACCAGCTCCAGTAGTGCTCAGTCCATCTGCTTTTATAAAACTATCTGCCGTTTGAAGATCCACATTTCTAGCTGTTATATATATAAGACCACCGCCAGTTTTTCCTCCTATACTAGGGCCACCAGCTCCGCCACCGCCCATATACATACCCTCATGATAAATACCATAGGCCATTTGACCATTATCACTTTCGCCACCATCTCCGTAGCCGGCACCACCGCCACCAAAAGAGGAACCTAAAATAGCTCCACCGGTACGAGTTTGAGTATTTGCATTTTCTGGCCCAAGAATCCCAGCACCACGCTTTTGAAATGATCCACCAGAAAAACCTTTTCCATTAGCATTAATCGTTCCGCCAGCAAGAGTTAATGTACCTGTGAGTTTTAAAAATATATTTTGAACAGATGGAGTTGTTAAACTTGCTGGAACAGTAGACAGCTCACTAGAGATTGTAAGATTTCTAAACTCTAATACTTTTATTAAATTAAGAAAACAATAGTTTACAGTTGCACTTGGTGCAGTACCAAGCTCCGCAACAGGAATAGATTCGATCTTTGAATTTCTTGGTATAACAGCCATACTTGCAGAACCAGACAATACTTTTGTAAAAATAAAAAAGCCGGGTCCAATATTTTCAGATCCACTTCCTGTTCCACACTGACCATCATCTCCTGCAGCAACGACATTTAAAACAACTTCATCGCCAGCAACAAGAGTATTCGCATTCCAAGGGGATTCTAAAGTTAACACCATAGTATCATCAGTGGTATTTACTGTATAATTACTGACCTTAGCGCCAAAGGATCCCGGCAAATCTGTGTATAATGTTGCTGCAGTAATATCTGGCGCATCAAGATGTCCTAAACCAAAATCAAATGGATCATTACAGCCACCAATACAATGAACAGAAATACCCTCTCTAGAGTAGAGTCTTTCTCCAGTAGCTGTTTGTTTAAAAGGACAAAGCATAAATTTAAAATCTCGAATATTTACATTTGTATCAGTAGGCGAAGGCAAACCCGCTCCACCAGTAAAACTATAAGAAGAACTATTTGTGTCTTCGACTGCGATCATGCCTTCCAATTCTGCTCGCTCACGACAGTTGAAGTCATCGTAACCATATCCACCATCACCATAAGAATCATACTTTGCAAATACAGTGGTACCAGTGATCGAATTACCTAACACTCCTGGTAAATAAGCCCAATTTATATCAATGGATGATGAATTAGATGATGATTTAACAAAGGCTGAATCGTGTTTTTGAAAAGGGTTTAGCATTGCAAAAGGCCCCATTTGACCTAAAGCATTTCCATCAATGCCATGATCTCCTAAGTGCTCTGTGTGTAGAACCACGTTTGTGCCTGAGCTAATGTCACAGTTTGTAGAGTTATAGATCTGCTCAAAACCAAGGCTTACACCACCTGAAACCACAACATCCGTTCCCATTATCAAAGGCGAAAAGTTAGGGGATGTTTGAGTGTATGCCCCTGGTATGGCGTGCGCTCTGTTAGAATAGCAAGCCTTATAGGATGCAAGGTCTATAGAAGACTCCGGACTTTGATAAAAACCAAAATATAGATTTGTTGCAACTTCTGAGCGGTAATAACCATAACCATCTTTACTTTGATGAGCCGGCATATCAACTTTTAGTAAATGATTGCTTGTTGTAAAGATTGAACTGGTTTCAGTTATTTTATCAAATAAAACTTTTTTTTGGCCTTTTAAAACATAACTAAATTGAGCTCCACCTCCGGGATGAAAAAACCTAAACCAACCATTGTTAATTGGTTCTTTTTCAACCTCCATTGCAGGCTTGCCATTGGGTGGATGCAACATCATACTCACAATACCTGTAGGGCCTTGGTTTGCCGCCTCTAAATACCTTCCTGCAAAAATAGTCTCTTGTGTGGAAGTTCCTATAGGAGTTACTGTAATATCAAGAAAGTTTTCACCGCCTGTAATATTAGAAATTACATCTCCATAGTTAAACTCCATCACTCCACCATTTGGATCTTCATAAACAACAAGGAGTTGAATAAGGGTATTAGTCCCCTGTGCGACACTTGGAACAAATATCTCTAAATCAGAAGTAGTAATCGGACCAGTTGTGTTGTCCGCCCCATAACGATCTTTTAACTCAAAGGATCTGCTAATTGTTGGGCGATCAGAATAATGCACATTCACAGAAGCAAAGGTGGGCATCATCGTTGTTTGTTGGGCTTGAAGCTTTGATGAGGCTGGTATGACAAGTTTAAGACCTGTTTTGTCATCAAGACTTCTGGTACAAGACATTAAAAACACAGATATAAATAAAACTATTAGTAGTTTCATTACACACTCCTCCGAACGGACAACACAAAGCATTTATCGGAGCTTTTTAGTTATTACCAAAGATCATTTTGACAAAACCTATGCAATTTTCATATTCTCAGATTGAAGCAGTAAAATAGAATTAACATTGAAGTTTTAATTAATTGCTCAGAGTGAAACATTTCAATTTAGGACATAAAATGAATGACATTCAAAAAGCCTTTGATTTGGCAAAACAAGCTCGACTTAACGCACATGCCCCCTACTCTAAGTTTCTAGTAGGTGCTGCGATTAAGCCTAACAATAGCACCACCCTATACACTGGCTGTAATGTTGAAAATGCAAGCTTCGGGGGAACCATATGTGCTGAAAGAACCGCTATCACCAAAATGGTTTCAGAGGTGGGCTCTCAAACATTAGAGTACGTGGTGGTCGTGACCGACTCTGACCCTCTGGCCGGCCCCTGTGGGATGTGCCTTCAGGTTATAAGTGAGTTTTCAGATAAAAATACAAAAATTCATCTTTTTAACCTAGAGGGACTTCACAAAGAGTACAGCTTTTCAGAGATGCTTCCTCTTAGTTTTACAAAAGATTGGCTGCCTAAAAACTAATTATTTTTTTCGATCAAACTCAATATTTCCACATGAGGAGTGTGAGGAAACTGATCTACAGCTTGTAGCTCGCTGACGCTCCAATTTGATATTAATGGTTTGAGATCATTCGACCATGTGGACGGGTCACATGATACGTAAATGATTGTTTTTAATTTTTCCAATCCATCAACCAGACTTAAAAGCTCTGAAAATCCCTCTCTGGGTGGGTCTAAAATTAAAAGCTCAGTGTCTTTGTGCTTTGAAAGTATTTTTTTAATACTTTTTTTATCAAACAAATTGACACTTTCAGCTGTTACATGGGGATATTTTAATTTTAAGTTTTCAATTGAGCTTTTTGAGTACTCATAGGCGGAAACGTTAGAGAAATCTGTGAGACACTCTGTAAAGTTACCATCACCACTAAATAGTTCTAAAACTGGGGTTGGCTTTGAAAAGCCTTTTACTTTTTCATTAAGCCACGACTTCATAAACTGATTTTGATCAGAGTTGGCCTGTCTAAATGACGTTTTTTTATTTATTTTAATATCTTCAAAGTTTAGTTCATCATCAATTTCAATATAGTTCCACTTAAAGCGCCCCTGAGGTTGCCACTCAGATTTAGGCAAGCTTTGGTTTAATTGATTAATTAGAGAGTTACATTTTTGATTTAATACTAGGCACTCATCAATGGAAGCCAAAGTTTTACTCGATTTTGAGACAAAGCCAAGTTTTTCACCGTCGGTTTTAAGTTGGGCACGGTTTCGGTAACCGAAAACCTTAGGAGAGGCTTGAATTGGGTTTAATTGTTTAACCTCTATTCCGGCTCTTTCAGCTTGAGTGGAAAGCATATTTTGTTTCAAATCTAACTGATAATTATAATCGATCATCATCCAAGCACAGCCGCCGCACTTGCCTGGCTTAAAACCATGATATTGACATTCCGGAGTCACTCTAGATGCAGAAGGCGTTATAATTTTAATGATTTTAGCAAAACCAAAGCGTTTTTTAAGTTCCGTGACCTCGTACTGGATTTCATCACCAGGTAGGGCCCCCTCAACAAATAGTTTTCGGCCGTCAGAATGCTCTATGACTCCCAAGCCTTTATGGGAGATGTCAGTGACTTTTGCTGTTTGCATAGCCACATTTCTTGCCTAAAACGCAGCTTTTGTAAAGAAGACTTTAATGATTTAAAACTTTATACATCCTTGAAACTGTCATATTGTAGGTTTTATGTCTGAAATTTTATGTAGTTTAAACAATATTGATAAAAGCTTTGGAGCTAAAAACCTATTTAGCCAAATAAAGCTTAGTATTTACGACAAAGAACGTATTGCCATTGTGGGGCCTAATGGCTCTGGAAAGTCCACACTTTTAAAAATCATGGCAGGGCTTGAAACTGTTGATAATGGAGATGTCAGTGTTCGAAAGAACATACAGATCAGTTATGTGCCCCAAGAAGAAAGCTTTAATAAGTCTGTACCCATATTAGAAATTGTAAAACACAATTTGACGGGGCTTGATGACATAGAAAAAGACGTTCAAGCCAGCATTGCACTTAGCCAGTGTGGGTTTGAAGACTTCACAGTCACACCACAGTCACTTTCTGGGGGCTGGAAAAAACGCTTACAGATCGCCTGCGCCTTAGCTGCGTCTCCTGATCTGTTACTGCTGGATGAGCCCACCAACCATATGGACTGGGAAAGTATTGAGTGGCTAGAAAGCCTTTTAAATAAATTGCATTGCACCTATATAGTGATCAGTCATGATCGAGCTTTTTTAGACAACAGCACAAAAAAAACCATTGAGATCAGCCCTTTGTATTCAGATGGCTATAAAGAATATAAAGCTTCTTACTCAAAGTTTTTAGACCTTAAAGCCGAAGTGATTGAAAACCAGTTAAACCTGCAAAGCCAACTTGAGAACAAAGCCAGAAGAGAAGTGTCTTGGCTCAGAGCAGGAGTCAAAGCTAGAACCACTAAAAGTCAGGCTCGTATCAAAGAAGCCCACAATTTGCTTGAAAATTTAAAACAATTAAAATCACAAAACAACTCTCAGCAAAAAGCCAACATTGAAATTGAACAAACGGGCCGAAAAACTAAAAAGTTGATCGAAGCCAAAAACTTAAGCTTTCACTACCCCGATCAAGATCCTTTGTTTGAAAATTTAAATTTTAAACTTGGCCCCAAACAAAACTTAGGCCTACTTGGGATGAACGGCTCAGGAAAATCAACATTTATCAATGTCATCACTAAAGCCCTCACCCCATCCACCGGAGAGGTTGTGTGGGCTGAGGATTTAAAAGTGGTGTTTATTGATCAACATCGCGAGAGCATAGATAACAGCACCACAATATTAAAGTACCTTGGTGACGGAGCGGACCGTGTGATCTTTAACCAAGAAAGTGTACATGTGGCCTCATACGCCAGTAAGTTTTTATTTCCTTCTGAAAAACTAAACATCAAAATTGAACAACTCTCTGGTGGGGAAAAAGCAAGATTGGTGTTGGCCAAAAAACTTCTGCAGCCAGCAGATGTGCTTATTCTAGATGAGCCCACTAACGATTTAGATATTGATACTATTGAACACTTAGAAGAGATCTTAGAGGCCTTTAAAGGGCTTTTAATTATCGTATCACATGACAGATACTTTTTATCCAGACTCTGTGACATCTATCTTTCTTTTGGAAGAAAAAATGAGTTTTATGCTGATATTGATCAGTGGCTAAAGGACAGAAAAAAATCCTTCAATGAAGCCAAGGTTGAAGAGAGTCACAAACCTAAAAATGAAGTCAAACCAAAAGCCACTAAAAAGCTTTCTTATAAAGAAAAGTTTGAACTTGAAAATATAGAACCCAAAATTCAAAAATTAGAAGAAGAGTTGAGCCATTTAGAAGATGAAATTCAAAAACCAAAAATTATTGAAAATCATCAACTTATGGGAGAGTGCACTCAAAAAATCAGCGAACTACAAACAAACATTGCAAGTCTTTATGACCGCTGGCAAGAGTTGGAAGAAAAAGCTTAAACTTTAAAAATCCAATCATTGTATTTATCAAACTGTCCTCGATGCACTCCATTTAGAAGCGTCAATAACTCCATGGTCTTCACAGAGTCCTGCTTTAAAGCAATTTCTTCTGGAGCTTGAGAGTCATGTTTTTGAAATAAAAATTCTCCAATGGGGGCAATCACCGCAGCTGTTCCACAGGCAAAGGCCTCCGAAATTGCGCCTGATTTTATTTTTTCACTTACTTCTGAAAATCCAATTTTGCGCTCAAGTGGTTTTAGTCCCACCTCACTTGCAAGACTAATGATACTTCTTCTGGTCACACCATTCAGAATACAACCGTTCAACTCAGGTGTAATGAGTTGATCTCCCTCGATAAAAAATACGTTCATGCCACCCATTTCATCTATGCTTTCATGATCAAGAGCGTTTAAAAACAAAACCTGATCACAGCCATAAGAGCTTGCCACACTTTGAGGGCCTAAACTGGCTGCATAATTGCCTGCCGTTTTGGCCTCGCCATTGCCTCCAGGAAAGGCTCTGATAAATTTTGGATTTACATACACTTTGGCTTTTTTGCTCTCACCACCGCTAGTGAAATAAGAACCTGCCGCCGTGCTCATAATATAAAACCAATACTCTTGCCCTGGGCCCACTTTAATGACCTCATCTGCATTAAACAATAATGGTCTTAAATACAAAGAGTGCCCTTCTTCCGAGGGAACTAAGTCTTTGAGCTCTCTGACGTATTCTGTTAAGGCCTGTTTAAATATTTCCTGTGGCACTTCTGCCATCACCATTTTTTTAGCAGATTTTAAAAACCTTTCAGCATGAAGATCTAAACGAAATATCCCCGCCCCACCATCTTTTTGCCTATAGGCTTTCATACCTTCAAAAACACTTTGACCATAATGAAGCGCACACAACCCCGGGTGAAAACTTTGAGACTTAAAATCCACAATCTCAGCCCTAAAGTCATCGACCTGTGCTTTTTTCACTTTCATCTTAAAAAGTAGCGGAGAATAATAGGCTCCAAATTTTGGATGCTCTGGATAGTCAAAGGATAAAGGCTTGTGAAAATCACGATTAATAAACATAAACACTCCCATAGATACGAGCCAGCTTCGTATGCACCGCGGCTAAATGGTTGCATTGCATATAAAGTCAGTCCGTACCTTATAACCCTATGCGGTGTTTTATACAAGGTGCAGTTAGGCCGACTTGCTGTCGGGAATTTCTGTCTTAGGTAACAAGGCTGTGTGAGGGCTAATCATTTGGTTTGCGCCCACTCTAACACCACCCATCACGCTGGCTTTTAAACCAATGGTGGTGCCTTTTCCGATGTGAACTGGTGATACGATTAAGTAACCTTTTTGACCATAATGGGCAAACATGGTGACGGAGCCTCCGATGGTTACGTGGTCTTCAAGTGTGATCAAACATGGATCTGAAATATGACTGGTGTTAATCACTACTCCTTTGCCTATTTTCATGCCCATCATTTTAAAATACAAAATATTTAAAGGAGAGGGCGTGATAAACTCTAAAAAGGTGTAACGAACAATATAAGCAAGCCCATTGTGGTAATACCAAGGAATGGACTCCAAAGAAAACCAAATGCCACGAAAGGGTTTTACTTTAAAGGGTAGTAAAAAATTAATGGCTGGCACAACAAAAATTAAAGTAAGCCCATACAGTAAAAAACCCGCTCCAAGACTGAGAGCAAGACTAAAATAGCGCAGAGTAAAATGTAGCTCTGTTGTGGCCTCACTCACACTTTGATACAAAACTACGGCTGGAAGTACTGAAAGTGATAAACTTAATATTACCAGCACCACTAGTGGTAATAAAAATAATAAGAAGGCCGCGTTTCTAAAACGCCTTAAAAAGGCCTCTAAAAAACCTCTTACGCCTTTTCGGTCTGAATTTGTGGAATGTACATCTACTTTTTTCTTTTCTATGTTTATGGTCCTTGAAAATATTCAATATATTCATCGGATAAATTTTGTTAAGGCATTACTTAAGTGACTCATAACAATACAATTATAATAAAATAATCTTAAATTAATACAGATTATTCGAGATCAATAAAGGGCATGTTATCGCCAATGTCGGCTGTGGCACTTAATGGGTTATCATGTCCTTGCCCCCCAATTCCCCATTGATTGATCGCCGTCCAACATTTCAGCTGACCATTTACGTAAAGAGCACACGTGGCATCATAATTACCGTACACTGACTGCACCAAAGTGGTACCTGTTATTGATGTCTGCAAATTATCTCCCATCTCCCCTACGGCATCCCCTCTGTCTGTTGAAGTCGGATAACCAAGACCTAGCAAGCCAATATTTTGATCACTCCCCCAACATTTAACCTCATCAGCATCAGTAATCGCACAGTATCTATAGTTTTCAATCGAACCAAAGATATCTTTTACCATCACATTAGTCCCTACATTTACAAAATCTAAATTGTCTCCCATAGAACCAGCAGATCCACCACGATCGGTTTCATCTTCATAACCCAATTGACCATATCGATTATAACCCCAACATTTTATTTTTTCATTTTCAAACAAGGCACAATAAGAGTACCTAGAACCTACTACTTTTTTAACAGCAGGCTTATTAGATAAGAACCCAGTAGTCCCAAATTTAACAGACTCCCAATTATCACCCATATCATTTATATCGTCGCCAAGTTCTGATACTGATGACTCAATACCAAGCATTCCATAGGTATTCGCCCCCCAGCACTTTACACTTTGATCACTCAAAATTGCACAAAACCCTCGATGACTGGAAGTTAAACTGATTGGGTACAAATCCGTACCAAAATTAATTGCTGTTAAGTTATCACCAAGTTGAGAGGAGTACTCAACATTTTGATTGGTCGCAATACCAATACCTGGTCTGCCATATCCTCCGTCTCCCCAACATCTTACTGTGAAATCATCAAATAAAACACAGGTTGTACGGTCTGAGCTTTCAAGCTGTAATGCTTTTAAGCTCGAAGGAGTCATGGCTTTTGGAAAGTTGCCGAGGTCATGTATCTGTCGCCCAATATCAATTTCTCTATCATTATTACCATTTGCTAGGGCACCTTCCCATTGCTCGCCCCAACAGTAGACTTCTCCATCCGTTGAAATAATACATTTCGCTTCATTCAGACTAATTTGACGAGCCTTGACTCCACTAGCAATATTAAGGTTAGGAAGATTAGCACCCATCTCTCCTGGTTCATCACCAAAAGCAATATCATTACGAGCAAAGTTGTTATAAGAGTTGCTCCCCCAACATTTAACTTCACCATTATCTAAGAGAACACAAACACCCACATGATTATAACCACCAGAGAAAGCCACTGCAGTTCTTGCAGTTCCTAAGTTAACAGTCGGTGCTGCAGCAATTTCGCCGGCATCATCACCAATATTATTGGTGTGTTCATAACCTAGCTGACCTTTATGGTTTCTTCCCCAACATTTTATTTGATCATTGTTTAAAATCGCACAGGTAAAATCTTCGCCAAGATACAAATCTTTAGCCGACAGGCCTGTGCCCAAATCCACTTCTGCTAAATTATCGCCGAGCTCTGATCCCCACACTTTATCATCTGTGTTACCCAGACCTAATTGACCATAGTTATTTTCACCAAAACATTTCACTTGATTGTTATCAGCCAAAATCACACAAGTGTGATCAGAGCCAGCTTTAATCATTTTTACATTTCTTGGTGTTGTTCCATCAGTAGTTCCCACGTTAATAAAGTTAAGAGCTTCCATATCTCCAGAAGTATTGCCTCTTTTGTGTGAATACCCCTCGTTACCATCACCGAGTTCACCATTACTTCCCCACCCCCAACATTTAGCTCGGTTATTGCTAAAAAGAGCGCATGTATGATCTCGTCCTGCAGAAATTTGAGTGATTGAGACACCATTATCTATGACCTTTTGAAAACTAGTGCCAACTTCATTGTCATCGTCACCCACGAAATTAGTATAAGAATTCACATAATCTTTTGCGGTATTAATACCAATTTGCCCATGTGTATTTTCTCCCCAACAATATGCATTACCATTGTCGAGCAAGACACAAGAATGCTGAAATCCAACACTGAGCTGATTAACGTATACGCCGGCTGTGGCACCAAAATCTAAAGCTGGTAAATCTCTCACTTCATACTGACCGTCTCCAATATGGTTATTAGAACCTGTATCTCCTTGAGCTACATAGGCGTGATCGCCCCAACATTTAACAAATTTATTATTCACAGATCCTGATGGATGAAACAACCCACAAGACATATAGCCACCAGCTTGTATATCTACTGGAATATCTGTGGCATTGATTTCCACATACTTTAAATTTTCACCAATTTGGGACACTTCTTGTCCCCAATCAATCCAATCCGCTAACCCAACACCAAGTTTGGCTCCACCATTACCGCTACCACCATTGCTGCCCCAGCATTTGATTTTATCATCATTTAAAACACCACAGGCGTGAGCTGTCCCAAGCCCAATGCTTTTAAATGTAAATGGTGTGACCCCATCACCAGCCACACTTCCAACAAAAAGAGGATCTAAGTTGTCTCCCATTTCACCGGTTTCATCTCCAACATTGTACTCTCCAAAATGAGCTACACCTTGTTTTTTCCCCCAACACTTAACATCTCCATCACCCATCACAGCACAGGCGCTATGACGGCCGGCCATTAGTGCAAAGTCAGCCACATGAGGCTCTGGAAGAGCGGTGTCATTGTCGATAATTTTAGTCACAGCAATAGAAGTGTTTGATACTTTTGCATTAGATAAATTATCGTTTTGCACAGCAACTAATAAAAACTGTTGATCACCTTCATAAAGACTGTTGTCAATAGTTTGCACTTCAATGTTTGCCGTTGGTGAGCTGGATGGAAGACTTGCTGTGCCTGCTGTGTAATTGTAGTCGTGTCCTTCTTTAGCATCTAATGGATAGGTTCTATAATCAAAACTCACATCGAGGGCACAAGCTTGGCTAAGACTTGCTGTGTATGTAGCTTTAGTACCTTCCGTCACAGAGGGCGCATCTGTGATAATAATTTCTGGAATATCATTTTCAATTATATTTACGCTTGCAATGGCATCACCTAGTGTTAAGCCCGATGGATTAAAAATTTCAACATTAAACACATCATTGGATTCACAAAAATCTGAGTCATCTAAAATCGATATATTTACGTTTACAGAAGATGTGTAGGCTGGGATGTTTAAAGTTTGAGTAATCCCCCCACCAGTATAATCTTGTCCATTCACAGCTCCATTATCATTCGCGGTCCAAGTCACAGAGGTTGCTCGTCCAGATATAGCACTCAATGACACAGTAACATCGACTGAGCCCGCTCCCTCATTCACACTGGCGTCTGCAATAGAAACTGTAGGAGGAAGATCATTATCTGTAATTGTAACTTGAGCGGAATTGTCGGTAATACTTGAAGCATTGACTGGATTAGATAGGTTTACATTAAAGCTCTCATCAAGCTCATCTAAGCTGTCGTTATTAATATTTAAAGTAATGGTTTTAGTCGTTTGTCCTGGTGTAAAAGTTAATGTGCCAGAGCTGTTAGTAAAGTCTATATAGGGCCCAGAACTTACAGCTCCATCATCGGCACTGGTATAGTCAACACTTATGGTCTCTTCACTGGCATAACTTAAACTAACACTAACATCCACTGTTCCTGTGTCTTCTGCAACACTCACATCAGCAATACTAAGGCTTGGTTTGGAATCAGTGTTTTGGATGGTTACTGTTCCTGATGAGGTTGAAGTTAAGGCATTATTCAAATTGGATATATTAACATCGAAGACCTCATCACTGACTTCATAAAAGCTATCATTAGTGGTTGCAATTCTCGCAGACACTTGTGTTTGTCCTGCTGGGATTGTAATCACTTCAGCAGACTTCCCCGTGTAGTCACTACCGGCCACAGCAGTGTTATCTAAAGTCGACAGTGTGAAGGTGACATCTTCACCATAAACTCTTGAGATATTAAATATAAATTCGGCATTTGTGCCCTCTGATACAGTAAGGTCGGTGGCCGCCCATGTAAGACTTGGCAGAGGGTTTGGTACTACTTCAACATTGACTCTTTTAATCACTTTATCTTTGTAAAGCACTTCAATAATAGAGTCTCCAGAGGTTACACTGGAATAAGCGGCCGAAGTTCCATTAGATAAAATGGTTAGGCTTCCAATATTACCAACTAAACGCCATGATACCTCGACGTTTTTGATGTATTCGCCATTTTCATCTCTGTATATTGCATGTAAGTTTAAATCTTCAGATAAGTTGACTTGAATGGACTCGCTAACACTAATCCCTGTACCATCAGACTTGGTTTCGAGCTGAATCATCTCAGCGGGAACTTTATCTCCATTTAAATCAAACGCACTTGTACAGCCCATCATTAAAAAAGAAATAAAGAATATTTTAATACCTGCAAACGTCCTCAAAATAAATATCCTTTAATAGGTTCTTATCAAACTTATCGGACACTCATTGTGAGAGATAATAAAATATGTGAGTATTTAGTTAATTTTCTTTAATTTGTGTTGTTTTGATACGATTATGTCCCTACTTAATTCTCCAGCGAAAATGTCCCTTGATGTAGACTTAGGTCCTTCT
>JAKUPT010000046.1 GCA_022450595.1 Bdellovibrionales bacterium
TATAAGGTGTTGCCCTCTGGAGTGAGCAGTGTCTCCCCGGTTCTGGTTTTAAAGCCCCGATCAAAAGGACGTGTGGGCACATTAACGTGGTCAAAGTACAGATTTAACTCTGGATAAGCATCGCTTGCCGTGAAAAACTCACTCAAAGTTTTTGGTTTGTCTTGTACTGACTGAGGCAAATAATAGAGCTCCCCTAAAATCCCCTGACGGCCTAAGCCTATATCAACGGTTTCATCAAAAGGCGAGCAAACATAGGCCTTGGCATTCCACTCAGGAAAGGCCCCAATGGCGCTATCTCCCTCAACGATAGTGTCGCCGTCTTCTTTACAAGCGGCTAACACCAAAAATAATGAAAGCATTACAATTTTTTTAATCATACACGTCCCCTCATAGACTTAAGTCTTATCGACAGGGAGCCCCTAAAAAATGAACCAATGAGTCAAAAATTCTTGCAGTTTTCATATTGGTGGCTTAGTTTGAGTCAGAAATTGACTTATTTTAAGAAAAAGAAGCATAAAGTCATTGCTTGGCTTAAAAAAAATTTGTATAAGTCTGGCTTCTTTTGTTAAAGAGAATAATATTTTTAAATGCTTAAAGACACTAATTATAAAGGATTGGAAGAAGATCTATGGCAAAAAATCAAGGAAAAGTCGCGCGATTTAGAATCCAACGTCGTTTTGGAGTTGAGCTTCCCGGTCTTGGAAAGCCCGGCGCATTAGACCGCAGACCCTACCCACCAGGACAAAACGGAAACAAAAGACGTAAATATTCAGACTATGCTCTACGTCTTGAAGAGAAGCAAAAGGTGCGTCACCACTACTCTTTAAGAGAAAAGCAACTGCGTAGATTTATCCGTGATGCCAAAAAAGGTACTGGTACTTCTTGGATTAATAAACTTGTGACTCGTCTTGAGTGCAGACTTGATAACGTTGTATTTCGTTTAGGTTTTGCTCCAAGCATAAGAGCTGCAAGACAACTTGTTAACCATGGTCATGTATTTGTTAACGGAAAAGAACTAAACATTCCTTCGGCTGTGATTTCTGAAGGAGCCACGATTTCTTTAAAAGAAGGTTCTCATGAAAACCAAATTTACCTTCGCGCTAAAGAAAACCCTCGTTTAGACCTTCCTGACTACTTACAAAAAGAAGAAGTTAACGGTAAAGAGCAAGGCAAACTTATTGCTAAGCCCGGTCTTGAGCACATTCCGTTTGCTTTCGACTCAGGTCTATTTACGGAATACTACGCTGCAAGAAAAGTTTAATATTCATTTTAAATTTAGCTTTAAAAGCCCAACCTTTGTGTTGGGCTTTTTTTTATCTTTTAGACAAAAGTCATTGGCACTCATTTTTGCATACTTACTTAGTTGCGGTTCAATAGCTGGGCCAATCTCAACTAAAGGGGTAAGACATGAGTACTGAACAAATGTGGATCAATGAAAACAGTCTAGACAACAAAGATCATATTTATTTTATAGAAATGAACAATCAATGTGTACTTTGTGGCGGAGAACTCACTCTGAGCATACAGGCCTCTGAAGACAAACTTGTTTTGACTGAAAAAGCCCATTGTGAAAAGTGTAAAATACAGACTCGTGAAAGAGCACACAAACTTCAGTAGAGTCATATTTTTGATGACTAATTTGTCAATTCTTTGTCAGCACTCTTACTGGACGTCAAATCTCCTGCAAAATTATAAATCCGGTTTTCAACCATGGAATTATGATGATACTGGATGTAAGCCTTTAACACCTCAGACCAAGCATCAAAATTTTGAGCTTTGATGCTTTCTAATTGCCCCTTTTCAAATTTGTAAGTTAATTGATTGTTATTCACCGGGTTGTACTTAATCACCTGCTCTCCATTAAAGAGCCAAAAACTACTGCCATCTTTGTTAACCACATAGTGTTTTGTGGGCTGTGAGTAAATAGATCTGCCAAACATGGAGGTCAATTTGTATGGCATATCCAAAACATCTAAAACTGTGGGATAAATATCTACATGTTGAGCCACTTTACTATGAGGCCACTGATTGAGATCATAGTTTGGAGAATAAAATAAAATAGGCACACGGTAAGAACCAAAGAAGTTTTGATAAGAAGCACGTGAGGACTTTTGAGTGTGGTCGGCCGTAATGATAAATAATGTTTCATCAAACCACTGCTGCTTGGAGATTTTATGAAAGAAGTCCTTTAAAGCGTCGTCGGCGTAGGCCACACTTTGGTGTATCTTAAGCTCTCCGGTGGGAAAGTTTGGCTTCTCTTTATCTGGTATATTATAAGGGTGATGAGAGCTTAAAGTAAAAACAGTGGAGAAAAATGGCTGGGACTGTTTTGAAAGTTTGTCTGCAACATATTGCAAGTACGGCCTATCATAAATTCCCCAAACACCATCAAAATCTGATGAGGGGCCTGTGTACTCATTGAGTCCAAAATATTCGTCAATACCAACACGCTTTGAAAAGCTATCAAAAAACATCGTTCCATTTTCAGCGCCATGGTAAAAGCTCGTATAAAACCCATGGTCTTTTAAAACTTGTGGCATACAGTGAATGTCATTGGCCTGATATTGAGAGGTGACAATGGATTCATCAACCAGTGTGGGGATTCCACAAAGGATCGAAGGCATTGCCTCAATAGAGCGGAGCCCATTGCTAAAGCCTAGCTCAAAACTCAATGACTTTTTGGCTAGGGAGTTTAAAAAAGGTGTGTAGCCTTCATCTAGGTGGCCAAGGCCTGTGTACTCTTTAGCAAAGCTTTCAAGTATTATTACCACCACGTTTTTAATTTTTAAGTCATGATCAAGCTTTGTTGGTTTGATATTTAAAGTTTGATGCACCAAATTGTCGGGATAAAAATTTAACTTTTTTAATGAGTTTTTTTTGTGTGATTTAATAATAGTGAATGTGGAATTTAAAGCTAAATGACCATATTGGGAGTTTTGATAAACAAAAGCATGCTCTGGCTTAAGTGGTTTTAGTTGTAGCCCCCCTCTTGCCATTAAAACTAATAATATTAAAAACACAAAATACGAAAGGGCATAACTTATTATATAGTTGTGGCTTGAAAGCTTATCATTCATTTTTGCCTGACGAGGACGCACAATCCAGCGAAAGTATAAGTAAATAAACAAGGCAATAAAAACAATCTGTAAGGCAAACATATACCAGAAGTCTGTAATCACTGAGGGGATTTCTCGGGCAATGTCGGATTGAATTTTAAAAAAATCAAAGCTCATTCTTCGACCAATAAAATGAATAAGCTCAATATCGGTTATATTTACACCTATAAAAAAACTGTTAAACACCAAAAACAGTATCTCAATGGACTTGGCAAAAATAGATGAAAAGTGTTTAGCACTGAAAATGGCAAACAACATAAAAAACGGAAAATTCATTAAAACAATGGCTGTTAAGTCAAACCGAAGCCCTGAAGCAAAGGCATGCAATAGGTCTTGGGAGTATGAAAGTGACTGAACATGAAATAGATAATAAATAATGCGAATGGAAAAATAAAAACCAAGCAGCAAAGCAATTGTCTTAAAAACAGACACTATACGATATGGGAGTTTAAACTTTAGCCACTTGTTTTTTGTTAGGTCCATAGAATCCTCTGTAAACCCTTAGATTTACTCAAGAGTTGTATTTTTATCAAGTTGATCTATTGACTTAAGGAGTCGTTAGAGTTTATACTAATTAAGTAGACGCTGAAGTCCTATTATCTATTCTTTATACAGTAAGCGTCACAGTTAAAGTTTGCAGTAAGTACGGGATCTACTCTTAGCTGACTATATTTATAAAACTGAATACTTACTTATGTATTACAGGAGGTAATTGTATGCATGATTTCACTTATGTTGGGTTTGAACCCTCAACAGAGCTCAAAAGTTTGGGCAAACAAACCTTTTGGCAAATCGAAGAAAAAGCACCGACCTTTTCGTGCAAAAAGGCTACTATGAGTCGTCTGCCATCTAATGGTTACAAAGGTGAATTTCATGTGTGCACTATGAGTGGTGAATTTATTGCCGACGCTGAAGGTGATGCGCCTGAGCAAGTGATCGAAGCTTTGAATCAAAAAATGAGACATCTTCTTATTGAATGGAAAAAGAATTTAAAATAAACATTGTATTAAAAATTTGAGTTCAAATTCAATAACACAAAAAAACCATCTCTTAGGAGGTGGTTTTTTAATTATAGCCTTTTCCGTCTGTGAATTTATGGTGAAGCCAAGCACAACTTCCGCAAAGAAAGCCCGAGATGGCGGCCACATATAAGGCGGCATGAATGCCCCACAGATCAGTCAGCGCACCTATTACAAAGTGCATCGCCACAATGCCTAAAGAGCCAAAAGCCACAACAATCGGTATCATCGCCGCAGATCTTTTAGGGTAAAGCTCCACAATGTAATCAATGAGGACCGCAAAAAATGGGGCCATAAAAAAACCTGAAAGGCAGATCAAATAACTGCTCCAATTTAGCCCCAGCAAAATACAAATCCCCGCCCCGACAGATGAAATACATAAAACATTGATGTTTTTAATAGGCCAATTTCTGATGGAGAACAGTATTCGACCAATCAGCAAAGACATAAAAAAGAAGGTCAAACGAGTGTTGGCCTCAATCGCTGTTAAATCTTCAAACCTTCTGGAATAAACCACAAGACGGCTTCCAATACCTATCTCAGTCCATAAGTAAAACACCAAACTCAATGACATCAGCACCAAAACCCACCAAGGGGCTTGCAATTGGCTGTCCGCAGCCTCATCTAAAGTTTTCACTGAATGTACAGCCTCTCGCTCTGCACTGGGCTCTTTTTGAGTGATGGCGTAAATAAATACAGACACAGGAAGTATACAAACAATCACAAAGGATTGCTCCCAAGTCAGATTAAAAGAGATTAAAAAGTTACTGATCACCGGAGCCATTAGTGCTGCCAAGGCGAAGTTGGTGTGAAGGCCAGAAAACAGCTGGCGGCGATGCTTTAAGCTCGCTCCCTCACTCACAGCTAGGTTTATAATAGAACTGATCAAGCCAAAGCCCACACCAAAACCAATGGCCCCTATAATGACTTGGGTAAAGTTCTCGCTTAAGCCCATAAAGCCGTAGCCAATGGCCAAAGTTATAAGCCCTACTCTTAAGCCGTTTAAAATACCAAAGCGGTTTACCATGTGGCCGGAGTAATAGCTAAAAACAAAGGCCACAAGGGAGGTGGACATATAAAACCAGGCGCCAAGGGTGTCTGAGAGGTTAAATTGATTTAAAATGTCTGGGTAAAAAGCGCCTCTGACGTTATCTAGCAGCCCCATAGAAAGTAGAGATAAATACGCACAGATCACATATGGCCAATAGGTTTTTTTCATGAAATCACACCTGACAGTTTGAGCAATAAAAAGTACTTCGTCCCGCTTGAGTGATTTTTTTTATCGGCTTTTTGCAACTAAAGCAAGGTTTGCCAGCCCTATCATAGACTTTTAACGACTGCTGAAAGTATCCCATCTCTGCATCGGCGTTTTTATAGTCACGAATACTTGATCCTCCAGATTTTAAGGCCTTTTTTAACACCATCTTAATACTACTAACCAAAAGCTCGGCCTGCTTACGAGTAAGCCTATGTGAGGCCTTTGAGGGCTTCACTCGAGCCATGTACAAGGCCTCACTGGCATAGATGTTCCCCACACCAACAACCACCTTTTGATCCATAATGAAGTTTTTAATAGGAGCTTTTTTGTTTCGAGACTTTTGAAACAGGTACTCAGAGCTAAAACTTGACTCTAAAGGCTCAGGCCCCAAGTGCTCAAACCACACAATGCTTGAGCCTTTTTTAATCAGGTCCATATATCCAAAGCGACGAGGGTCACGATACACCCAAGACCGACCGGACTCAAAACTCACCCGAAAATGATCATGGGGCTGTTTTTGATGATCGCCAGTCTCTTGCCTCCAGGCCCCTGTCATTCCTAAATGACAAAGCCAAACATAGTCTTGGGTTTCAAAAACTAAGTACTTAGCCCTTCTTGAGATTGATAAAATCTTTTGCCCCTCAAGAGCGTTTTTCATTTTTTTAGGAAATTCAAAACGAAGATCCTTACGAAAAAGCTTCACCTGCTCAATACGACCAAGTGTTTCTAAGTTTTTACTTAATCCTAATTTTACGGTTTCGACTTCGGGTAACTCTGGCATGCCAACTCCTCAACGTATGACATAGTACATTGAGCTTATAATTAGCAATAAATTTGACTCCATGTGGCCCGAAAAGTAACTTGGTATCTTATGATCAATCGCAATAGGACGAGAGCTTGGATATAAAACAATAAATATGGTTGAAGATTTAGTAAGGTTGTACTTGAATGATGATCCTAAAAAAATTTTGGATAGAAAATAACCTTAAAGGCAACCTTGGATGAGATAGAAATTAATTGGGTGAAAAGATAGGACAGGACAATGAAGCGATTACCAGTTGGTGAAATATTAAGTTACTTATTGCCAGGAATGATTGGAATAATTTTGATTTGGCTTGGTGTAGGAAACGAGAATCTTGAAAAAGTTGTACCTAGTTCTTTTTTAAGTAATCCAATTGCCGCATTTTTATTCCCAACAGTCGCATTTTTTTTAGGAATTATCAGTTCATCGTTGATGCACTTTTTAGAAAAATACATAATTTTTCGGTTTTTAGTGAATGATCCTCTTGAAAGCATTCACCTATCTCGTTTCAAGGGAACAATTTTAAATGCTTTTAATCAGCTTACGGGATATCATGGTTCTTGGTCAAAGGAACATTTTTATATAGCAAGAGCTCTTGTTAGGGAAAAAGCGTCAGTCTCAGCAATAGAGTCGTCTAAGCAAAGCTTTTTTCGTCAATTTAGACGCAATTCATTTGTCTTCATTGTTGCTTTTTTTATTCTATTTGATGTGAAAGTCTATAATGCAATGGAGTTTTGGTTATTAGCAATATTAATATTTTTAGAAGTTATATTTGTTGGATACTTTCTTTATACAGGAATTATTCTAAATAGGAAACGAGAAGTAAATGAGGTTTCTGCCGGAGTAGTCACTTTAGTCGATAAACTAAGTGAAGGACGAATTTTAAGCTCTAAATTGGATTATTTTTTATTTCATGGAAAATCTTTTTCAAAAAATGAACTGATTGAACTTATAAATAAATATTTTGACAATGACACTTTAGAATTGATTCTGTCTGGATTCCCATCAATGGGTAAAACGACATGTTCAAAGGTTTTTGTAGATTCAAGCAAGAAGAAAGTACATCATATTGAGGCGGAATCTTGGTTTAAAAGCCTCGATGATAGGAAAAAATCAGAGTTTAGTGGTGCTGCATTTGAAAGTTATCAGGGTAGTGAATCAGTTAATGATTTAGATATGTTTTTAAATGGTCAAGAGATTGAATTTAAAGAGTATGATCATTCTAAAGGTAAGTGCGTTGAAGCTAAAAAAAAGCAATATAATACAGGTGAATCTTATATTCTTGATGGAACAATATTCTCACATTTTACCTACAGTAAATATTCTAAATTAACATTATTCTTTATTCCAAAAGATTATAATCGATGGCTAGAGTTAGCGATAAAGAGAGACGTAACAAAAAGAGGGTATGACGATAAGGAGTCTTTAGAGCATAATGAAAGAAAGTTTAAAGACATACTTAATCTTTATATAAATCAATCAAAAGGATGTATTCCGGTTTTAGTCGATCAAACTGATGAACATAACTTTATGTATATACCTACAGCAGGTTTTTTTAATGGGCATTAGTGAAAACACTTTCAGCTGACTTGTGAACTCTAGTGTGATAGTATTGTTTAAAATCGATCTAATTTTGGCATCCACCTCTCCCCACCATACCCGCCGATTTGCTGATATCGTGAAAAATAATGAAACAAGATAAAAAATGAAAACTCGGCAAAAGGTACCTTATGAAAACATCCGTAATGATATCAAAAAATATTCACCAAAGAGCTTTTGATATTTTCAAAGAGCACAATATTCTTACATCGGTACTTAAGACTAAAGAGTCTTTAATGGATGAATGTCAAAAACACCAAGCCCTTATTTGCATGCTATCAGACACTATTGACGAGAGCTTTTTAAAGGCCAACTCTCACTTAAAAGCCATTGCTAATTATGCCGTGGGATACAACAATATTGACCTTGCATACTGCAAAAAACTTAAAATTCCAGTGAGCAACACGCCAGATGTGCTGACAAATGCTACGGCAGAACTTGCCTTCAGCTTACTTTTAGCTTGTAGTCGTCACTTAAAGTCAGCACTACACAATGCTGAACTTGGACAGTGGAAGGCTTGGGAGCCATTAGGCTTTTTAGGACGAGAGTTACATGGACAAACCTTGGGTGTGATAGGTTTTGGGCGCATTGGTCAAGCCTTTGCTAAGCTCTGTCACCAAGCTTTTAATATGAAAGTTGTCTATACAGCAAAAACTGAAAAAGATTTTACTTGGGCCCAAAGGGTCAAGCACGCAGAACTGATGCAAAACTCCGACATTATAAGCCTTCACTGCCCTCTGAATCAGGATACTTACAAATTACTCAATAAACAAAGTTTTCAAATGATGCAGAAACAGCCTATTGTGATCAACACGGCACGCGGAGAGGTGATTGACCAAGAGGCTCTAGTCGAAGCTCTCCAAGAAAATCAAATTTATGCTGCAGGACTAGATGTTACTACCCCTGAGCCGCTGCCTAGGGAACATCCTCTTTACCTCGCACCCAATGTTTTGATCACCCCGCATATAGGGTCAGCCACTGAAAGTGCACGATCCGCTATGGCAGAAATCTGCGCTAAAAACATCATTGCTGGTTTGAGAGGACAAGCTCTTCCGCAGTCCCTTTACTAATCAGCATACTATTTTTATAAGGAAGAACTTTTAATGAAACTTGTATTACTAATTCTCATCAGTATTTTTACACTCTTTGGCTGCAGCAAAGAAAAAACTAATCAACGTAAGATACAAGAGTTTAAAGCTCAACTTGAAGAAATCTTCCAAGAAAAGCCCTCTTGGTGGGATGAAGTTGAGGTCTACCCCTTTGACATTACTAACATGAAAGACCTCATTAAAACTTATGAATATGAAAAGCGCTGTTGCTCCCCATCTGTTGAAAGGCCAATGAATCGAAGAATGTTTAAATCAATTTATTTGGCTCTTCAAAATTCATCAGATCTTGAACTATTAGTTGAGGGATCGATCATGATGAATGCAAACTTTTTAAAGATTCCTCAACTTAAAGAGCACCAGATTTTAACCTATGAGATGTTTAAAGACTTTAAAAGAGATACAAGCACCTGTGAAGACTGCTTACCCGGTAATGCCATTGCAAGCCTACTGTATCGACTACATGAGCTGTACATCTATTTTTCTAAAAGAGGGCCTAACGCCCAGAGAATTGAAGAGTTTTTAAATCTTCGTAAAAAAGAAATCTCTAATCATTATCATTTAGATCTAAGAGTTTTACTTGTTAGAACGTATCTTCATACAAAACAATTTGATAAAGCTCTTGCTACATTTAAAGAAGGCCTTGAGCAATACCCTCCGGGTCCGTCTTCAAGAGCCCAGTCTGCATATAGACTTCTTAAACATCAACTCTGGCGCTTTAAAAAAGCCGATATTGACGTTGGAGAAATAAATATTCCACCTCAACAAGACAAGAATAATGTACAGCTCACTCAGGACTACACAAAAATTGCTCTAATCAGTCTTTTAGTTTTGGTTATAATATTAATGATCTATTATTTTGTTAAAAAAATATATTACAAGAACCGTATTTAGGCGTTTACTAAAAATTAGGTTTTTATTTGTGTTAATACTCCACTTAACCACACATACCTGTAGATTAGGTACCAAGTTACTTTTTGGGCCACGCTGTGTATAATGTTATGTGGCCCGAAAAGTAACTTGGTACCTTAAATAATTTTAAAGTTTCTCATCATACTCATGTCTTCGTGCTCAAGATTATGACAATGATAAATAAATGTACCCTTATATGTATTGAACCTTTTAATGACCTGAACTCTGTCGCCCGGTAAAACTAGAACAGTGTCCTTCCAACCATGATCCAAGCAACCTTGTAATCGACCAGAGTATCTTTTTAAAACTTGAAATTGAGTCCCATGAATATGCATAGGGTGAGGCATTCCTGTAGGATTGTAAAACTCCCAAACTTCAGTGTCTCCAAACTTAATGATTTCATATTTTTCATACCGATCAGCTTCATAACCATTTCCATTAATGGTCCAGCCAACGCCTCTTTTTGGAATTAACTCAAATAGCTTTGGTGAGTTAAGATTTATGGCCTCATTTGGATCAATCTTAGTAAAGTTTGAAAGCTTTAGAGGCTCTTTAAATACAACTCCAGCCTCATCAGACACTTCAAATTCCATTATTGTATACTTAGTTCCACGTCCTTCTACCAAAGGGAGACTTTCAATTTTTATAATATCACCGGGTAAAAATTTAGAAAAATCGAATAAAAATTCAAACCTTTCTGCGGGAGCAAAATAAAACCTATCTAGCTTATTGATACGTTCAAGAAGCCCACCATCACTTCCAATTTGTTTTATCTCTTGGCCGTTGTTTATAGCGATATTAAAAATTCTTGCATTACATCCATTTAATAATCGAATCCGATATAGTCCTTGCTTTACATTAAACTTTTTTTGGCTAGTTCCATTAATAAATAATTTATTGCCAAATGCTCCCATCATAGAACGGCGGTATTCAAGTTGTCCTTCTTCATTAAAATACCTATCTTGAAAAACTAAATTTAACTCTTGATCACCAGAGGGTAGATTTAACTTTTCCTCCTCTTTATCTCTGACAACAAACAATCCAGCAAGCCCTTGATAAACTTGAAATCCAGTTCTTCCATGTGGGTGTGGATGATACCAATATGTACCAGCTCTATTTTCAACGACAAAATCATATTGATAGGTCTGATCAGTTTCAATTACATTATGTGGATGACCATCATTTTCATGAGATACATCTAAACCATGCCAGTGAATAATTGATGGCTCTGGGAGCTCATTTTTAAAAATAATCCTAACTTTATCTCCAGATCTTACTTCTATAGTTGGGCCCAGATAAGAACCATTGGTTGTTTGAAGAGTTTTCTTGGGTCCTTTTATAAGTTCACCAGTATAAGACCAAAATTTTGTCTTTATACCCTCTCCAACATCTATTAACTGTTGTTTAGCTGTTAATTTAATAATTATATTGGGTTCATCATTTTTTAAAAATAATTTTGTCGTTGCACTGGCCCAAGAGTTTGAAGAACAAATCGTAGCACCAACACCCAGAAGACCCTTATTCAAAAACTCTCTTCTAGAAAAACTCATATCTCCCCCTACTTCCCTCTCAAAATAGATTTTTAATATAAAAACGGCAAGAAGATTTCACCCCATCCACACCTTGTGGCATAACTGTTATACAGAGAAAGTGAATGATTTAAAAATTAATCATTTAATATCTCTATTAATTCACATAAAGTAAGTAACTAGAAATACTTAATAATTCTTTCGGAGACATTAGCTATGAAAATAAAGTTAATTACAATTTTAGTGATTGCCCTAGTTCCGGGAGCTATTCATGCTTGGAGCCAGATTGGTCACCGTGTTGTCGGTCAAATCGCTGAAAATCACTTAAACAAAGAAAGCTTAAAAAAGGCTAAGAAGCTCTTAGGTCATGAAAGTCTCGCAGAGGCTTCAAGCTGGGCCGATTTTATAAAATCTGAGACCAAATGGAAAAAGGCCAACCCTTGGCACTATGTGACTATTAGTGAGGGCAAAAGCTATAAAGACATGAAAAAAAATAAAGATGGTGATGTGGTTTGGGCCATTAATCACTACTGTAAACAGTTAAAAAATAAAAAGTCGTCTAAAAAAGATAAAACTGAGGCCTTAAAATTTTTAATTCATTTTGTAGGAGATGTTCATCAACCCCTGCATGTTGGCACTGGTCATGACCGTGGCGGTAATGAAGTGAAAATTGAATGGTTTGGAGAAACCACAAACCTGCATCGTGTTTGGGATGACCTTCTCATTAAAATGCAAGACTACTCCTACACAGAATACACAAAGTGGATAGATCATGCCTCAAAGAAAGATATAAAAAAGTGGCGAGCTGATACAATCGAAACATGGCTTCAAGAGGCTATGGCTATGAGACAAGATGTCTATGACATTATAAAAAACAAAGATAAATACAAATCCCATGGTGAGTACAAGTACAATCATAAAAACATTAAAAATTTAAATAAGTCCCTCTTAAAAGCGGGCCTCCGGTTGGCCGCTAAAATTGACGAGTGTTTATAAAAACACGTTTTGCTGTAAACACAAAAACCTTTTTGCAATAAAAAAGCCCACAACAAGGTTTATTCATGAATAGCTACTCAGTAAGTAAAAACTTATTTTTTTGTAACTTCACATCTCATTGACATGTATTCACCATCATTTTTGTGATTTTGAAAAGTGAAATTGCCTTTTCCTTGTTCTATAAGATCTTTTTGATCGAGCTGTGAGAAAGTATAGTTTTTGGTGTCATCAATCATCATTTGAGCAAGCATGCCATCAATGTATTGAACAGTCCCGACAAGTGTTTCTCCTTTAAACTCAACGAGTTGAGATTTAGTTATAACAACTGTTTTTTTATAAGACTTGCCGCCAACAGCATCGCCCATGCGAACATCACAAATCACATTAGCGTTTGCAGAAAAGCTCAAAACACTTATTAATAAAAAAATTGCTCTCATAAATACTCCTTGATCATTCATTGTTTAAAGACTGAATTTGTTTTTGCAGTTGTTTATAACTGGCTCCGTCCAGATAAACTAATGTAGCTATATACTTAAACGCCTTCTGAGGATGCCCCTCCGGAAGTAAGGCCTGCACAAGAAAAGCTGTTGGAGAAAACGTCGGCACAACTTGTGAGTTTAACTGTTTTGAGGCGGCTTGAAGTTGAGAGTAGATTTTAGTTTTTTCCTCTGTGCTGAGTTGCGGATTCATAAGCTGGTATCTGGCTCCATACATTTGCTTTAAGGCGTCCATTAAAGGCTTTACCTCTTTAGCTGCTTTTTTGTGACCAGAAGAAAGCTCATTAGAATCTACTGTTGAGTGAAACACCTTTGGCAACAATCTCGCGGGGTTGTGTCCGGCTTTTACAAGGCGGTCCATAAGAATAGGTGGGCCATCGGTAAAACCATACTCATCATTCACTCCTACAGCCTGCATGGGCTCAAAAATAGGATTCACACACTCAGGTTTCTCTGAGCGCAAATCACTGGTGTAGCAGTTTCTTAAACTTAATAAGGACCAGACAAACTCTGAGCAAAAACTAGTAAGTCCACTCACCTGTGATCTTTGCTTGGTGGCAAGCCTTCCCGTGTCTCGAATAAGCTCTGCTTGTGACATGGTTGCCACAGAGGGTTGAAGATAATTGGAGTTAAAACTCATTTTCCCAGGCGTGAGGGAAGAGGCTCCAACCTTGTAAATCTCGTCCATTTTGTCATAAATACGCTCAGCCCAGCGGTTGATCTTTCGTCTTTGACAGCGATAGAGGTTTTGATCTTTTCTGGTTAACCCACAAGTGCTTCTCCCCGGGCCCACTGCTTTTTGATTGTACTCTAGCATTTCTTTTTCTGAAATAATGGGACGAATGATATGGATAAATTTGGCATCCCTATAGTGTTTACTGCTTAAAAAGCTTGGCTCATTAGGGTTGAGCTGATCACGGTTGTAGTTGTCATTTAAAGGCATATCTAAATTACGAACAACACCATCTTTTATCCAAGCAAGACCTGCATGACTCACACCTAGTTGAATGTGAGGATAGCTGCCCAAGCCATTCCACTCTGGCCTAAAGCTTAATAAAACATCACCTGTTTGAACTGTTCCAGTTTTTGATAATTCTTGAGCGATTTGTTTTCGTCCTTCAGCTTCGTTTGCAATAAAAAGCCTTAGGCCAATCTGTTGCTCAATACGATCTCCAGACATTGGGTGATAAAAATCAAAGATCAGATTTTTTGAATTGTTTTTGTCATCACCAACATAGTTAGGGTGCCATGTACTTTGAAGCTGCTTTGGAATAGTAAAGAAAAAAGGAACATTGAGTTTTTGTTGAATGACATGGTTGAATTTTGGATTGTTCTCCCCTGATAACTCAATGGCCTGTAACGGCATTTGCAATAAAAACACAAACAATAAAGTGTATAGATTACCCATCTCAACCCTCCTAAAGTCTAGATATTTATATAGTATATAGGTTATTTAGAAAGACAGACTTTGCCGCTTGTAAATTTTATGTGTGTTAATAGACTTTTAATCTGTAGAACATAAAAAAGGTGTATCAAATTTGCTTATTATTTTATTGTTAAGCTTAAATTTTACTTGGGGTTTAAACAATTTACAAAACGGCGATATTGTTTTTCAAAAGTCACAAAGTCGTCAATCTAAAGCCATACAAGAAGCCACGGACTCACCATGGACTCATATGGGCATTATTTTTAATAAAGACAACCGCTGGCTTGTCTATGAGGCTGTACAGCCCGTCTCCGTCACCACCCTTGAGCGCTTTCAAGAAAGAAGTAAAGACCGTCATATAGTGATTAAGCGCATTCAAAAGCAGTTTATTGATTTAAGCACAAATGAAAATCAACGGCGCTTGTATGAGGAATTAATAAAATTTTACGGATTAAATTATGACTTTTTATTTCAGTGGTCTGATGAAAGCATCTATTGCAGTGAACTCATTTGGAAAGGTATTTTTAATGCCTTTAATAAATCTTTAGGTCGTGTTGAAAGATTTAAAGACATGAATTTATCAGGCCCCTACGTTAAACAATTGATAAAAGAAAGACTGGAGCAAACTGGCAAAGAACTCGATTTGAATGAAAAAATCATTACACCTATTTCTATCATGAACTCTCAACACTTAGAAACTGTGTATGATTCTCATGCAAATTTGTGAGTAAATAAAATATTTAATTATTGTTTCACCACTATGACACAACAAGTCCCAACTACTGACAGCTTAAGCGTTGACAGTGAATAAAAAACATTAGAATCTTTTAATCGATGGAAAAAAAGCAGGAAAATCTACTCGCGAATATTGCCTTTAACGTTGCACTCCCGGTCATAATTTTAGATCAATTAACAGTCAAGTTTGGCGCTATAACAGCTCTAGTTTTAGCTTTGAGCCTTCCTATTGGATATGGAATTTATGATTTTCTCTCTCGCGGGGAAAAGAACCTGCTCTCACTTTTTGGAGTTGTGAACGTTCTTCTCACTGGCGGATTAGCTATTTTTAAAGTACAGGGAATATGGTTTGCAGTAAAAGAAGCCGCTTTTCCTTTAATTATTGGGATATTCGTTCTAATTACAGCCTTTACCAGCAAACCAGCCATTAAGTACTTTCTACTCAATCCAGCAATTATGAATTTAGAACTTATAGATAAAAAACTTGAGGAGCTGGGAAACTCTGCAGCCTTTAACAAATTGCTTAAAAACTCGACAATTTTCTTTGCGGGCTCGTTTTTTATCTCTGCCACTTTGAACTTTCTACTGGCGGTGTATATTTTTAAAGATATAGATCCAAGCCTCTCAGAAGTGGCCCAAAGTGAGCTTTTAAACAAACAAATTAAAGAGATGACATTGCTGGGCTATCTCGTCATTGCCCTGCCCTTAACAGTGTTTATGATAGTCATACTTATGGATTTTATAAAGCGGCTTAAAAAAATAACAGGGCTTGAAACCGAAGAGTTAATTCCTGCAATGAAAAATAAAGCTTAATCACCCAGACCAAGCTGGGCCTCTAAACTCACCCTTCTGGTTTTAGACTTAAGCTCCTGAAGAGCTTTTTGTAATTTTACATATTCTTCACGGTTTTGATTATACTTAGCCTTTTCTCTTTGAAGCTTTTCTTGATACTGCTTTTCCAGCTTTTCTCTAAGCGCTGTATTGTTTTTATTTTTTTGCTTTTTCACATATTGTTTTCGAGCCCGCTCATAAGCTCGACGTTCTTTAGCACGGCGGGCCTTCATTTCATCAATTCCAGCTCTTCGTTGACGCATTTGCCGCTTTTTATCTTTTTGATGTTGATAAAATGACTCATATCGCTTCTCAATACGCTGCTTTTCCAACTGAATGCGCTTTTTAAGACTTAAATCAGCATACAAATGAGGCGTACAAACAAATATAAGGCAAAAGAATTTGACAAATAAATTCATAAACTCATAATAACAAACTTAAGTCTTCAAAAGCAATTTTTAAACCCCAGAAGTAGGAATGAACATGGAACAATTAATCGAATTTGGCCTTTTTGCTGGTAAAGCAATAATTATCATGCTTGTGGCTCTTATAATAATGATCACAATGGCAGTTCTTATTGCTAAAAGTAAACATGGGGAAAAAATTGAAATCACCCACATCAATAAAAAGTTCGAAAAGTTTGCATTAGCTTTAAAGTCGGCCTGCTTTAACAAAAAGATGCTCAAGGCAGAACTGAAAAACTTAAAAAAGAAGAGCAAAAAAAAATCTTCAGACAAAAAAAATGTATATTTAATTGATTTCGATGGAGACATTAAAGCCGACCAAGTGGAATCACTTAGAGACGAGATTACGACCGTATTACAAGTGGCACAAAAAGGAGATGAGGTCATACTAAAACTAGAGTCTCCTGGGGGAATGGTTCACACCTATGGCTTGGCGGCAGCTCAGCTTGAAAGAATTAAAAATAAAAATTTAAAACTGACAGTTTGTGTAGATAAAGTGGCTGCAAGTGGTGGTTATCTGATGGCCTGTGTGGCTGATAAAATTTTAGCAAGCCCCTTTGCCATTGTAGGCTCTATTGGAGTCCTGGCTCAGGTGCCTAACTTGCATAAATTTTTAAAAAAACATGATGTTGATTACAAAGAGTATACTGCTGGTGAATATAAAAGAACCATCACTATGTTTGGTGAAATTACCGACAAAAAACAAGAAAAGTTTCTAGAGCAAATCCAAGAAACCCATAATTTATTCAAAAGTTTTGTTAGTAAAAATAGAGAAAAACTTGATTTAGAAAAAGTAGCAACCGGTGAGTATTGGTATGGCCAGCAAGCTATCGAGCTAGGACTGATTGATGAAATCAAAACCAGTGATGAGTACTTACTTGAAAACATTGAAAAATCTGAAATCTACCAAGTAAAAATTCAGGAGAAGAAAAAACTCAACGAAAAGCTCTCTGAAATGCTGGGTTCAATAATTAAAAGCAAATTGCTATTTTGGATCGAAGAGGCCGAGCTAAGAAAAAAGTTACTATAACTAGTCTTTTTTATCTTCTGGTATAATTTTTCTAGCTGATTCAATAAAGCTTACCCCTAAAGACTTTAAAAGTTCTAAAGGGGAAGCTTTTTTAAAGTCTATATCTTTAAACTCTGTTTTACTCATACCCTTTTGAAACTTGTTCTTAGGCAGTGTGTAGCCTTTTAATTTAGATTTTTGTACCTGCTCAATAAGTTGGCTGCTGGGAGCTAGATAGAGCTCTTTTAGTGAGCCCAGTAATAACCATTCCCACTTTTGATTTAAAGTATCAGACATCATAATACTGCCGGAAAAGGCCTTTTCAAACCAGCCACCTTCTGACTTTAAATTAAACTTTTTATCATTATTGATAAGCACAGCTTTAAGATTTTTCCACTCCCCTTGACCTGGAAAACTGATGATATTTGCATTCAAATTTTTAATATTAACAGGGCTGTCCGAACTAAAATCTAAGCTCAATGAATTAATTAGGTCATAATAAGAGTCTTTTGGGGATGTGGTAATGTCTTTTACTTTTAAATTAGCCTGTAATTTAGGGGCAACATAATCAAAATCAACTTTTAAGGTATTTAAACTTCCAAGAAATGATTTGATGGATTTAACGCCAATATTTCCACGCCATTTACTGAGTTCAGAATCAATAATACGAGCTTGTCCATAAAGAGAAACTCCCGACATACTATTACCGACCAGCAAACTTTGAACTTCCGAGTTAAACTCAAAACTTTTTATATTAAACTGCAACATGCCTTCTTGTAAACTTTGATTAAAATTATAACTAAAACTTCCATCAAAATTCCCAGACACTAAATTTACATTATCGATAAGACCTGAGAGTCTTTGTTTGTCATAACTCATTTTAACATCTAAAAATTCAATTTTTTGAAAGGCGTTCACACCGTTTTTTGAGAATATAGCTTCTAAATTAGAAAGCCTCCAATTGGCCTCAAGCTGCTTTAAGGAGTTGACCGTAACCTCACCTGATAAACTTCCAAACTCACTAAATATTCTATAAGGCCCTGGTTTATTTAAACTTTTTAAAAAGGACTGAATCGGAATATTGGTGACATTGACCATGAAAGGCTTAAATTTTTCTAAATTGAATGGATCAAGTTTTAAATTTTTAAATTCAAATTGGCCTTTTTCAGCATCAGCAATACAGGGCTCAAGAACAAACTCTATCTGAGAGGGCTTAATAAGAGCTCCCTCTGACTCCATCTTACAAGTTAACCATAAAAGCTCTGGCTGCCATTGCTGCTGATAAAGCTCTTGCTGCTTGAGCCAGTTTAATAAGCTATGAATGGGAAGATCAAAAACATTTGTGGTTAAATTATAATCTAAGGTAAGCCAATCTATGTTTAAATTAGTTTGCACTCGCCCCTCTTTGTACCGAGTAAAAACTGTTGTTTTTAACTCAGGTTTTGAAACGATAAAGTTTAAAGTTATATTCGGCAGACCTTGCAGCTCTAATTTAGAAAAACTAAAATTTAAATCTGTATCTATCTCTAATTGCTTGTCCCCCGAAGAGACTGAGAAATTTTGTAAAACAACATTTTGGCCGTCTTTAATATAAAAAATTTCATCAACGTTAATGTCAGGCCAATTTTCTAAGTATGCTTCATTTCTATCAAAAAAAACTGTGAGTTGTTTTTTTAGTTGATTAGAGGACTTTACAATTTTTGCTTTTAAGTTTTTTCTTCTTTTTGCAGAGCTCATCTCCTTCTCACCAGCAATTTCTCTGGTTAATTTATTATCGGCCTCATAAAGCAGAGCTTCAAGTTGAGTGTCTTGCAATGGAAGCTTAGCCTCTTCACAAAGAGCTTTTGAGTGCAAAACTCTGGCAGAGCCCACCTGGGTGGATGAAAGTTGAATTTTTTGGTCTATAAGAGATTTTAAAGTTTTAATCTTTATTAATGAATCTTTTAATACGATTTGAAGTGGGAGCTTACACACATCATCTGCAGTTATGATTAGGTCTTCTATATAAAACCCAAAAGTAGGCCACACCCCATCAGCTAAAACATAGTTTATTCCCGATATTTTAAATTCAAAATCTAAATTTTGCTCGATGAGTTTGTTTTCAAAAAACTGAGTGAGTCTATTGCTATTGAAATAAAATTTAAAAAAATGGCCCACCATAAATGCGGTTAAAAGTCCTAGAATAAAAAGCTTAAAACCATTCTTTGATACGGGTCGATTGTTTTGTTGCTGCATAAAACTACCTATAAATAAATAAGGGCCACATTATGGCCCTTATCTAATATAATATCAATATGCACTAGGTGATAGCTTACTTAAATTCGAAACTAACGACTTCGTATTCTTTTTCACCTTTTGGGGTTTTAAACTCTACGATGTCGCCTACGACCTTACCGATCATTGCTCTAGACAGCGGAGAGAATATTGAGATTTTGCCTTCTTTTACATTGGCTTCATCTTCACCGACGATTTGATATTTTACAGTTTTATCGTCATCAAGATCAATAAGCTCTACATGGGCACCAAAAATGATTTTGTCAGATTGAAGAGATGATGTGTCCACAACCTCAGCTTCCGCCAGTTTGTTCTGAATGTCTGTAATTCTGGATTCAATAAAGCCCTGACGTTCCTTAGCTGCATCGTAATCAGCATTTTCACTTAAATCACCATGCCCACGAGCTTCCTCAATGGCTTTGATGACATTCGGACGCTCCACTTGAATCAGATGCTTTAATTCCTCATCAAGTCGTTTTTTACCCTCTAGGGTCATCGGATGTTTGCTCATAGGTTTCCTCTTTTCATATGAGTTTATAAAATTATATAAAAAGACGCATAATATAGTGGAATCTAAAAAAATCGCAAGTTATATTGCAATAATGTGACAAAGACTAAAAAAATCAATACTATGGACGACTATGAAGCTCAATCCCAGCACCACCTCTATTGTGAAACGTCTACTCAGTGGTAGAAACAGCCGCCCACTCAGGTCTATTCTAAACAAATTAGAGCCTATGGATTTGGCCAGTTTGCTGGGCCAGCTCAATGTCAGAGAACGGCGCTTATTACTCGAAGCGTTATTAACCATCGATAAAGCCGCCCAAACCCTATGGGAAGTGCCAGACTCCCAACTGCCGGTTTTTATGAAAGCACTGTCGGATCAAAAGCTTACTGAGCTTTTTATCTCTGCTAACGACGAGCATGTTGCTTATTTTTTAAGCGCTATGCCTGAGCCAGAACAAGAGCGATTTTTAGCCGAACTAGGATCTGAAAAAAGCTCTAAAGTAAAACAGCTTCTTAGTTACCCCGAGGACTCTGCAGGGCGACTTATGGAGTCAGATATTTTTACTGTGCTCACGGATTACACAGCCAAAGAGGGGCTTGAGGCTTTGAGAAAAGCCGCCCAGGAACAGTCTATTTATTACATCTACTGTGTGGATAAAGAACAGCGTTTAGAAGGAGTCTTGGCTTTACGAGATTTAGCAACTGCTCCTCAAGACACCAAGCTTAAAGATCTTATTAAAAAAGATGTTATCACCGTACACCCTGAAGCCTCAACTGAAGAGGCTGCTCGAATTGTGGCACACTATGATTTTATAGCTATCCCAGTAGTCAATAAAGACAAAACTCTTTTAGGTGTTATTACTGTTGATGATGTGGTTGATATTATTCAAGAGCAAGCTACTGCAAACATCTATGCTCAGGTAGGTCTACAAGAAGACGATCGTGTCTACTCTGAAAACTTTTTTAAAATTAAAAACCGAATTCCATGGATGGTTTTAAATTTATTTTTAGCAGCCGTTGCCAGTTCTGTTGTGAGTTTATTTGAAGGCACCATGTCCGAATTGATTATTTTGGCCAGCTTAAAGAATATTGTCTCTGGCATGGGTGGTAATACCGCCATTCAGAGCTTAACCGTTGTCACTCGAGGTATTGCAACTGGAGATTTTAGTTTTATCACTAAGGCTAAAACTATTCTTAAAGAAACATTAGTGGGAAGTAGTATTGGTTTGGTCATGGGGGTGCTTGCAGGTGTGCTGACCTATGTATGGAAAGGCAACCTCATGGTTTCAATTATTATTTGCATCTCTATGATCATCAATTCTCTTGTAGCATCTAGCATGGGGGCTATAGTGCCCATCGCACTTGATAAACTTAAAAAAGATCCCGCTGCTGGCAGTGGCGTGATTGTTACAACCTTTATGGATATTTTTAGTTTTTTCACCTTTTTAGGTATAGCAAGTCTTGGACTAAAGTTTATAGCTCACTAAAAACTTTTAAGTCCCACCTCCTTGTGCCGATATAAAAAGACATCAGAGGTAAAATGGAAACAGTACTAAAGTTAGAACATCTTAAGGTAAACAGCATTGTTGAAAAAATTAAGTCAGCAAAAAGCATTTTGCTTTCCACACATAAACAGTGCGACGGAGATGGCTTAGGAGCTATTCTTGGGCTGTATCATGCTTTAAAAAAAATAAATAAAGATGTCCGACTTTTTACTGTTGATGAAGTCCCTAGAAAGTATCACTTTCTAGACTTTAATAATTTTTTAGAAATCTATGAAGAAAGCCATCCTCCTATTGAAAACACTGATCTTAGTTTAATTTTTGACACAAATGACTTTAGAATGGTCGAACCCCTTTACTCTGAACTTAGCAAAAAGTGTGAAGAGGTTTTATTTGTAGACCACCACCCTATTTTAAACGATGGACCTGAGCCAAATACTGGATCTTATATTGACACCACTGCAGCCAGTACAGGTGAGATTGCCTACTCCATAATAAAATCACTTGATATTGAACTGGATGAAAAAATTGCCCGAGCTCTATATACAAGTATTGTTTTTGACACTCAACTTTTTAGATTCGTTAAAAGTGCTTCAACTTCGCACCTAATAAGTGCTGAACTAATAAAATATGAAAAAGACCCTGAAGAGATACATAGAGAGCTTTTTTCAACCTATACAATCGGGAAAGTGGCCTTTTTGGGGCATGTCTTAAGTAAAATTGAGTACCACTCAAAAGGACAGGTTGCAGTGCTTCTTATTAAAGATAAGTACTTGCATCGCCATAACTTAGATGTGGATGACTCGCGCGACATCATTGATATGATTATGAATATTAAAGAGTTAAAATGTGCGGCTTTATTTAGAGAGATTAAAGAGGGCCAGTACAAACTGAGCTTACGCTCTAAGGGTGAAGCTGAAATTCTTTCAGTGGCTGAAAGTTTTCAGGGTGGAGGCCACTTATATGCCGCTGGAGCCTATATTGAAGGCGAATATGAAAAGATCAAACAACAAACCGTTGACCTTTTAACACAAAAGTTAAAATCTTAAGTTAATGAATCACTCGAATAAAAATTCTCCCATGATCTGTTACTGTAATGGTATAAGACGCAAAGCCATTGAAGAGAGTATAAAAAATGGCGCTAAAACAGTTGATGAAATATATGATCAAACTGGAGCTGGCGTTGGTCCATGTGGTGGCAGCTGCCGACCATTTATTCAAGAAATGCTTGACCATTATTTGAAACACGGACAC
>JAKUPT010000047.1 GCA_022450595.1 Bdellovibrionales bacterium
AGGAGATTGATGTGCTTTACGCTATTGCAAATACCTAACCGACCCGATATAGATTCAGGTAGAGGTGCATCTAAGTAGTGGAGTTTAAAGTACAAATTAGATGGATAAATATTTTTTTCATAAATATCTCCTAATTATAAATTCAAATATAATTATAGCAATTTCTATAACGCGCTAAAATAAATTAATTTGGTTTATAGATGAGTATTTATACTTTTGTGCTTACAAGTAATGTCACCTAGAATAAATATCTTTTGAAATCATTGTTAAAAAATGTAGTGCCATAAATAGAAATAAATTAATAATATACTTTAAATTAGAACCCTTTTTTGCTGGATTTTCATCTAAAAAGACATATTAATTAGTAAATTAAGCTGACAACTTTAGAGAGAAATTACATTTACACTTAAAATCTGATTAAAATTGTCCTTTTTGATAGGTTTAAGCAGCTTTACCATCTAATTCATTGATGTAGTTTAATACCTTGCCAATATTTTCTAAGGTTGGATTTGATGTTGGCTCACACATTCTATATAAGGTTGTCTTTGAAAGACCTGTAGACTTTGTTATTTCACTGTAGCCCTGTTTTTCAATTAAAATAGCAATGCAACCTTTAAATGTGTCAAAATCAGCATCAAAAAGAGATTCGATAATTGCTTCTTTTAAACCTAATATTGAGACATCTTCACCTGCTGTATATGGCTTAGCTTGAGGTTTCTCTTTTGAGAATTTTTCTTGCGAATTTAATATCTTTGTTTTGGCCATTTTTGTTTCCTCCGTATAAAACTAAAGTAAATTCTTGTTTTTCAATTATAGAGTAATAAACTCTTCTGCCATTTTTCCACTTAAGCTCTAGTAACTGATCCCCTAGAGGCTTATGGTCTCCAAAGTAATTATGTAACTCTATGTTTTTTAGTCGAGCATCAATTTGTGCCTTACTTTTTTCAGTTTGTTCATTAAACCATTCAATAAATTCAGGTGTACGCTCGATCTTCATTTATACATATTCCCATATATGGGAATATCTGTCAAGTGGATTTTTGAGGATTAAAGATCGAAATTTAGGCTATTTTCTTTCGTTTTTGTACGATCTTTAAGGATTTTGTCGATTTCATTTTGAGGTAACTTTTTAAATAAATCATCTCTGTATTTTGGCTTATCTGAATAGGCTTTTATTCTACCCTGTATGTTTTTAAGCTCCAAATTTGAGGTTCTCTTAGCTAACGAACCAAGCCTTTCATAAAGTAAATTCTTATCATCTACATAAAGTGATATATCTTTTCTTCCACGAGAAATTGAAACGTAATATTGGTTTAAACTAAGAGCTCTACCGCTTTCGGCACTCATTGCAATTATAACTTTGTCATGAGTACGGCCTTGAGACTTTATGGATGTAGTTACATAGCCGTAATCAAAACGTTTTATTTGTTTATCAATTACTCTACCATCTGTTAAATGAATCCCATTCTTTTGTATGTCTTTGACCTCAACAATATCACCATTGGTGAAGCTTTGGTTATTTTCCTGTACTATTAGTTTTTCGCCTTTTGATATTTGCAGGTCCTTTTTTTGGACCAGATCAAACTTAGTGATGTTGTCGTGGTCTGGCTCAAACTCTTTTCCATTATCTAGAATATATTTTTTATTCTTCGTTTGTTTTATTTGGTAATATCTATTTGGTTCAAGGCCACTTGTTTTATCAAAAGACACAATAAATTTATCTTTATGATCTTTATTAACTATAAGCTTTTCAGCATCAGTAAGCTTTAGACTTGCGTATGATGAAACATTTGTCTCTTTTGAATCGAGATATTTATTTTGCTTTAAATCAATTCTAATATTTTGAGTTAAATCATCAATTTCTCGCCAAGTTGGAGCAATTGCGATCACATCTTTTTTATAGTTTGTAACATAATCTTTGGAAAAAGCTTGATAGCGAGCATCTTTTTCTGAGTGTTCTTTTATAGCATTTATTTCATCTAGATAAAGAATTGATTTTTTAGGATCTTCAAAAGATTTAACAGCCTTTCTATAGAGGCTGATTCTTTTTGCTTGTGCTTTTTTAATTTTATAGTTTAAAGGATCTTCTTTTCTTATGCGTCTTGCTTCTTGAATCTCTTCAAGTGGTGACTGCCTATAAATTGTTGATAATTTAAAGCATTCAATTTCCGAGTTTTTTTCAATAATACGAAGTGAATCCCCTGCCCTAACGGAATGATGTTGCATAACATCGCCTATTAATATGATTCTTACATTTGATTCATTAGTAATATTTAATAATTCAAACATATCTTCATTTGAAACCAGTCCCGCCTCATCGAGTATTAAATAATCACATTGGGATTGTTTTTTTAAGTATTTCTTCAGTGTATGAGCTTCAACATTATAATCTTCTATTAAAGAATTTCTAGCACTTGTAGTCGGTGCCACTGCGGTGATTTTCTGATTACTGTCTTTTAAATTTTGAACTATTTGATTTATTAACTTACTTTTCCCAGTACCGGCTGCGCCTCGTAGGGCAACATATTTATCTTTTGATGCTAGAACACCATTTAAAGCAAGGTTTTGTTCTATATTTAATTCAGGGTTATTAAGTTTGTTTTTTATAAGAGGCTCATAAGTGTCTTTTGTTTCATTAATTGAATTAACAATATACCACTCTTGAGCTAATTCCTTTTTAGTCCCAACTTGTTTTAGGTCTTCACTAAAAATTAGATCTTTGTTTTTATAAATTTTTTCTTTTAAATCATCTAACGTGATTATGGACTTATAATCATATTTCAATGCGGCCTCAAATAAGTCCTGAACATTTACAACTGACTTTCTTTCAAAGCAATGCATGATTGCGTATTTCACCGCCTGGTCGATATTATCATTAAATTTTGGTTTATCTTGATTGAGTATAGACTCCTGAATAAGTGAATTAATATGATTAATTTCTTCAGATGAACACTGAGATAATTGATCCTTTAAAATTTGATCATAGTCTCCATTTTTATCTTTTTTCTTTCTACTTTGACGAGAGATGTTGGACTTTTCATTATTAGTAAGTCTACGCCCTATTTCTTGTTCTTTTTCAAATATTAGTCTTTTAATGCCTTTTGAACGCTTTGAGAATCTCTCTAATAACTCATTTTTAACACCTTTTACTTCAAAGCCGTGCTCGGCTTTTTCTATATCATAACCAAGCTCTAAAACACGTTTTGCAAGATTCTGGCGATAAACCTCAGTAATAAGCCTTGCTTGATCGTAAATATCACGAGCTTGTAGGGCTTTAAATTTCTTCTCTATCTCATCATAGGTTACATTAAAAAGAATAGCGTGTGAGTGAACCTGAGGGTCATTTTCGCGAGAGGTGGTATGTAGGAAGTTAGCGGTAAGCATATTACCAGTTTTTCTGTCATAATCAGCCCCGTCTTTTCTTACCCGAGTATGTGTTATTGACTCCATGTACTCTTGAGCTGTCTTTACGGCCTCTTTGTGAGCCTTTAGGAGTCTTGAGTCTCGGTAAGTAATAGCAAGGATTGAGAGCGATTTTGGAGCTGAAAAAGTACAATCAAAAAAGATCCTTCGACCTTTTTTGTTCATTCTGGACGTAAGGGGGCCACCCTTTACAGGATTTCTTCCATCAATAAGTGCATTAAAATCCTCGGCATTAACAGGTTGATTGGTATTCAAGCCGATTTGAGCAGCAAGTCTTCCGCCCCACTCACCGGGGCTTGTGTTTTCATTGGAATAATAGTCGTCAGCGGTTAGGTGCTCTTCGAGGTATTTTTTAGCTACATCTGCATTTTTTTGCATCTTAATTGTTAACATAACTACTACTCATACCCCTATTTATTTAACTAAATCTTACTGTATTCATAACTACTACTATATGCAACATCTTTGAGCATCTAATTTCTATTGACACCATCCCCTTAAGTTTAAGGTTTTCATTGATTTCTCATCTATTCTCACATATATATACTTATATATATGAAAAATAGAACAAAAATATCAAAAGATCTCAGTAAATTATCAGCTGATTATAAAAAGAAGAATAGCATTGGGGCTGTTTTAGAGCCCTATATGGACGATATAAAGGCCGCAAAACTTCGTGGAGTGCCTGCAATTAGAGTATATGAGGTTTTAATAGATAACGGTTTAGATATTAAAAAGCCTACATTTTATAAGTATTTTAAAGACATTATAGATAACAAAAAAAATATGCATACAAATAAACCCAAAAAAAGTTCTACTAAAAAAAGTGGTACATTTAGGGTCGCTAATGACGATGAGCTGTTTTAATTATTAAATAAAAGGTTTAATTAATGATTAGATTAATACTAATAATATCTATAAGTTTATTTTTCAATTCCTGCTCTCATGTTGATAATAGAGCGTTCAACAAAAGTATTGAACCATGCGTTTTATCTTCTGACAAAGATACTGAGTATAAAAAGATGTATTCAAGTGATAATTGCTATATTATTGTAACTCACTTTGAAGACGATTTTTAGAGGTTTAACCACTAAAGTGCAGAAAGTTATTTTGATAAAATGTTATTTTTATGGAACCCTCTGACTCAAAATTTTCAAAGAGGAAGTGGAGACTTTTCAGAACTAAAACTTGGCAAAGCCTATTTAGTTAAAGCAAAGGTTTTATTTGGTAGAGAAAAAACATCATTATTTGGACATAGCCGGAGGGCTGACTATTTTCCAACTGTTTTTAGGGTTAAATCTATTTTGGAAATAGTCAAAGAAATACCAATCAAAATTAAATGTGCAAATAAAATTAAATGCGAAAATATATATAAGGAAAAGTTTAACTTAATTACGACCAAAAAAATATTATCTGATCTGTAAAAAATAATTTTCAGTTAAGTATAAAAACCTAATAATGAGAAGAAGGATTCATTTAGGGTCGCAAATGATGACGACCTTTTTTAATTCATTAAGATATTTAGAAAGTTAGTTTTCGTTATGGCTAATATTTACCATATAACTACATTAGAGGATTGGTCTTTAGCCAAAAAAACAGGTCATTATCTATCTAGTTCTCTCAAAAATGAGGGCTTCATCCATTGCTCTACAGCCACTCAGTATCTAAGAATTGCCAATTCTTTATTTAGTGGGAGAAAAGACACTCTTCTTCTTGAAATAGATGAAGATAAAGTTAATGCTGAGATCCGATATGAAAATTTAGAAGGTGGATCTGAACACTTCCCTCATATATATGGCCCATTAAATCTAGACTCTGTATTGAGGGTGATTGATTTTCCATCAGATGAAAATGGTCAGTATTCTTCACCTATATAAATTAATTTTTTTATTTATATACATTCAGACTTCATACCTGCTAACTCAAATTTCATTTTATTAAAATCACACATTTCTTTTTCTTTTTTCTTACGATTATTTGAATAAGCTCTGGGAATGTAAACCATGCTTCCATTTTCAGTGAATGTTATATTATATATATAATCTAACTTCTTTTTATTTGTGTAATGATTCACATCACTTAAAAGAATTTTACTATCACTACATATTCTTTTACATCCTTTTAATACCTTATCATTATGATTTTTTAATTTATTACATTCAGTAGCACTCAGATTATTTTGTAAACTTACTACCTTAGATTTATCATCATTTTCACAAATCATAATAAATACACCGTTACTGTAATTCTTAGAAGAAGTTATTGATTCATACAATTTGATACTCTCATCAACAGTTCGTTTTTCTATATCTTTTATTGTTTTAGAATATGATACCAAAGGAATTACTAATAAAAATGTGACTAACAATGTTTTAAGCATTTTAAACCTTCCTTAATTATCTTTTATCCGACACATCTGTGAATGGATAATTTAATTTCGCTAGTTTTTGACCAAAAACTGGTCTTTTTTGTCCAAATTTTACCTTTGTTTTTCTATCTATAAATTTGCCAGGTTTCAATATATAACCCTCAACTTTATAATTATTTTGTTTACCACCAGTTTTTAACTTCAAAATATCTTCTAAATTTATGATCTGCTTTTTAATCTTTTCCTTTGGATTAAAAAATAGGTTCTTATCTTTATATTTTGTTTTTGATTTAGTGTACTGACCAAACAGTTTAATAGCATATTCATTTGTTTCTGGATCATTGTTTCTATGAAAGATTATGTTACATAAGTTTCCGGTTAAAGCCGTAACATGATCTTTTATATTATTTGATTGAAATGCCGATCTTTGAATTGAAATGTTTTGTGTTAAATAGACTGTACTTACACAGCTAGATCTAGCAGTTGATTGATATTCAGTATCAAATGAATTTAAAAAATAGTGAGCCTCATCTGCCCAAAGAAAACAAGGTCGCTTATTATTTCTATTTTGTGAGGCTATTTGAAATGCATATTTCCAGAAATTATTTACTATCTTACCAATGGACTGCCACTCATGGACACTATAATCAATAACTATTATAGCTCCTGAAAAGATCAATTCTGGGGTTATATTTGACTCTCCCTGAAAATGAGACCTTAGCGGCTCTCGCCTGAGCTCTTCTAAAAGACTTGTAAGGCTTGTAAATATAATACTTCTAGTCTTATCAACTAAGCATGCATAGTCCCTACATAAATAATTTATGGACATATCTAGTTCATAACAATTTTCAACTTTTGTTAATAGCTTTGTTAAATAGTTTTCTTCAATTTCACCATCATTATAAAAGAAATCTAGTATTTCTTCGCCCTCTTCACTACTCTTGGGCAAGCTGATTAGAAGCTTGTACATATTTTCAGGCACAATATCTTCACCGCTTAAATTTAATATTGTGATTATATTAATAATTAATTGTTTTAATGCGTTCTCCCAGAAAGAGTCACTGGAACTAAATCCATAACCCGCATTTTTAATAGCCATAAAAAACATATTAGCGAGTAATGTATTTTTAGTTTTTTCATCATAATCACTTAAAATAGCTTTAAAAAATGCCACATAATTAAATCTATGTTTTGATTTAGCTGACACTCTAATAATTGATTTTTTACGATTATTTGATTTAGCTAACTCTTCCCAAAAAACAGCTTCATCTTTTTTTGCACATAATACTAAACCACCAAAACCTAGTCTTAAATAGTTTGAGGCAATATACTTTCCAGAGCCACTTGTTTTACCACTGCCCGTCTGTCCATATATAAGAAACCCCCTATAAACATCCTCAAGAGTATATTTATAGTTAGATATTTTAAATAAACTATCAGTTAGCTTAAATTCCTTTGAAAAAGTAAAGTAATCTGTGATTTCCTTCCATAAAGGCTCGTAATTTGGCTTCATTTAAAACTCCAAATATACTTTATTATCATCGGTCATAACTTTTTTGGGATTATCATATATAATCATATTATCACTTATAGTTGGAAGCCCAAGAAAGTAATAAAAAACAAAGCATCCTGCTATAATGAAAAGACTTACTAGCTGAGTAACTATAAGTACCTTTAACAAAAGTCTAGATTTATAATACTCTTCATAATCTTTTATATATTTCATTAGGGATTTAACAAGAGTATTTTGTTCATAAACTTTTTCATCAGTATGATGCCTTATAGCTCTTTCAGAAGATTGTATCTTTTCAATAATATTATTTTGAAAATGATATATTGGATCTTCCTCAGTGAATCTAATATTATCCATTTAATACACCTATATCCTCAAAAGATTTTATAGATTGATTTACATATGTGAATACTCTTTGCCTGTCTAAAATACTTAAATTTTCGTCTTCGCAAGCTTGTAGAAAATTAAGATTATGCCTGTCTATAGTTAGATTAGGCCGATTTAATAAAGGTTTAAGTGTAATTGTTTTAATATTTTTGGTTTCACACATATTGCTAAGCTTTGAGCTATCAAAAAGCGTATAACTATCACTTCGACCATAGTTTTTAACTAATCGTAAATTAATAGGAAGATCTGATTCATCAATCTTTTTAATTAAATCATTCAATATTTGAAGTGAATCCTTATCAGAACCTAAAACATAATAGAATTCTACAGAAATATTAAACTCATTAGAAAGTGATGATATATCAACTTCATTTAACCAATCGATTATTTTATCCATAGTTCTTGCTGCACAATCAACGAGATTTATTTGTAAATTTTCATTTACCACAAGTGATTCAAATATTATATCGGCATCACCTTGTTTATCTAAGTCGACAAAATCAGTATTAGCTATAGAGAACCTTTTAAAACTAGAATTAGTCTTATCAGTTTCAAATGTTTTATAAATAATATCTGATTTTGATAAATAGGTTTCAAGAAGTCTCGATGTAAATGTTTTACCAACTCCGCCCTTATCTCCTGTAACAAAAATAATTTTTTTCATAATTTCCTCCTATATATTATTAACTTTTTCTGTAATTAAAACTTTAACCTCTAATGGTCCTTTTGCCTCAATAAACTCAGAAGCATTCTTGAGTTTTTCCCTAAACCTTTCAGCAGACGCCATAGCGCCGCTTGAAAGCCCTTTCTTGAACGCGGAATCAACAGATGTATCTTTTATCTCTTGGCCAAGTAAATTGTAATTATTAGGAACCCTTGAATCAAAGTAAGCAGCAACCATAGAGGAAATTAAATCACCACTGAAATACTTAAGCTCATTTGTGACGTGATTACCATAAATTCCATACTGATTTTGTGAATCTAAAGTTTTCCCATTTATTTTATATATTTTTTTATTACTTATTTTAAGATACTTAAACTCTACTAATATTCTTTTTGAGTTATCTTCAAATATACTCTCACCAATAAGTTTAGCACCTTTAAAAGCCCCTCTATGAATTACGGCAATTACCGGTGCTTTTTCGCTCGGAAAAGCAATAATTGATTGGTCTATAATTGCTGGTAATTCATCGCCAATATTTAAATTAATATTTGCAGTTTTAATTTTATCATCTGGGATTAGGGTAATATATTCATTAGACGCATATGTGTTTTTATAATAATTAGGCAGATTTGTCTGTATCCTTTTTTGTTTATTCTTTTTATTTAAAATAACTTTTTTTTCATCGCTTTGTGTAAGCTCACGAGTTATTCTATTATTTTTCGAAATATCATAAATAACCTTAGGCTCACTTTCTTCAATCATACTTGCATTAACTACATTAAACATAAGGAAAATTAAAATTTTAATCATTATTAGAGCTCCTTAAAAGGGTTTTCTCGATTTTAATTGCTCTAGGAGTTGATTTTATGAGTTCTTTTTTTTGGTATTTTCTTGTTGGTTTTTTATTGAAAACAATTAGCTCTTTCTTTAAAAAAGTATGTTTTGAGGTTTGCACCTTATTAGTACTTGAATCCAGAACTTTATAATTAGAAATAAACCCATTAATATTTGTAATCTCAACTAGATCCTGATGATTATTAGATGGTATTACGTCAAAGATCATTGATGTTTTATTACAATTCACAATTAGATTAGTAGGAACATTGTTTTTGCTAGTAAATGAGATATTAACTATATCCGATGCATTCGGACTAAACTCTACTTTAAGATCTTTCTTTCTTCCGATATTAATCTCATCAATTGAGCATGGGAACTTTAATTTTGTTATTAACCCAGATCTCATATAAATTTGACCCACTTCCGTCTTATTAAAGTTGATCTTTGAAATTCTCTTAATATTTGCATTTAAATCTAATAATAATATCAATATAATAAACATATTAATTTACCCTTTCATCTTTAATATCGTTTACAGCAAAGGCCCATGCATTATTTTTAGATCTCTTTGTTTTTAATAGTGATAACTTAATTTCATATTTATTAATTTTAGACTTAATTTCATTATTGGACTTAAATGATATTTGTGACTCAATAAATACAGAATAATTCATATTCTTGTGTTTGATTATTTTATAAACGTAAGAGGATTGTGCTAAGCCTTGATTTTTGACTCTTTGATGAAGATTAAGAATTAAATCTTTATTATCAATCCAATATTTGTCTGTCATTAACTCTGTAGCTTTACCTACATTGGCCTCAAAGGTCGACCTATCATAATTATATAAAAGTGTTGTAAAGTAGCGTACAAAATTCATCTCTTCAGATTGTAATAATTTATTCTCACTGCTTTCGATTAAAAATGTTTTATTATTATCGATACCTATAATTAAGGTTTCTTCTTTCTTATTTAAAAAAAGGAAACTTATAGAAAAACTGTAAATTAATAGAGTTATTAAAAAGGTTATCCGGATTATTTGATTTTCAAATAAAATTAATACATTTTTCATAAACGGCCACCTTTTTTATCAAAATATGAAAGAGCTTTATTTTTTGGTTTTTTTCCAAAAGAATTCACATGTTTATTTTTGTTTTCTATATTAATATCTTTTTTAATCTGAAAGTGTTGTTTAGCATTGTATGCTAGGTTTTTTATTGTTCCTTGTTTTTTTATCTCATTTTGTTCGAATTGCTTTTTCTCATGAAGGTGTTGCTCAAGATCAATCCCTTTTGATTTTGCATTAGTTTTCTCGATTTGAATTTGATTATTAACAGAGTCATTATATTTATAATTACCCCTATTATAACTATTCCATAGTCTCTGAGCTGATATATCTGATTTCACTTCGTTTGTAGATGGCTTATATCCCGGATTCAATAGCTTTAAATATTCAGGATCAACACTTTTTGCCTCATCACTATTTACTTTTGGTTCATAATTTATTCCAGCCCTATTAGCTATGTTTTTTAAACCTAATTTTGCTTGTTGATGTTGTTTTTTAATTCCATTTTTAAAATGTGGAGTAATACTTTTACCTGCACCAGTAGCAGCTTTTGCCCCAACCGCACCAAGACTTAATCCTGCTCCTGCTACTGGAATAATTGCACCCATGCCAGCATGAGTTAGTTTGTTAAGACCACTTGTTAACATATTTCCAATTGGTGTAGATGAAATAGTTTTGTAAACACCATATATAAATGAAGACTTTATTAATTCTATAATTAAACTAATGCTAGCTGTAGACCAAGAATTTGGAGCAAGACTAAAAATCATGTCTTGTGTTTTAATAATTGCTATTAAGAATACAGGCCAAACAGATGTTAACAATAATGAAAACCAAAATAACTTTAAAATTGTTGGATAATTAAAAAATAGAGTTATTAAAAATATAAAGGGGGCCAGAGATGACATCAATAATGCTAAAAAAATATATATTATATAATTAATATAAATGATTAGCATTATTAGATAGTTAACAGCTTCTCTTATTGTCCATGTTATACCCTCAAACTCTTTCTTTTTTGCTACAATTAAATCAAATTCTGTCGAAATTGCTTTTGGTATTTCAATAATAAATTCAATTATATGATTAAAAGATACTGCTAATATAAAATAAACAAATATAGCCTTTATAAGGTTCTTAATCTTATCATTTGAAGGCAAAATCATTATCTCAAAAGCCTTAAATGCAATGATAGCCAATACTAGTATATTTGAATAGTATACAGACTGGTTGAATAGTATTTTAGAATATTTCAAACAAAAGCTAAATATTTCTGTCATTTAACTTAAACCCCTGTGTTTGAAGATTAATTCTTTCTTGTTCAAGGCTTAAAATCTGCTGTCTTCTTAGATCTTCATCTTTATGCTTAATTTTTTCTAACGCAGATAGTTCAGTCATTAAGTAGATTAGCTCTTGCTGATTTTTAACACTCTCATTAAGTGCCATATTAGTTTGTGCCTGTCCTACAGCTGATGCCGCTGCTGGCGTTCCAGACAGCATAGTCATTAGTCTCTTTAACTTTCTAATATACCTTGTCGTAAATTTAATACTTTCATTAAGTCTATTAATGTTTATATCTGGAAGATTTGTCAGACTGTTAGCATCCCTTTTTACTTGCTTCATTTTTAACAAGTCACTATTCAATTTATTAAGCATATTTTGATAAACAGATATGTCATTATTCATTTTATTGATATCATTCTTATCTTTTCCAAGCTCTGCCATTAATTCAGTCATTGCTTCAGCTGTAGCTAAGGACTCCGCCATCTCATTGACCATTTCAAACATTGCATATGTATTCATTGAATATAAAAAAAACACTATACAGATAAACATTTTATAGCCTCTTCTTCCGTTAAATTTGGGATAAACTCAATGGCTTTTATAATTTTATTAATGTCTTGTTTTGAACTTGAATATTTTAAGTATTCATATGGAGAAAGATAAATAGATCCTACAAATTTTCCAAAGTTACTACTTACTAAACATTGCCTTGTATTTGTACCTTTGTTGTTGAATGACAAAATTCTATCTATCTCTGTATCACTTAGATTGAACCTATATTTATAGTCTTTTTTATTGCCATCAACGCTAAAAAGAAAATGATTAGGTGAATTTTCAATGATGCCTGTGTCATTATTTATAATTAAGTCATTACTTTTCTGTACAATAGTAACTATCGAATGTCCCAATTTTCTCACGTTTGCAGTAGATAATTTAAAGAAATTAAAACATTTTTTTATAAAAAAGGGGGTTTCATCTGCTATAAAAACAATTCTTTTATTTGTACTTGCATAGGCTTGGATATTAAATTCGGCCATGATTGCGGCAAATCCACCTTGGGTGTACTCATTATTGCTAGCTTCTGATATTTGCTTGAAATTAAAGTACTGAAGTCTATTTTCATTATTTTCAAGATTGCCCTTGAAGGCATTTTCATAAATACCTCCATCACACCACCTTTTTAATAGGTTTTTTCTTGGAAAATCTTGAGTAAATTGATAAAAATCATTAATTGATGGGTTTTCAGGCCTACTCTCTGAATATAATGTTATTTGTTCTTCAATTTTTGAGATTATATCTTTTGAAAGCTCAGGTTCATTATTTTCGGTAATAAGTACCTGCAATAAATTACTTATTATAGAGCAAAAATATTTTTTATGTTCAAATTGATTGAAAACCTTAAATGGATTAAGCCTAGACGGTCTATCTAATGTTAAATTATATTCCACTCCACCAAATCTTTTAGTTTCATTTGCATGAGATCCACCAACATCAACTTTTATAATATAGTTTTTTGGATCATTTAGAATTGATTCCGTTAGCATGTTAGCTAAGACTGATTTTCCTGAACCACTGGCTCCAACTATAACTGCGTTATAACAAGCATTATTAGAACTTAATATATCGATATTTATAAGTGAAAAGTTGTCTCTATGTAATACTATTGATGATTCTGTAAGATCACCCTCGAATTCTCCTATTTCACAATATGGTATATACTTGGTAATATTCTTTGAGAATTCAAATAGAGGATAATGGAAATCACCTGCAATTAATAAAGATTTAAAAGTTTGTATAGAACCTGGGCCCTCTAAGCCAAACTCTCCAACTGACCTTAGAGATTGAATTGCATCTGTTAGATCTTCTCTAAGTTGAGCCTCATCATCTCGTTCAATCACCAAATAGGCTTCAAACTGAAAAAGGTTTTCACCATTTAATATAATCTCACTTAATGCATCTTCTGAATCTAACCACTTTTGAGCATCAATTTTGTTTCCCGCTTCTTGGTTTTGCTTTGTTTTCTGTCTAAGCTTTAATTCTGAACTTTCTTTTCTAGTTCTTTGAATTGAAGTAATTATTTTATATGGTTTAGGTAATTCTATTTTTTTATAGGTCAAATCGAGTTCAGAAACTTGTTTTTCTGACAATTTATTTAATTTTATAACAGCAGTTATATTGTGACCGAAGTCTATTCCTAATTTTGTGGCAACAGGCATTTTATATAAAGACTCTGGGATTAGACTGTTTACCTCTTCCTTAGATAGAAAATATATATCACTGAACACAGATCTAAGGGAATCAATATTGATATTACCTATTAAATCATCAAATATTTTTTCATTAAAATTTTTTTTAAATATTGATGATATGTTCACTTTTTTTTCAAAAGTTATTAACAATCCATTTTGTGCATAACCTATTTTATCTATATCTCTAGTGCTTTCAGATATTGAATCATCTATTGAACTTGTATATTGAAATCTAACTTTTAAATTATAGGGAAGATTATCAAGATAGTTTTTAAGTTTTATTGCTTTTTCACTAAACAGCTCAACATCTATTAGATTAACTAAAATAGTTGTGCCCACTTTCCCATTATCAGAAAGCCAAACATTTAAGCCTTTATAATTTTCAATTTTTTTAAGTTTTTGCATATAAAATCCATTTTTATTGAAAAACCACAATATGTTATCTCTTATAATCTTTCTTCGATAATTTGATCTCAGAAAAACTAATATTGAGGTCGTTAAGACCATCAATATTGGTATTACAATAATTGAGTTTAGTTTTAAGTTTTGACATATTAACCCAACAAAGGCGTTAGTCATTCCAAGAGCGATTATGTCTGTAATATTTAAACCTAATATAATACTCTCATCATTTAAAACTCTTGAGCTTTTCAAAGCTTATGCTCCAAACATTGATTTCAATAAACCTATTAATGGCTCTCTTGCTAAAACTAGAAAAAGACCTGCCACTCCTCCAAAACCAAAGTTAGTAGCAATTTCTTTTTTTCCTAAGTACAAACAAATAGCGGCAATAAGAAAAGGAATGGCTGATGCTACAACTGCAAGGTTTGAAAGTTCCATTGCTGAACGCTCGACAACTTGATCTAATCTTGATGCATATAAATTTTGTGAAAATAATAAACCTATTAATTTAACCATTTGTAGCTCCTTTACTTTATTTGTGGCGGTATAATTTCAAACATTAAATCCTTATGAAACCAAACATTTGGGTTAGACTGATCTTGTTCCCATACATCAACTTTATATTTTTTCCATTGACCTGGGCTTATTACATTTTGCATCTCTTCAGGTATTGGAGACTCAAAAAGATTTTTACCCATTTGCATTAAAGGTTTTGGTGAGAATTTATCTTTATTAAGTAACTCCTCTACTCTTTTCCTTTCTTTTTCTTGATAAGAATCTTTATTGTCCATCAGAGCAATCATTGTGACTGCTGCGATCGAACTCGCAACGGCCCCCCAAAGCATTCCGTGAGCCGACTTACTGTCACCCTCAGGAGCTAGAGCAGCCCCAGCTGCTCCTCCCAATACCGCACTCGTTGCCATTGTAGAATATGTTTTATTCTTCCAACTCATTTTAGTTGTCGAACAACCAATTGTTATTAATAATAGTAAAGGTAAAATTTTTCTCATTATCTACACTCCATTGGATTGTTACCAAGCTTAATACAAACTTCACCTAAGCTTCCATAGCTTCCATCTTCTCCAGATGGTCCATCAGTCCAATGATTTACACATGTCATAGGACGTGGATCTCCGTAGCCCTGCCCCTCAACACAAGATTCATTATCAACACCCCACACTTTGCCTTTTTCATAACAAGCATGTTTTACAGGATTTGAACCTCTAGGATACTGTGTTTCAAAAACATTCATTTTGGTTAATAAAAAGTTTTTTTGATTTTGTTTGAACTGAAACCATGTAGGCTTAAAAGGTCTTCCTCCTGGCCCACCTGTACTTGGATTTGATTTGATAAAAGTATGTTTGAGTTGAAAGTCTTCAGAATCTTTTATTGTTATTCTTAGATTTCCACTATCTCCTCCATTTCTCCCATCTAAACCCTTTAAACCATCTTTTCCTGAGCAAATTGCACGATAACCGACTTCAAATTCTAAACATGTCGCAGACGTTGGCGGTGTAAGTCTTCTGGCTGCACAATGAATTGGACTTAGATTGTCAATGTTCCATTCATTATTTGGAAGATTAGTAACTTCACCAGCGTTTTGACCTGACAAAATGACCTCTAATTGTCCTTCTGCCTTTTCAATGTTTAGCTCAATATTTCCACCGCTAAGTCCATGCTTATTGTCTGGAGCTTTAGACCCTTCAGGAAAGGTTCTTATTGTACCTTTATTTGATATTAATTTTTTAATATTTAAAATTACATCCCTACCCTGAGTAACTATTGGGTGCTCTTCATTAATAATTAGTCTATTAATTGGTTTTCCCTCAAAAAATAGCTTAATATCATCGCTTACTTCAAAGTCCTCTGTGATTTTAATATCATATGGACTTTCCACAACTTCAGTTGTTGCAGCAATAAACTGCCCGCCATCTACTCTTCCAAGATCAACTTTAAACTCAGTCATTGGTGTTACATTTTCTATAACTACTTTACCGTTTTTTAAGTAATGTCTTTTATCGTTCACTGTTGCAACGTTTAAGGCATAATCTCCTGAGCTTACTTCCATGTTAAATTGATTTAACTTGTCAGTTTCTTTAAAACTAATTTCTAAAAGCTCATTTTTATTAATGTTAAAACTTTCTTGTTCAATCTCCGGCTTATCTTCACTAAAACGGAGATCACAGCCTGTTAGAAACACTAACAGGCATAGACCTACTATAATTTTCATTGCTTACCCCTTAGCGGTATTTATTAGAATGGTGTTTCTTGTTGAGTATTTTCTTGTGGAATATCAGAGTTATGACCTTCAACTTGCTTCATAGCTTGATTCTTTTCTTTTAAAAAAGTATCAACTATGTCTTTCATAGCTACACTAATAAGTGAGCCATCTTCTAGCCATACGTTAAGGTGGTTTTTTTTGTTGGATAAGCTAATGTTTTTATAGCTTATAAAGTTGATTTTTTGCTCGACTTGAGACATATTATTTACTCCTTAGCTAGGAAGCCTAATTCGATGTTTGGCGACTGAGATTAGGCTTCTTGGTTTTTATTTCTTTTTTTAAATTTAAAAATATTCTCTTCCTTTTTCTCTGTATCTTTTTCTATTTCACTTTGACTGACTATTTCGCCCTTTATCATGTTTCCCTTAATTTCGGTTGGGCTTAAACCTGTAATAAAGGTTCCGTCTTCTAAAGCTGCACAAAAAAAATATTTAAATGTCTTCATAAAAGTTCTCTCCTAAATCGTTGAAGTTAAGATTATGCAACAAAAATATTTTTTCAATTTTTATTTGATTTTAATTTATGCTAAATGCATACTGCATATTATGAAAAAGCTAAACCCTTATAAATACAATGACTACAGACAGTTTTTTGATGATTACTTAAAGCTTAAAAGTTTTACTTATAAACAGTTTGTTGAAAAATTTAGTATGATTAGCTTTGGCTTTTTTTCCAATATTATGGCTAAAAACAAGTCTGGTAAGTTTAAAAAGACAAGAAAACTCGGTCCTGAAACATTAGTACAATTAACCAAATCTATGGGTTTCAATGACAATGAATCATTTTATATACTTTTATTAGCTCTAGAGAACGATTCAGAGGTTTTAGAGGGCAAATATGGCGGCGCGTTGAAGCAAGTGCTGCGTAAAAACATCAAGAACTACCATAAACTAAAATTACTTGATTCAAGTAACACTTCTGATCTATACACAAATACAGGGGAATTATTAAAACAGCTTCCTGATAAACATCAGAAAAGAATCTATAAAGTGATTAAACAAGAGTATGATATTGCTTTCGATTCCGAAGTTGAAATGAGTTTCGATTTTGATATCGATAATTATTTTAAACAAATTAATCAATAAAGGGGTGAATTATGGAAGTTGAAAAAAACAGAGAACTTCCTTCAAACAACTCTGAGGGGTTTGATGAAGCATTTATAAATAGTGCTTATAAAAATGATGTAAGAGCCTATTTAGTCAAACTTATCGTAACAGCTGGTTATGATAGCGTTAGTGAACTTCAAAAATATGTTTGCTCTAAAAATAATGATCATCAGAATATATTAAATAAAGTTTTAATCATCATGCAAGAACATGGGATTATTTCTGTTAATGGAGATCAAATCACACTAAAAAGAAAAGATACTATTAAAAATAAAGATCTTTTTTCTCTTAAAGAATATTTAAGCAATTCTTTTAGAATAGCTGTGAACAAAACACTTGATGATCATATTAATGGTGAAGAGATAAAAAAATATGAAACAGCAAAACTATTAACTTTTCCTGCTGACGAAAAAGTTATGGCTGAAGTAAAAAGTGCATATGATGAACTTAATGAAAAGCTTATGAATATCATGAAAAAAGCAGATGAACAGAATCTTTCCACAGACACTATTTTTCAAGCTGGTTTTGTTACTTCTAAAATCACCCCGGAGGTGTTCTAATGAAAGCTTTAATTACTTTAATTTTATTATTTTCAGTGTCTGTATCTGCTAGCCCAGGTATTGTTGACGGTGTTTCTTTTAACCCCGGCCAAGGAGCTCTGTGCAAGACTGTAAATGTACAATCAGATAGAGAAGCCATTTTATCTGATTTTGCAATTCTTCAAATTCAAGCTGAACAACAAGGTTTCGTTCTGTTAAATCCATCTGACTGCTTAAAAGCTCATATTGATGGAGTTGACACTTCAGTTTGTGAGTTTGCTGAAAAGTAAAAAATATTGAAATTCTTTAATAGTATAAAAGCACACCATAAAGGTGTGCTTTTTTGTATCTTTCAGAGAAATTAGAAAGGTTTTTTAAATTGAAGCTACTATCGTATTTTGTACTCCTATTATTTTTTACAGCCTGTTCCACAAACCTTAAAAAAACAGGCCTCAAAAAACATGGCTTTTTCACAGGACAATTTCAACTAGATCATCCTTATCCAAAATTAGTATTTAATAACAAAACTGTTACTGTAAAAAATTCGGAAGGGTTCTTTGCAATTCCGTTTGCTCCCGGCAAATATACACTTGAAAAAGTAATTTTATACTCAAAAGACAGCACTATAGATACCACTTATAAACCTATGATTACTTTTAATGTGGTTGAAGGTAAAATCACTAATCTCGGCAGTATAAAAATTAATCTATCATTTGAAAAAAATGATACAAAAACGTTTATTCTTAATTTTGACCAGAAAAGAAATGAAAAGGAAATTATCGAATATCTACGATCTAGTTCACCAAAGAAATTTTCTAATATTAAACAAAGTGATATTCATGAGTACCTAAAGATAAATGCACTAGATAAATTTAAACCCTATTATAAATCAATGGAGAAATTTCGGATCTTATTCAGAAATGATATTTATAAAAATAAAGATAAATACACTAAATGCTATGATCAAACAGGAAGTCAAAAAAGTGGAAAAGTTATTGTTGAATTTGTTATTAGCAAGACGGGAAATGTTAAAAAAGTAGATGTTATTGAGTCACTGTATGCTGACTTTGATCAATGTTTGGCTAAGGCTATTAAAAGTATTAAATTTAATATTCCTAAAAACTTCAACTCTGAGGCTGTTATTAGATTTCCTTTTACATTTAAAAATAAATAAATTAGTTAAAAGCACCTAAGATCTCTTTAACCTTATTTAAATAAATATAACTTTCTATGTCTTTATTCCTATAAAGACTTTGCATAAGATCAACACATTCATTAAATGCGTTACTATAGTCACTTTTATCTACTAATAGAAAAAGCCGCTCATAGTGATGGTCCAAATCTTGACCTGAACCAGAGAGCTTTCTCGAATTATCTATTAACTCTATTATTTTATTTATTTCCATAATAATTCGCCAATTGTCTTACAGCTTTTTTTTCATACTCTACAGTTTGGATTTGTGGTTCTTTGGCTTTTTCGCCCAATAACAATTCTTGTGCCCCTAGTATACCATGAAACTTATGAGCATTTCTATCTGAGGTTTTAAGAATTTTATAGGTGCCTTTATATCTTTTGGTGGGGTTTTCCAAGTCTATTGCACTAATGGTAATTAAGGGCACTAGATCAAAACCGCCATCTCCGCTTGGTAATACCTCTTCTCTTACATGTATGGAAACTAAAACTTTGGATTTAGGATTTACTTTAACATCAACAAGCTTAAGGGTTTTCTCAACAGCCCCTTTAATCACTTGATGCTTTTTATCATCATCAACACTTACAAGGTTTACTTCTTTATAGTCCTTGATATTAAAAGAGCCCTCTTTTTGGACGACTCCTTTAAATTCAACATTTTGAGCGTACAATGCCCCTGATATTAAAAAAAATAACCCCACTAACCCCTGCATGATTACTTACCTTGTTGTTTATTATACTCTGCATACTTTGTCTTATAGAGCCTGTATAAAGCGTTGTATTGAGCTTTGGTAAGGCTTTCTTTTCTTTTGGTTAATGTATGATATATCTCATGCAAACTCTTATTTTTATAACTTGCCACTAAACTCTGAGGAGTTCTGGAAGTCATTTCTTTTTTAGCCTCAGCTTTTAAGTAAATCTGAGTTGGATCAGGTTTATTTGGGTCATGGTCTGCAAAGTGCCTACACTGAGGAGGGTTTGGTATTGGTGTGGGCTTATGAAGATTATCACCCGTCCATTGATTCGCATATGGTGGGTTGTTCATTATGCCTGATTTTTTAATACACTCAATTTTTTCCTTACTATAATGTGGTGGCCAAAACTTACCTAAAGACTCATAGTATGCATAACGCTCATGCATCATCTGAAAGATGTTGCCATGCTTTGGCCCTATCACCTCTCCATCAGGTAGTTGAATATAGCCTGCTGGAAGACGAGATTTGCCCTTAAAAGCTTTTCCACCAGGTAAGTATTCTTTTAAGTCAAAGCCATCCCTTACAATTCCTGTTGGAGGTGTATTTTCATAAATATCTGTAGTAATTCGTCCTCCGCTATAACCACCACTATTTCCGTAGCCCATAGAGCTTGTGGTGTAGCCACCACCGCCTGAGGCGTTACCTAGGATATTGGTGTCGTAACCGCTTCCAGCAGCCCCCCCTTGTCCGGCTGGGTCTGAGCCTAAGGCTTGGATGTTGTCCTGCCCTAGGCCACCGCCTGAGCTGCCTCCAGCACCACTTGAAGCTAATCCCTGATTGCCATTTGGAGCAATGGCCTGCTTCTCACCAAGCCCTGGGTTTTCATCAGAAGCACCCGATGTACCAAGGCTATTAAATGCCATTAAATCATCTTCATCAGACTCTTCTTCCACAAGGCCACTATTCGCATTACTTGCCTGTGTGGGATTGCCACCAAGATTGATTCCTGCACACTGCTGGGCACTTGGATCAAGTCGGCACTGAACACAGATCGGGTTTGATGAGTGAGCAGGGTTAGTACAGTCTCCGTTAAATGGAGAACTTGAGTCTTGAGCGAATTGGTTTTGATTTGAAGAGATGTCCTCACACTTGTTCGCAAACTCTGCAATACTTTGAGTTCCGACTGCATCTTTTAAAATGACCGCAACTTGCTGTTTTGAGCTATTGCAACTTACAAGAGACGCCGTAAGGTCTTCTTTTAACCTACTTACTCTTTGTTTGTACTGGCAGTTCTTTTTATAAATCGATGCCGACTCATTTAAAAGCAGTGATAGTTGCTCATCATTTACTGCATTTTTAAGATTACATACATTTTGATTGCTAAAATAATCATTCATTTCATTAAGAGGTTTTTGATACTCTTTACAGGTTTCTTGGCATTGAGTTGCATGCTGATTACACTTCTGGCTCATAGCTGCATTTATAGCGGTTGCACTACGACCTAAGTTTTTAAGAGTATTACAGGCACTAGTGATCGAGGCTGTACCACCCGCTATGAGTTTATTCCCTCCCTGAAGTATATTACCAAGAACAGACATAGCTTGGTTCCCACCCGGTTCTCCTCCAATACATGAGTATGGATCACCACAACATGTTTGTGCATTCTGCCTTAAAGTTTCACATGTTTTGATTGGCTCGGAGAGTGTGGTTATATCGATACCCATTGCTGTTTGATGACCGGCTGTTTCTGTAGCTGTTTTGTAAGCTGTCTTGATACTGTCACATCTATCTATAGCAGTTTGTTCTTGTCCCTTTTGATAATCAATTGGAAGTACTCTTCCTGCTACATTACACTTATATGGCTGAAGTCCTGGCTCTGAGCCTCCGCCATTTTTAGGACAATGCCCACCCGGTCTTACATATTTATTCATACTGGCACAAAATTTAGGACACTGTGATTCATTTGCTACTCTTTCACCGTTATCACATAAAATGAGCTGTCCGTCGTCACAATTACCGCTTCGACCAGATCCATTTTCACATTCAGTAATTTGTTGTTTCTTTTTACAACTACCATCATCATTTTTTCCATAGGGGCAATTGTTTTCAGGGGTATCTTCATATGCATTGAAATAATAATCAAAGGTGTTTGGATCAACATATGCACACCTAATCATTGGGCTGCTTGCAGATCCTATCCATATTGGTGTATTATATTTTCGATTACTACTACAATCACTAGCCTTTTGAATATCTTGTCTTGTTGCACATCTAATAACAGCCGCAGCATCTTGAAAAGCATAAATTCGCTGACCTGAAGGATCATTTTGCTGACATATTTTATCAGTAATGTTGCTATTCCTTATGTCTCTGGCATATTCTAAATTGCCCTCTCTGGTCCCTAAATCTTGTGAATATACTTGAATAGAAAAAAGAAATATAACGAATGAAAAGATAAGCCTCATAATAAAACCTTAAGTTTAAGTGTTTTAAGATAAGACTCTTATCGGCTAGACTTTTGATTTAATTGAGACTTTTTTTGTTTACTAGGGTTGTATCCAGCTATGGAAGCGCCCCTTAATTTGATACATAGGTATCCATTAGTTATGGCTTAAAGCTCTTCCCTGAACCC
>JAKUPT010000048.1 GCA_022450595.1 Bdellovibrionales bacterium
ATGCGTTGTAAACTTTTACACCTACTGGGCGAAGACCCCGATATTTTACTTCTAGATGAGCCAACAAACTACCTAGATTTAGAATCTGTGCTTATTTTAGAACACTACTTACAAGACTTTCAAGGGGCCTTTTTATTAATCTCCCATGATAGAGAATTTTTAAGACGAACCACGGATCATATTTTAGAAGTCGAAGATGGCAATATTGTTAAATTCAACGGAGGTCTTGATGACTACTTTGAACAAAAACAAATGTTACAAGAGCAGCTTCAAGCCAAAGCTATGAACTTAGCTGAAAAAAGAAAACAGATTCTAGATTTTGTAAACCGGTTTGGAGCAAAAGCCACAAAGGCCAAACAGGCTCAATCACGATTAAAAACTTTAAACAAAATGGAAACCATTGAAATTAAATCACTGCCGACAACAGCTAAAATTAAAATCCCTTCACCAACAAGAACTGGTAAAAAAATATTAAGTCTTGAGGACGTGGACCTTGGCTATGACAACAACTTGGTTTTAAAAAATATCAAAATGGATGTTTGGCGTGGTGATCATATTGGTGTGGTCGGTGTTAACGGGGCTGGTAAATCAACACTCTTAAAAGCTTTAGCCGGACGCCTTGAACCTAAACGCGGATATCTTGAACATGGTATTAATGTTGAGATTGGATTTTACGCACAACATGTTACTGAAGCCTTAGAGCCAGAAGATACTGTCATAGAGGCACTCAAGCGTAAAGCCCACGAAGACATAGTGCCAGAAAATGTATTAAACATTGCTGGCTCTTTACTTTTTCAAGGCGAAGACATTCATAAAAAAATTAAAGTTTTATCTGGTGGAGAAAAGTCTCGAGTGGCCTTAGGGCAAATTTTGCTTCAAAAAGCACCTTGCTTAATTCTGGATGAACCAACGAACCATTTAGACTTCCAAACCGTAGAGGCTCTCACAATGGCTTTAAATGAATATGAAGGCACAGTCATTATAGTCAGTCACGACAGAAGCTTTGTACAAAGAGTCAGTCAGAAAATTATTAAAATTGAAGATGGAGCTGCTGAACTTTTTCCCGGTGACTATAATGAATATGTTTGGAGTCTACAAAAGGGAATGTTGGCCAGCTACAATAAAAAATCAAAAGACAAAAAATCTACTGACAATGAAGTAAGAGTTCTTAAGGGTGGCAATAAGTCAAAAAACTTTAAAGATTTAAAAAAAGAAATTAAAGACCTCGAAAAAGAGCAAAAAAAGCTCGAACGAACCATTGCAGAGCTTGATCAAAAAACTTTAGATCTCAGCCAAAAATTGGCCCAACAAAATGACACTGCAGAAGAGGTCACCATTGAATTGAGTAATTTGCAAAGCCAAAAAGATGAATGTGAAAACAAATGGCTAGAAATTGTAGAATTGGTTGAGTCCAAACGAGAACAGCTATAGCATTATTATAGATTTTCAATGGAGGGGTCTAATATATGAAAACACTATTTATATTTATAGCTTTATTATTTTCATCAACGGCTTTTGGCTATCAACACTTAGCCGTCGGACAAGGAGTTTCAGCTCCTCATCAAGGGCTTGGTACATTTTTTACTAATGGCTTCACCAATGAAAACTCCTTTGCTGCAGCTCAATTAAATAAAACTCGAATAACAGCGGGCTACGCCGAAGGTGAAAACGACACTTCCAACATCGGAGCTGAGTTTGCATATGGCAATGGAAACGCCGGTTTTCAAGCTGGCTATTTAGCCCGTGACTGTACAAATTGCGAAGACGACTTTAGAGCCAATTTAGCCATTCAATTTGCAGGCATTGGTTTTGGTGTTGGATTTAAGGAAGATCTATACTCTTTAAGTTTTTTACTGAACCCCGATGGCCAACACCGCATTGGTTTCGTGGGAGAGAGCTACCAAGACGCAGACAACAGTGCTAATGAGTTTTTCAATGTGGGTGTGGGCTATGCATTTTATAGTAATAATTTTGTATTTAGCCTTGATGCCTCTAAAAGAGAGTACGACACCAGTCTTGTGAATGATGACCGCGTTATTGTATCTCCTGGCCTGCTTGTCCCGTTTCAAAGTTTTTCAGTATCGGTGACCCACGACATCAATGTCGACCTTCCAGAAAACTCTGACAAAAAAGATGAAACTTGGTTTGGCATCGCCCTACATCCTCAAAACAACTTTAGCGTTGGTGTTTACTCGGACTTTTACGGCGAATGGAATGCTAATGTCTCATTATTGTTTTAATCTCAATCACTTGGCCCTTTCTATCTAAAAAGGGCCTTACAGTTTCTTAGCGCAATATTATCTACAGGTGGTGCGACTGAAAAATTATGAATGGCTTTCATAATGTCGTTTTTAGCGGCCTCAGTGTACCTTCGTCCCACATTAGGATCATTGTCGTAAAAATTGATCGTAGCTCTGCTGTTAGTGGCTTCTGACAGGTTGACTTTGTAGGAGGGAAGACTTTGAAACTGATGAAAGCTGTCTTTGGCCTGAGTGTATAAAATCGCTGGTCTGTTATCTACAATATCTGCATAGTGGCTTGTATGCCTCGGGCTTTTTAAGATACTCGAAAAGTAAGTCATTCCGCTATATCTAATATTATAAAAAGGCAGATCAATACTCAAAATTTTATCAATGTAATAGCCCTTATGCTCACTAAGCTCTTGCCTTAAAACATGTGGTAAATTATTTAAATCCCAACCAATCATTGACCCCTGAATTTTAAACTCACTGATGAAGCCTGCAATATTACGAGCCTTAACTATAATCTCTTGCCCCCAATTGATTGTGTGCTCTTGTTCAAAAGCAAGTAAGCTTAACGCCTCAGACAGCTTATCAGCACTCTTCACCAAGTGAGAGCTGTGCAACTGTCTGTTGAGTGGCAGTTCTTTAAAGTCAATATTCTTTAAAGAATTTAAAATATACTGTTCACCAGAATGTTTGATAGCAAAATTAGAAACAGCCCTTTTCATACGGCTTTCAATAGCAAATAAAAAGGGTGATATTATTTGCGTGTCGTATTTATCTAAAGAAAAATTAAAGTCGATTCTTACAATAGCTTCTGGATTTTGCTTTTTCTGTTCTTTAAAAAACTCTAAAGACTTGCTTTCCAATTCTTTGGATAGGTTAAATAAAACAGTATTATCAGCACTTAATTTAATCTCATGCTCTTGTTTGTATCCTGTTTCTGAGTTCACAAATTGAACTTTAAATGTTTCGTTAGTTTTTAGGTGCCGAAGGGCGTTTACAAAAGCAGCGTTTTCATAAAAAAAGTTTTTATAATCTGACGTAGGAATTCCAAAAAGTCTAACTTCCATAGCAAAACTGAATTGATTATTATTAAAAAAGTTTTTACGAATAAACTGATCCCAAATTTCAGGTAAATATTTTGAAAAAGGCATTTCAGGTTGATCTGATTGTGAAAGCACCTGGTTTTGTAACTGACGATAAAATCTTTCTTCGACGTCATCTATAAAATTATTTTGAGCAAATAGTTGAATTGAAGAAAAGAAAATCAACACAAAATAACGCATAAAACACCCCATGTTCCCGATATAACAATAGTTATTAATCAATTAGCATGTATTTTTCTATGTCTCCTTATGGGTTTTGCAGTTTCTACAGGCTTTTTACTTTTATTTTGGCCCCCGCAATGATTAAATATTTGTTTAGGAGTAAATTTATGATCAAAAAGCGTTTGTTAAGAGCACTCATCATTGCTTCAGTTAGTTTTTTTATCTTTACCTCAGTGATTATGCCTTACAGAATGGACTCTGATTCTGGGGTGGGTATAGCTGGATTTACCTTCGTTGACCGAGTGACCTATAGATTTCGCACCCCTGTTGTGGGAGATCAAATCGTTGCGAAAATTTTAAGTAAAAATGTGGCTTTTGTAGGCGAAGTGATTGCAGGGCCTGGAGACACTATTCAAACAAAAAACGAAACCCTATATATTAACGATATTAAGTTTGAAAATATTCCCCTACAAGTTTTATATCAAAAACCAAAAACCTTAAAATCAAACCAATATTTAGTTCAAATGATCACGGAGCCTTATAATGTTCTAGGTGTTATTGATCAAAAATCAATTATTGGAAAATTATTTTAAATTGGAGATATCAATGAATAAAAAATTGCTCGTTTTAATAGTTGTAATTATTGGCTTAGCTGTATTTTTTATGCTTAAGCCCCCTTCACCAGAAGAACAAATCAAAAACCAATTAGCCCAGCTCAAACAATCGATTAACTCTCACCAACCTAGTCAAAACCCAATACAGGCCATGAAGATCGCCCGAGAGCTTACAGAATTTGCATCTAACGACATAGTCATTCAACATCAAACTCAAGATATCAAATACGACTTTATAACAGAAAAGAAGGAATTAAATTATTCCTTAGTGATGGGCCAACGTATGTACGATAGCGTTAATATTGATTGGCTAGAGACCCAAATTAATATTTTGTCTGAATACGAGGCCACGGTGGATGTAGTCATAAAAGTGCTTGTAAAAGTTAACAATTCTGATTTATTTGAAGATGTTATTCCTGCCAGATTTTATTTAAGTAAAATTGAAGACAATTGGAAGATCACTAAGGCCTATAACCTAGATCCTTTTGAATAAAAAAAACGCCTATTACCGGGGAGATAATAGGCGTTTTTCGTTGATGGGTGGATGGGGATGTGTCTTGCTGTTTTTTTTAAATGCTCATTTAGAGCAAAGGTTTAAAGTCCTTTCTGTTTGGGTCTTTAACGCTACAAGAATGGTTATACCCAAACCGGTACCAATATTCTTTTTCAAACTATGCTAATTGTGTGTAGAAACTTAAACAAATCAGAAAATTTGCTCACATATTAATAAGTCGGTTTAAACTTATAACCAACACCATGAACTGACTCAATTATGTTGGAGCTTTCTCCTAGCTTTTTTCTTAGCTTTGAGACATGAGTGTCCACTGACCTTGGATAGATATGTATGTTTTCACCCCAAACCTCATTTAATAAGTCATCTCGAGGAATCACATGCTCAGGTCTGTGGGCTAAATACATTAAGATTTTGAATTCTATATTTGTAAGAGATACAGGCTGTAAACCAGATTGACACATAACTTTAACTTCTTGCTTATTTTTATCAATCTCAATCTCACGCCACTTTAACTGGTGGCTAGATTGGCTTAATATCTCTTGTTTTTTAATACGAGCCTCTACACGTGCTTTTAGCTCTAGAGGCACAAAAGGTTTAACAACGTAGTCATCAGCACCAGCTGAAAACCCTAGCACTTTATCTGAGAGTTCACCGTGAGCTGTAAGTAATATAACTGGAATTTTTAAGTATTTGTCTATGTTTTGAATATTTGAGCACCATTCAATACCGTTGCCGTCAGGGAGTTCAACATCTAACAGGATTAGATCAACTTTAGACTCTTTTAAAATGGCATCAGCCTTCTTAAGGTTGTCGGACCACATCACATTTGCAATTGCACTCAAGGACTGCTTAACTAGTGTAAAGATTTCAGGTGAATCTTCTATAAGTAAAACGTTGTATTTCATCCCAACTCCGTAAAATCAATAATTATTATTGCATTTATTATCTTAGGATTATATCTTTAAAAACCTTATTATCATAGGAGCTATTAATGCTAAATGCAAAGAATAACTTCAAGGATGAAAAGCCTGCCGAAGGCTTAGAAGATTTTACCGTTGAGTTTTGCAACAATAGAATTGTTGAAATAGATTATCTCACCTCTCAACTCCAACAAAAGAAGTTTAGTGAAATCAAAAGCTTATCTCATAAGTGGAAAGGCTTTAGCTCCCCTTATGGCTTTCATCACTTAGAAAAAATAGCTCATGAATTACATTCAAAATCTCAAAACGAGGATTATGAATCTTGTAAAAATTTGATACAAGAAGCCAGCGAATACTTAAAACAAAAGCAACTTCTTTTAGGGGATCAGATTGAAACAAGTCCGGGACATTAATAAACAAATAAAAAAAACTAAATCTAAGTTTATTTTATTCTCTGTTATTGGTCTTCTAATTATTTTCACAGCTTCAATTCTGGCCTTCCAATATCATCGTCATTTTATTAATCAACAAAAAACCATTCAGGTATTGTATAAAACCTTTAATGATCAAATCTATATTATGCATGAAATGACTTTGATTGGGGAAAAGATCCCCTATCTTGAGTCTGAAGAAAAAAAGTCAAAAACCATCAATCAATTCAAAACTCTAACTTTAGCTTTAAATGAAAAAAACAAGGTTCTTAAAAAATGGTTCAGTCTCCGACAGGGCAACCTCGGTGTAAACTCTGGAAGCTTTCAAGACAAACAAGAGCTTAAAAAGAAAATTGAAAGTCTGATATTAAAAACTGAAAAATTAGCTCAACACCCCCCGCAAACAATTGAAGCCGTTAAAAATGAAATTAGTTATTTAACGACTCATTTGCAAAGTGGTTTTGACGATATTTTTGCTTTTTTTGACACTCATGTAAACGCGCAATACCAATCCACACTTGTTACACTTGATAAAGTCGGAATCTTATTAATTATATTATGTATTGTAGAGATTTTTTTAGTGTGGTTACTAGTTTTCAAACCCTTATTTAGCATGGTGGTTAATCAACAGGAACGGTTTGTAGACACTCTTTTTGAAGCCAACACTGCAAGTAGATCTAAGACTGATTTTTTAGCCAACATAAGCCATGAGATTAGAACTCCCATGACATCTATTTTAGGTTACGTTGACTTATTAAAGAGTAAACCAAATCATACAAAAGAGGAGCTTCACTCTTTTCTACAAGTTATTGATAAAAATGCCTCGCATCTTTTAAGTCTCATTGACGAAATATTAGATGTCTCTAAGATTGAGGCCGGCAAAATTGATATTAAAAAAGAGGCGGTGGATCTTCCAAAGCTTTTAAATGAAGTCTATTCTTTAATTAATGTTAAGGCCCGAGAAAAAAAGATCTACTTAGAATTTAAAAACGAGGGGCAGATTCCAAAAATTGTCCACACTGACCCAAAACGTATAAAGCAAATTCTCTTTAATACTGTAGGCAATGCCATTAAATTCACAGAAGAAAATGGCCGTGTAGAATTGGTGGTTTCTTATAACCCTGAACTCAAAGACAATTTATGTTTTAGAGTGATCGACACAGGCCTTGGAATTCCAAAAGATAAAGTTAATAAAATTTTTAAGCCCTTTGAGCAATCAGACACATCTAACAGTCGTAAGTTTGGAGGAACAGGACTGGGCCTTGCTCTATCTAGAGGAATTGCAAGAAAGCTTGGTGGAAACATCACGATTGAGTCATCGGAAGTCAATAAAGGCACAACCTTTAAGATCACACTGTGTGCTAATATTGTCGGTGAATACTCACTCTTAGAACGATTCTCAACGAATGTAGAACAGAACCCAGACTCAAATGGTCTAGATAAAGACAAGCAGCTGTATGGTAAAAAAATCTTAGTGGTGGATGACGCTTTTGAGAATGCAAGATTATTTAAGATCTTTTTAACTAAAGCCGGAGCTGAAACCGATGTGGCAACAAGTGGAGTTGAAGCCTTAAACTTAACTCAAAACAATAAATACGACCTAGTCTTATTGGACCTTCAAATGCCTGGCCTAGATGGCTTTGAAGTTTTAAGAGAGCTAAGAAAAATGTCTTTTGATAACCCGATATTGGCACTAACGGCCCACGCCATGGATGAGGAAAAGCAAAAGACCAAAAAAGCAGGCTTTGATGGACACATATCAAAGCCTGTCAAATATGATGAGTTAGTCGAACATGTTAGATCAGCCCAGAGAAGGCAGGCTTAAATTTTACTGTTCAAAATACTTCTCATAAACATCATTGCCAATACCTTTTAAATCTTCCTGTGATGGCTTGAATTTAGGACTTTCACTTGGTGCGGCTTTATAGACTTTAGAAACAACTTTTGCTGAAACCTCTTCAACCGTCATTTTGTCTTTGGTGTCTTTAATTTCTTGATAAATCTCTGGTTGATAGTTTTTGATATCTTCAAGAACCACTTCTTTGTTTTGTTTTTCAAGAACTTGAATCTCTTTTTTAACAGTCTCACTCACCTCAACATCTGGCTTTACAGTGCTTTGCACCTGGACTTCAATGACCTTTTCTTTAGTGATGGGCTTTTTATCAATTTTTTGTACATCTTCAAGCACGTCTGTTGTCATATAACCTGTTTCTACAGTGATGGGTTTGATTTTTTTATTTTCAGCAGAAGAAACCTCAACTTTACCTCGCATGACCGTAACAAGTGTGCCCTTTTGTAAATTGTGATGAACATAGACATCTGTTCCTCTAACACCTGCCACAGCAGTTTTAGTTTTAATTTTTAAATTGTTTCTTGGACTTTTTTTAGAAATAACACTTCTTATTTTTCCATAGATAATTTTTAATTCTGTCTCTTTTTGTTTTTTCTTGGCCGTAGGCTTTGGCATTACAATCGAAGAGCCGGCTCCAATATTTAAACTATCACCGTTGGCAAATATAATTTTTGCTTTACTGTTGCCCTTTGTCTGTATGACCTCTCCTGCGCCAACACGACTCCCGATTTTAGCAGGTTTATAGGAGTACTTTTTATTTTGATAGAGAACAAATGGCTTTTCTTTGGCTTGAGTTAAAACTAAAACCTCACCATTGACCTGAACAAAAGTACCCGTATGGACATTAGCCCATAGGTTTAAAGAGAATAGTATTGTTAATAAACTTAATGTTGTTTTCATAGCTATCAATCCTTATAATTTTTTATATAAAGCAAATATTAACGACTAATTTATACAACGTAAAGGCAACTCTCTATGAATGCACAACTTATGGTCTTTGTTCTTGGTCTACTTTTCTGTAACCTTAATTATGCCGATGAGGTTTCACTCAATTACCCGGAATTACAAGTGACTCCTTTAGCCAGTGAAAGACTTGAAAATGAAGCTAAAATAGAACACTCCGATGGCTGGAAAACTCACTGGAGTCTTCAAGTATCAGCTCTTGCCACACTGACCTCTAGTTTTGTTATTGAACAAAAAAAATATGATTATTCTTTAGGCTCTGATGAGGTGAGTAAACGAAATACAGATTTTGATAACGCAAAACTTGTTGGACAAGTTGTAGGTGGAGGCTGGCTTATAGGTACTGTTTTACTCAATAGTTTTTATGAGCCTTACAAAAGCTCATTTTTACAAAACCGCAAAATGAATACGGACACCAAAAGGGAGCGACTCTCCAAAGAAAGGCATGCCGAAAGTACATTAAGATCCACAGCTAAGATTGGACAGAGCTTAAAGTGGATCTCCGTTGCCACAAACCTTGTGGCCTCGGCCGCTATGGCTTCTGAGGCGGACGCAGATACAGAGCTCTATCCTCAGCTATCAGCACTATTATCATTTATGCCCATCCTCTTCCCATCAAGGTGGGAGGTCACTCATGATGAGCATGAGATTTATAAAAAAAGAATTTATGCCCCCGTTGTGAGCGCACAACTTATGATGTTTGAAGATAAGCCGGTATCTGGAATGGGGCTTTATTGGTCTTTTTGATCTTGTGAAGCTGGCAATCTGGTTTTTTTATTGAAAACTGTATAATCAGCAATTTGGTTTGCAAACTTAAGGCTTTCATCCAGTGTGTGTTTTTTTTGCTGAAATTCAAATGCCATTTTAAAGTTTTCAAAGGCTTTTGGACTTAAGCTTACTAAATGCTCAGACTGTTGAATGGCTGAGTTTTTATCCATAGTTATTTTTTTATTTGTGGTTAAGTAATTATACGCCTCTATAAAAGCTTTTGCTACGGGCTTTTTATAAACCTCTGAATGCAATATTACTTTTTTTGACAACTCCCCACATTGAGCTAATGATAATCCGAGATTTTTAGATAAACAAAATTTTGTTAATTCTCTAAAGTCCGACTTCACAGTTTTTATCTCACCTTGAAAATCTATAGATAATCGACTTGCAAGACTCAGCGAAGTGGAAAGATCCAAGTCTAGTTGATCTTTTGAAAAGGCTGACACAAATATATCTAAAAAAACATTTTGATAGTTATTGGAAAGTTTGGCCAATTTTATTGCATACTGAATGGCTGCTCTAGATCCAGCTTCTGACTTCACCAAGACCTGAAAGGTCTCAATAAAACGTTGGGCGGCCTCTTTACAGCCTTTTGACACCTCTAGTGCCGCGGTCTCTATATGCGTTTCTGGCAGCTCTAAATGCTTTTGATCTTTTAAAAAGTTATAGGTTGTTATGTACTCTTTGGCTGAGCTACAGTTATAAGTCACTTCCTCACTGGCATGAGTGACTAGGCTAATTAGTGAGAATAATACGATTAATTTTTTCATATAATGGGTATCGGACAATTTATTGTTTATCTACTTAGGTCTTTTGTCTGGTTTTTTTCCCCTTTTAAAGAGAGATAAACACCACTTTCGCAATTGATACGAGACTCGATATTCATTGTTTTAATACTCCCCAAACCATCAGGAAGAATCTTAATGCTGGACTGAAAAAAACCTTCACCACAGACAAGATTGATTTCATTATTGTCTGAATTTATAGTTTTTTTACACAACAACCGGGTGTTGGTTTTATCAAATAATGTGACCTGCTCGTTTTCAAGAGACAAAGTCAGCCCTTGGCCTTGTAATGGACCAGAATTCACTGAGCACTGTAGAAGCTCTTTAGCTCCTAGATTGAATGATAATAAAAGCGCTAAAAGGTAACTCATAACGAAATCATACTTTAAAATGCTTTTTTTATAAACACTTGCCGCTTAAACCTATAATTATGTCAAATCTGCTTATTATTTATACAGCTTTGTTGTGATCCTATTTTGGTTTTTAAAAAAACTACATTTCCTCAATTACAAGGATGATTCTTTAAATAAACTGCGGCAGGCTATCTTTCCATAGATCGAGGTGGTGGTTTATGGGTCGTGTTGTTTTAATTTTGTCTCTTTGCATGCTGGCTAGCCCTAGTTATGGCAATATTTGTTTAGAAACGGTTTTTTTATCACCGACTAGCCATTCCTTAAAACCAAGCTCTAATATCACAGAAATTGAAAAGAAATACCTGATACAAGATCATCATAAAAACTATTTAACACCGATTTTTAAAAGCTATTTTATGAACTGGGGACAACTGATCCGAGACATTAAAACCAAAGGTGACATTGTCACCCAAGGCTTTTTAAATGCGGACTTACACGCCGATATTTCAAATAAATTTGGATTTACAAAAATCGATTTTACCCCCACAGAGGTTAGGATCATTAAAGTGATTCGGACTCAAAAAAATAACAAAATCGATTATATCTATTCGGCTAAAGGCCCCGGCACCTACTCTCGTAGAGAGACCGAGTATTATATCTCAGAACAACAGTATAAAGAGTTATGGGATCTCACGGCGGGGCGCCGAGTTCATCGCCTCAGACTAAATATTGATGTTATCACTCCACATGGTGAAAAAGAAGTGTCCTTAGATTACTATTTAGACCGAAAGCTTTTTATTGCAGAAGTAGAATTTAAAACTGAAAATGAAGGAAAAATTTTTCATGATTTAGGGCGAGATGTTACTGAAATTTCGTTTTACAAAAATGCAAACCTAGCCAACTAAAAAAAATTTACAAATAAACGATTCATAGCGTTAAAGATTTTGGCTGTTTATTTCAATATTTTTTTATATATTCTATATCTATAAAAGCTAATGTGTTTAGTACGTCTGCGATGAGCATTGGCTAAAGATGAATCTCAAACTAAAAGGATACAACAATGAAAACTCTTGGAAAGTTACTAATGATCTTAAGCTTAATCTCTGTTGGTGCCATTTATACAGGCTGCACTAAAAACAGTGACGACAGTATGGTTGAGCAGGCAGAAGACACTGCTAACGAAGCCATGGACAACGCTGAAGATGCCATGGAAGACGCTGGTGACACTCTAGAAGAAGCTGGCGACGAAATGGACGACATGGTTGATGAAGGTGCTGAAGATACTGAAGATGCCGCTGAAGACGCTGCAGATGAAGTAGAAGACACGACTGAAGAGCTTACTGAGTAAAAATAGCTCTACAGACCCATATGATTGATCTGCACCCGATTTTCCGGGGCAGGTTAAAAATATAGGCCAACAATGCCTCCGACAATCATCGGGGGCATTTTTTTATTCGACCATTCTAACATGAACAAATTTAAGATACTGAAGCTCAGGACAGCTCACAGGAAAAGGATGATCGCTTCCTTGTCCGGACACACGACAGACATATCCATTTCGCCTTACCTGAGACAATGCCTCTTGAATGATAAAAGAAAAGTCCTCAAAACTAATATGGCTCGAACAAGAGCTAAAACAAATGTCTCCACCGGGTGTGACTTGTTTTGAGGCTTTGGCAAATATCTCAATGTATTTTTTAATCGCTTGAGGCTTTGCAGACTCAGAAGGTGCCATTGAAGGAGGGTCCACCACAACCAGGTCCCACTTTGTATTTTTATTTTGGTCAATGTACTCAAAAACATCTTCAGTAACAACTTGATGGGCTTTGGGATCAAAGTTATTTAAAGTGATATTTTTTTGAAGTTGGTCAGTGGCTTTTTGGGAAATATCCACACTTGTGACGGAACTGGCTCCTCCACTGGCAGCGTAAATGGAAAAGCCACCTGTGTAGCTAAAAAGATTTAATACATTTTTTTTATCACTTAAAGACTGCACGTACTTGCGGTTGTCTCTTTGATCGAGAAAAAATCCCGTTTTTTGCCCTTGGATAAGATCCACCTCAAAGCGCTGATCATTTTCAAGAATTTCGATATATTGAGGAGCCTTAGCACCAAATACATGCTGGGCATTTTTTTGCCTGGGTTTAAAAATCACCGACTCAGCCACCTTTTGATCAACTAACCAGGCCCCTATTTTTTCTTTTGACCAAAATTGTTCAGCACCATAGCCATCACACTGCAAGACCGCTATCTTGTTATAAACATCGCAAACAAGCCCCGGTAGCCCATCGCCCTCTCCATTAAATAGTCGATAGCAATTAGTAGATGGACTTATAAACGACTCTCTGGCTTTTAAGGCTCTTGTCATCTGTTGTTGATAAAAGGCCGCATTCGGGCGGTCGGCCCCTAAACGAATCATTCTGAAGGCAATAGGACTTTGTGAATCATAGTAGCCCCAGCCTACAAACTGGTTTTTTGTGTCTTTTAAAGCCACTGTCTTATGAGCTTTGACCTGTGCCTGAGTTAGGACATTTGAGTCTAAGGCCTGCCTATAAACCCAAGGGTGACCCCGGAGAAGAGATTTTCGTAAATTTTTTGAGAGCTTTAAAACCATACAAGCAGTAAAGGTTGATTTTAATTAAATGTCTAGTTTTATTTGCCTTTTTGACTTCACTACAAATATCAGGGGGGCTTATTTAATAAATCCATGGCTCTTGCTGAGATTTAATAGAATATTATTTTAAAAGTAGAATATGAACCCTTTTATGAGATTACAGCTCTAAGTATATGATTAAGACACAATTTCCTACTATGAAACTCTAACAATTTGAGCAGATAAAATTGACAGTTTTAGAGGCTTACAAGCAGTTTAGGCCCAATTAAACTGGTCACTTTATTGCAGAGAATATCATCTATATGAAAGCTTACTTTTTACTCTTCTTATTTTTAACTATTACGCCAAAAGCAATGGCCAATTACTACAACGCTGAGGACTTCCAAGGCCTTGGCAACCTTAATTATAAAGTCACCTTGCACGAGCTTGAAGTTTCACTTCAAGAAATTATACTTAACTTAAAGCTTATCCAAAAGAATTCTAACGGAAATATTAGCCCTAATGTGTATTTCAGCTCCATTTTTAATAAAGAGGTGGACCCAGGACTCCTTCCACTTCAAAACCATATAAAAGCTTTGCCAGAAAAGATTAATTACTTAACTCTAGAGTTAAATACTGTGCACAACAGATTTCTAAACTTTGAGTTTCCTTTTATTGAAATGCTTAGCGATAAAGATATTAAAACTTTTCAGGAGACAAAGCGCCTTCTCACTGAAGACGCATTAAGGCATTATCAAAATGCCTCTCAAATAATTAAAGACAGTGAAAAGCTTGCAGAACAAATGACTGATTTATTTTTAAGAAAAAAGAAAGTGGCAAAATATAAATATGTAGAATACATGGTGATGTCTGAGTCTAATAGCAAAAAACTGACTCATATTTTAACACAGGTTCAGTCTTTACATAGTACTATTATTGATCATAGCTATGATTTGCAAAACCATAGAAGAATCACTAATAATATTTTTGATTCCTTCAAACGTAAACTTTCTTACCGTTTAGAAGTTACGAGTGCACAAAGCTTTAAAAGTGCGTTTCAAAACAAAGTTATTGAGCCACTGAACCAACTTCGAGAAAAGATTTTAAAAGACGCTGCTGTATTAAATGTTGAAAAAAATGCTTTTACATATAACTACTACTTAAACCAACTTTACCGAGCTTTTGATTATAGCAAAGCTCTTAACTTTATTGGACCTGACTACTTGCCAGAACACCAACTTGGACAATACCGAGGCCATGAACAAGCCATTGATTTTAAATTACTAGATTACTTTGAAAAACCAGGTGCTATTCGTTCATTGATTTCATTTTTAGAGTCTCATTACAGCATCAATAATCATTGTAAGTTATTATTTTAGTGTTTTTGAAACTCTAACAACTTATGACCAATCTTTTGACAAAATCCACAGTTAAGAGCTAGTAAGCTTAATCTGGTGTGGCTTAGTTTTTGCTACTAGAGGGTTTATGCTGTTTACAATATTAATATTTATCTTTAACTCAAGTTTTGCGGACAACTACGTAAATTCAAAATTCTACCCATTAACGTATTTTGGAAGTAGCGATCATTTATCTAAAATTGAACAGACACAAAACAGCATCAACGCCCTTCATACTAAATTATCAATTTTTTATAGGGATTTTTATGAATATGGGAATACTAATAAAAACGTGATTTCTAGCACTAAATTTAAACGACCAGATATTTATAAAGACTCTGGCCTTGCATTACAAATCACACTTGCTTCGCTTAAAGATAATCTATCCATTTTAGTAAAAGAATCTGAATTAAAAATTAGAACATTGGAATTGTATAAACTGCCTGAGATTTCACAACTTCCCAGCTCTGAACAAAAATTATATACTGAAATTAAAAATGAGACTTATAAATCAGCGCAAGAACATTTTTTTCTTATTCAACAGCTTTATGAGAAAGCCATAAAGCCCTTAATGGTCATAGAACACCTATTTGAACATCAAACAAAGGTGAATAATAAGTCTATCAATCATCAGCCCTTATCAGAACTAAGAAAAAATGAATTCAAAACAACACTTTCAGAAATTCAGCTTATAAAAAGAATACTTTTAGCCATTGAGGCCTCAGCCCGTGACATTCATCATTCTACTGAGCTTATTGAAAATAGCTATAAAAAAAGTTTAGCTGAACGATTTGGCTTTAAAAGCCCAAATAGTTTTAATGAAGTGGCCTATAAGCATGTAAATAGTTTTTTATTTGAAATGTATAAATCAATTAAACAAGATGTTACAGTTAATGAAATGGCAAGCAATCCCTTTGTTATAAAGAGGTACCTTCATCAGTTAAAAGTTATTATTAATAACTTAGAAGCAATTCTTACTTTCAGTCATTCTATAATTCCATCGTATGAACATAAAATTTTTAGGGAATTAAGGGATCATCTTAAAAAGAAGTCTAGACTTTTAGAGCGAGAACAAAGCTTGTACAGCATCGTTGGATTTTTATCTAGATACTATAACCCTGAAACCGATCATATGTTTGATGGCGGCAGCTGTAAAACAATGTTTCAATAAAACAAGGCCTCCCCGTCATGGAGAGGCCATTTTGCTACTTGCGCTCACGCTCTCGACGAGATTCATTTTGTCGAGGGTTTTGTGGCTCCTGTGGTTGTTGATGCTTCTTTGATGTTTCTGTCATTTTCTTGTTTTGCTTTTTATTGTCTTGTGATGTGGCCATTACAGCTCCTTTTGGTTATTAATTTAAATACACTATAGTCTGAATATTTAATTAACTCCTCAAGAAGCTGTGAACAGTTGGTGTATATAATTACACAAAGTCTATTGCGCTGAGGCCATAGGGCTCATATTTATAATGGGCCCTCTCGTCTCGCCCATAAGTACAGTTGCGCCCATATCTACACAATGAATTTGAACGCCCTTTTCTATGCAAGCCCATACAAACTTGTTGATCGTTAACAATGATGACTTGTTCTCAAGTGATCCAAGCTCTTTTTTCAGCCAAGCTTTATTAAGTACTAGCTTTCCAAGGTTTCCCATATCATTTTGATGAACCAAGGCTTCAATATCACTCACCGTTTTTGAGTGATCTAATAAGTCGTCAGGACTAGGATCTTGTCGATCTTTATGATCTTCAAAAACAATCTCTCGAATATCATCTATAGTCATAGATTTTGGGTTGGCGTGAATCATATGAGTTTCAATTTTGCCATGCACTTCTTCTTCAACAAAATGGCCAAGCTTTCTTGGTGCCACGACGAGTAGTCTTTCAACATCTTTAAACTTTGCTTTAATGCCAGAGATCACTGATTTGGCATATCGCTTATACTTTTCGTCAATGGTTGTGCCTGACAGACCCAGCTCTTCAAAGGTTAAGTTTTCAGCTTCTGACAGTTTAAAACCTTTCTTTTCAGCAATCATAGCGTAAAGGCTTTGTGGCAGATCAAATTGACTGGTGATATCCACAAAATTACCCACATGCTCATAAAAAACCTGTATTTGGCTCTCGGAAACCTGCAAAATCATTTGTGGCTCTCTTAAACCATTTAACAGGGGTAAAATAAAGAGCTCGTTGTTTAAAAAATAACTGTCTTTGCACTCCATAAATGTATTAAGTGACACAACATCTTCACCTGTAAAAAATAAGGCAACGTTTTTATCACCAAGTTTCACCTTTTTCTCTAATTTGATTTCATGACCTGTTACTTTTTGGTCCTGTAAAATTTTATCCACCGCTGGCAACTCATGACCCAGTCTTGAGGCCTCTTCTTTAATATTTTTTAACCACACTCTTACCGATTCAAATGATGTTTTCACCGGAAGCCACTCTAAAAATAATGAGGCTTTAATTTGGTTGCTGTTATTTAAGTCTTTAAGTTGCTTTAGAAGTACGTTGTTCATTCAGAATAACTCCTTGTAGTGTTTGATTAACTTGTAAACGTTAAAGACGCTCAAAAATAGAAAGGCAAAACTTAAACCATCCCCATGATTTAAATTATAAAATGTTGTGAGTTTTGAGCGTTTGCAAGTGATAAAAAAAACTCCCAACCAATTTAAGGTTAGGAGCTTTTTTAAAGTTATTCAAAATGAATATTTGAATGTTTTGATTAGATAAAATCTAATTTAGAATAAGTTAACATTAGCTGTAATAGCTACGTTTGTTCTGTCACCAGTAATATCTTCTGGTAAAAACTGCACATTCGGATATAAATAGACGTTTCGGCTCACAGAGATACCTAGACCAACAGATTGATAAATTTTATTTTTTGAAAAGCTAAGCGCACGACTCTCATTTCTAATGTGCTCATAAACCCATACACCAGAAATAGTTCTGAAGTTTAATGTGTCGTTAATCACATATTCAAAAAATGGGTAAGCACCAACCCAGTAATCAGAACTGGCTGCTTGTGAAGCTTCATCAAACTTATCAAACATGCTAAAGCCTGTGCCAAATAAAACCCCAACACTAGCCCCTGTTGTGCCGATATCTTTTAGAAAGATTTGAGTGAGATCCACTTGACCTAGGTAACCTAGTTGTCTTGAAAAGTCTGTGGTTAAAGCTGTTGTTGTGACTTTTGATACAGACTGCAATCCACCAATACGATCAATGTGAGTGAAAGTTACATATGGGTTATAAACATCACCTCTTTCAACAGATTTCCCACCTGGAGTCTCTACTGTAGATTTGTCTGGAGCTTCATGGAAGGGTTGGAAAACTCTTAAACCAAAACCTGCAGACAAACTGTCTTTAACGCCAAGTCTATACTTTCCAGCAATTGAACCAGATAAAGAAGAAAAAGTTGGAACATTCGCACCAGCTACAATATTTGGTCTAAATTTAGAAGCAGGATCTTTAATGGTTCCACCGTTATATGTGAAAGCCGTCGATACGCTTAACTTTGATTTTGAGCCTGTTTCAGCACGAAGCTTTCTATTTGTGATCAACTGATCCACTTCATCATTTTGAATTTTCTTTTTTACTTCAACCTTAGTTTTAGATTGTGACTCTTTTTCTGCCGCCTGAGCTGAAACAGCAAATATTGCGGCTACAGCTAATAGTATAATTTTGTTCATAATTTTCCCCATCTATCTTTCCTTAATTTATTGTTAGGACTGCCAAAAGTTTTAGCAATTTAAGATTGAAATTGTAAGTAAAAATCTTGGGTTATGACATCTTAAGTAAAAAGTAAATGGTCCCATTGGCACCAAAAAGTATCAGCCATGAGATTTTTTTAGGCATTTTAGAGGTAAACATAACTATAGCTTATGTGGGAAATAAATAAATATCGTAGCAAATTTTAGTTTTTTGACATTTTTAAGAGACTGTGGTCTCAAATGCCTTATGTACAAACTCCAGGAAGTCTCTGGGCCCAGCCTTTTAGAGCACCAAAAAGATATCATGAACTTAAGAATCAGTGTGTTTAGAGAGTGGCCCTATCTCTACAATGGAGATACTGAGTACGAAAAACAGTATTTAAAGCCCTTTATTGAGCACCCTGAGTCCATATGTGTGCTCTGCCTCTCCCCAGAAAACCAAGTTGTTGGGATCTCAACGGCTATGCCTTTAGCCGCTGAGCACGAGGAGCTCACCGCCCCTATTGCAAATCATGGGTTAAACTTAAATGAAATTTATTACTTAGGCGAATCCTGCATTCATCCTGAACACAGAGGACATGGGCTTTATAAGCACCTGTTTTCAAAACGCCTAAATAAAGCTCAAGAGCTTGGCTATAAAAAAGCCCTGTTCTGCGGAGTGGTCCGAGACAGTGATCACCCTTATAGGCCTAAAAATTACACACCCCTAGACGAGTACTGGAAATCTCAAGGCTTTGAGCCTATACAAGATTTGTATGTGCATTTTGAGTGGCAAGACATCGATAAAAATCAGCCCACCAAAAAACCACTACAGGTATGGATAAAATCAATTTGATGGTACCTATTTTGCTCTATAGGTATTTAAACATAGTAAAAGCTTATATTGCCGGGGAAGTGACAATTTATGCGGGGCTGTTTATTTATTATTTTATTCTTATTTTTAACCAATGCTCTGGGCGCAGAGTGCAGAATTTTATTTTCTCCTGATCCTTTAAAAAACCTATTAGGCCTAAACCCTTCAGAATTAAGCACTCATCACTTAAGCCAGCTCAGTTTACAGCAAAATATTAAGGCTCTTACTGAAATCTCTGCAGGCCGTCCGGTGGACTTAAAACTTTATAAAGAAATTCTACAAAAAGACCCCTTTAAAGAGGATGTGGCCATGTCTGCTGCCAGACTCTCGGCACATGGGCTTTTAAATGCACAAATTATTACTAAAAATCTAAAAAATGTCGTCAAAGTAGAAGAGGCTATTGAGTCGGGCTATCAGTTACAAATTCACAAGACAACATTTACAGGAAAGCCTTCAAACAATGTGATTTACCTGAACCCGTCTCAACAAAAGCCAAAGCAATCTCTAAACTCAGAAGCCAATAGTACCAGCAAAAATGTCGTTTCTTTTGGAGTGAGTTTTCAACAAATACTCAATGCTGCAATGACCACAAACTTATACCAATCAGGTCCGATAAAGGTGCGTTTGATGCAGATGTTTCAACAAATGCAAATCTCACAAGAAACCATCAGTGAACTTCGCCCAATGAGCTCTGGCGAGCTACTTAGCTTTAAAGCCGCTTATCAGCTGAGTGGCAGTGAAGTAAACTCTCTAAGGGTTGCCCGCAAAACGATTGATACAGCAAGCTTTATTTATTTAGCCCAAAGAGCACAGACACAACTTGTTTATGAGCAGCCATTTTTAGAACTTTTTTATAAGCGAATAAGAATCAAACAACCAAAATTAGAAGAAATTGTACAAGTCAGTGAAATGATCAAACAAGGCGAGATCTCTTTAAGTGAAATCATCACCTTTTTATCTGAGAAATCCTCTATCAATCAAAGAAGTCAAAAGCCTATTTTTTCACTCATTCAAATTGCAAAAATTCTACAACTTCAAAATCGCAACTATATAGCTGAGGCCATCATAGATAAAATTTTAAACCACAACAGCTTCCTAGAAGGAATGACAGAAAAGATTAAAAAACGCCTCTTTCAAAGAAAGACCAAAGAGGGCTTTAAGGTTTACGATCTCAAAGATGACAGTGTTTTAAGTGCAAAACTCTACTCTTTACTTCAGCCTGAAGTGGTGACTTACCTGGCCTTAAACCCTGCCGCTTTTACAAGGTTTGTGAAAAGCTTTCGTGCCGAGCTTAACAGAAAGCTCCCTTCTTTGATGAACTTGCTCGCTCAAAAACTTATGTCTAAGCCCAAGCGTGAATACTGGGAGCTAGAATTGTATAATTCGCTAGTCAGTGAGGCTTTTTCAAAGGCCGAGAAATCCCTTTGACTTTAAAGCTTGAGACCTCTAGTTAAAAGCCCTTATGGGGCATGTGTTTCGGATGGTACTTATTAGCAGTCTTTTGTTTTCGACTCCTGCATTTAGCAGTCAGTGTGAACAGCTCTTCTGTAGTGGCCCCACTTGCACAAAGAGTAAATTAAAACCAGCACTTAAAGCCACTATATTTTTCGCTACAGGCACTGCCTTTATTTGGGGCTGACTTGAGGTTTCAAAAACCCTTGAGCAAAATCAAGTGATCTTTGCAGGCATTGTGGCCGGTGCCATAGTGTTTGGTTTTTTTAATTCCTTAGTGACTCCGGTGTTAATGCCATTACAAAACAAAGTGCAGCGTATGTCTTTTCGAATGCTACACAACAGTGACTTACCCACCACGATTAAACACAAAAGGCTGCATGATTTTTGGCGCGATAACAACACTCACTTTGGCCCCAATGAATCTATGGGCAGAAACCACTACACAGCCACCTTGGGAAAAGCCTTTCACCGCATCACCTATGCACATGAGCAATTTGAAAAGGGTAAGTATCAATATGCTGTTGCCGTTTTAAAAGACCTGTTAATGGAGTTAAAATACTATCCCGAGATCTATCCACACGACAAAGAGCTACAAAACTTTATTAAAACTCATACTATTTACCTTGAGCCTGAAATAAAACAGCAAGCCAGAAAGACCATGGAGCAAATGGCAAAACAAGATCCTGAGTTTGCTGAGGTCTCAAAATGGGCTCTTGAGTATTTAGATCTTTAAATATCTGCCGCAATGTATTTGTCCTAGTAAAGTTCCATAAGACATCTTACAACTAGACTATGAACATTTTTAAAAATCTCTCTAATTATTTTATTTTTAAAATAGAACGCTTTTTAATCAAGGGAGCATGGTTTCAGCTTTTTAGTGTGGCTGTGACCATTGTTATTATCAGCCTCTTTTTTGGGGCCATTGCCTTTTTCTACACCGATCATTTTGTAAATATACAAAATGCTATCTGGTGGGCCTTTTTACGCCTCACAGACCCCGGCTACTTAGGAGACGATCAGGGTTACAAGCTTAGAACTCTTTCTACTATTTTAACAGTTTTAGGCTATGTTTTGTTTATGGGTTCACTGGTTGCCATTATGGCTCAGGGTTTAAACCGACTGATGTCAAAATTAGAAGCCGGCCTTACCCCCATTCGTGAGAAAAACCATATTGTTATATTGGGGTTAACCAGAAGAACCCCCTTGATTTTAAGAGAGCTTTTGGTTTCAAAAGATCGTGTTTTGAGATTTTTAAAAAGATTTAAAAAAGCTGATTTAAAAATTGTTATTTTATCTAAAAATATCAACTCAAAGGTATTGCATGAACTCAAGGCCGAAGTAGGCCCTCTATGGGATGACTCGAAAGTGGTTTTAAGATCCGGTAACCCCTTAGAGGTCGAACACTTAGATCGCGTGGACTTTATGCGCGCGGCTTCTATCATTTACCCCGCCTCGGACTTAAAAGAAGATCGCTCTTACTTTGAT
>JAKUPT010000049.1 GCA_022450595.1 Bdellovibrionales bacterium
AATGAGTGGTTTTAGGAGGTATCGTAACTATATCCCCAGCTTCAACATTAATGTTCTCATCGCCTCTAATTACTTGACCACTTCCAGATAAAACCACAAAAGTTTCATAATCGAGATGTTTGTGTCTACGTCCTTCTTTTTCAAAAACTAAATATTCAGCTACGGGTTTATTTTCTAATTTAAGAATATGCTCTAAAGAGCCAAATGATGTCTTCATAATACATCCCCCAATAATGACTTAGTTGACTTAGTTGACTTAGTTGACTTAGTCATAAATATAAAAACTATTTTTAAATTACAAATAGATTTTAAAACTCATACTATTTAATTAATTTATATACTATGAATTTTACAGGTATGAAGTACAGTTATAAGTATCCTCTTGATTTAATAAGGAGCTCGCCTTCGCTGAAGCTTCGGCGTAGCACATTTTGCTTTCAAGCAAAATGTGGCGCAGACGAGAGGACTCGAACCCCTAACCCTCTGATCCGAAGTCAGATGCTCTATCCAGTTGAGCTACGTCTGCTAAAGGTATAGATTTATTGATATACTCCAAAGATGTTCGAGTCAAATCAGAACTAAAGATAACCAAAATTTTTAAGTTACAAATTTATGCTCTATGTATTAAATTTTAAACTCATTAATCAATCTTGATTGTTTTTCTTTTGTTGTTTCTTTTTGTTTTTTAATGAATCTAAAAGTTTTCTTCGCTGCTCTGGACTCAGTTCACGGCGCTTACTCTCTTTTTGAGTTGATTTTCTAGAGCTTGAAATTCCATCACCCCAATAAAAATTTAAATTTAAACCAATATAATCAGCCGAATATTTTTTAGCACTATCTTTATTTTCAAACTCGTTAAAGCCAAATTTTAGTCCAAAACCTAAATGATAACCTAACATATACTCAAGTTGTGCAAAATACCCCGAGCTTGATCCCATATCTGCAGAAGACCCTGATGCAGCTCCAGATGCAGAAATAGAACTTTCTGGTATATAATTTAACCCTATAGCTCCCCTCAAAGACCACGGTAAGTGGTAATAGCTATATCCAAACTCTATAGGGAACCTAGACCAAGTCACATCACCATTTGAAGCTTCTTTTATAGTTGCAAACTTCCAACCAATGGATCCATATAAAGTAGATAAACTTTGTTTGGATTTATTTATTGTATACGAGCGGCCATATCCTAAATAAAGACCACGACCTGCTGATAATGATGAAGTTGTTCCATCTGAGTAACTGAAACTGTCAACCTCATCACCGCCAAAATCCATTTCAAATGTAAATAAACTCCCCCACTGACTATTCTTATCGGCACCATAAGAGTTCAGAGAAAACATGACCAAAATCAGTAAAATCAACTTATACACTAATATTCCCCTTCAGTTTTTTTATTAAAAGTTTATATACACCCATATTGTAAGTCAAAAATTTTAGAATGACTAACCTTCATTTAACCAACAAAATTGTAAAATATAATTGTACAAGAAATAAAAATAAATTTATTTACTAGAGTTTGTAGTCGAAACTTTTTTTCTCTTCTTTTTTTTATAGATTTTTTTTGTACTACTTTTTGATTTTGACTTTGATCCCTCATTTGAAGAGCTTTGTTTGTTTAAAATCATATGCTTGTCTTTACTTAAGGGAAAGTAAATGTCTGCTGCCTGCATAACCTCATCACTTGTAGTTTCAGGCCATGACCAGATTTCAACTTTACAGCCTCTTGATCGCAAATACCAAATCAGTGGTAAGTAGTCTCTGTCCCCACCAATAATAATGGCCACATCCATCTTGTCGGCCATGGTGACAGCGTCAACGATTAAAAAGGGGTCAGCGTTTTTTTGAGGTCTTCTGATTTCCCCCCCTAGGCTCCACCAAAAGTTAGAAAAGGTTTGAGAGATTTCTTTGTACTCAGGCTTATAATAAAGAATGCGAATGATCTCTCTTTCGCCCACTTCAGAAAGAATTTTTTTATAATCCGTGCGGCCTTCGTGATGTTTTAATCCTGACATTTCAATGTTTTCAGCATCGACAAAAATACCAATTTTTTGGAACATTAATTGTTTTTTTAGGGCTTCAGCGGTGTGAGAGGACTTAGATGATTGGTTCATGATGATACCTCGTTTCTAAGCTTATAGTCCCACGAATCGCTTTGACTCTCAATAAGCTATCTAAAACTTCGACAGACGGTCTGCGTCACTGGCTGTGGCTTTTATGCAATAGTGGATTTTTTATAATTTTATTTTGAGTTTAATGAAGATTTTTTTTACAGGACTTAGGGCATGAAAAACTTATGGTCAAAAAAAACGACTCAAATTAAAACAACTATCATTTACATTAGTGTTACTTTTCAAATTCATGGCATAGGCTTTGAGTCTAATAGTGAGAATTCTCAAAATGATCTGTAGAACCTGTGGACAAAACTCATGAGATCGACATTTGAAAAGGGCTCAATTAAAAATTAAGCTAGTTTGACTGGACTTTTTGCTTGGCACATTTAGTGAAATAGTATTAAGGCAGATCCTGGTTATTCATAATGACCTGGGCCCTGCTAACCTTAAACCTTAAAGAGCCAGCCCCACTGGCTCTTTTTTTTTGCCTTAATCTTTTGAGTGTTCAGCTGTAACAATAGTTTTTATATTCCCACGTACACTAAAGTCGCCGACGACTTTAATATAATGAGGGTCCAAAAGCCCGACCAAATCATCCAGGATCACATTGGTCACATCTTCATGAAAGACGTTTTCGTTACGAAAAGAGTTTATATAGAGCTTTAATGACTTTAGCTCCACACACCACTGGTCTGGGATGTATTGAATTTTAATATTGGCAAAATCAGGAAATCCACTTCTTGGGCACAAACAGGTAAACTCAGGGCATTCAAAATCAACCGTATATCGACGGACTTTTGTGCGGTTTTCAAAGCGCTCTAGCTTGTTCTCTTCAATCTCTTTAGTTCCATAAAGCTTTTCACTACTCACGGCTTTTCTCCTTTGACAGCGCTATTTACCAAGTTTAAATTAAAAACACAACATACTGATATTAATGTGGAGGATATGTTGAAGAGATTCGGCTTTATTTTACTTTTTACACTTTTATTTGCAGGCTGTGCCCATAATGCCCATCAACCTTGTCAGGAAAAGGACTGGTATGAGATCGGTCGTCAAGACGGAGCTGTTGGAGTGCCCGAGAATCACTACAGTGAAAGAACAGCCACATGCTCAACTCCTACGACTCAAACCAAGTCTTTGTACCTTCAAGGGCGCAACGCTGGGCTTGTGAGCTACTGCTCCCCGATCAATGCCTTTGAGCTTGGAAAGTCTGATGCCAAATATCACAAAGTTTGTCCGGAAAACCTAGAGCCTGATTTTTTAAGAAGTTACCACAAGGGTCGAAAGTTTATCCAACTTCAAAATAAAAATGCGGAGCTTGGAAAAGAACTTAGAACTTTAGATGAAAAAATTAACGATCAAAATTTATCGGCTCAGGAAAAATCTCAATTAAACACAAAAGCCAAGAAGATTAAAAGAGAGTTGGCTTCCAAAAGAAAACAGATTCAAGATTTGTCTCGAAACTAATAAGCTCAGTGCCAGGAATTTCAAATTTGTATGACAGTTGGCATTTCTGGACACGGCATCCATGCCTCGCAGCTTGTGGTCCGTCCTGGACCGCTGAGGTCCATAAATACAAACTGTCATACAAATTTGAAATTCTTCAATAAACTTTTTTAATAGGGTTCGAGAAAATCGTGTTGGGGAAAAATAAGAGTATTAATTAATATATATTTCGATAAAGGTTCTTACTCAAAAATTTTATCGAGAGCTTCATCAAAACTTTTATAAAAATATAATAAGTAAAAACATCTTTTTCGCTATATAGCTTGGAAAAATTCTTCTTATTATTAACGGCGGAAGTAGAGGTTGGGGTTTTTGACGGACTTGGTGTAGTAGAGGGCTTTGAGGTAGAGTTGCTCTTCGGGTGAGAGGTCAGTACTTGGCAGCTGGTGGGCTTTTCGGTACTGGTGGACGTGGTAAAAGCTTAGGGCTGCGGCAACAGAGATGTTAAAGCTTTGGGCGAAGCCTTGCATGGGAATAATGACTGAGCCATCGCTGGCCTCTAGGGCTTCTTTGCTGATGCCCTCTTTTTCATTTCCAAACATTAAAGCGGAGGGCTGCGAGAAATCAATATCGTCAATATTGACACTTTTGGCCTCTAAGTGTGTGACATAAACTTTTAAGCCTTGAGCTTTGAGAGACTCAATGCAAGAAGCTGTGGTGGAGTACTTGTTGATGTCCAGCCACTTCTCAGTTCCCTGGGTCACTCGGTTGGCGGCTTTAAATTTGGCATCGGGTTGTTCAATGATATGAAACTTATAAAAACCAAAGGCTTCAGCAGAGCGCATGGCCGCTGAAATGTTTCCTCTGTCATAGATGTTTTCAAATACAGGTTGAAAGCTTTGCACTCTGTTTTCTACAACAAATTGTATTTTTTCTTTTCGTGAATCAGTGAGCTGAGGGTTTAAAACCTCTAGAACTTGTTCTGCTGTGTATGACTTTTCGTCAAAGTTAAAGTCCATTCACTCAAGCCTTGATAAAATCTTTTAATTCTTTACGCATAAACTGCGGCAAACAAAAAGCAGCTTTGTGAATCTCTTCGTTGTAATAGCCAAACTCCATACCTGAATCTAAAACTTTATCCGCTTTAAAGTCTTTAACTGGATGATACTTTTTAGATCCGAATGTGAAAGACCAAAGGCCTCCAGGATAAGTCAGATTGCTAAAGTTATAAATACTTGAGATTTCAAAGTTGTTTTTTAAAATAGACAGTAATTTTTTTTGCATGTCTTGATTAAAAAATGGAGACTCACCTTGAGAAACCACAATTCCATCTTCACTTAAGCAGTTATAAACGTCTTTATAAAACTCTTCACCAAAAAGCGGGGTGGCAGGTCCTATGGGGTCCGTTGAGTCCACCAAAATAACATCAAACACCTCTTTAGTGTTTTTCACATAGGCCACGCCGTCTTCATATTTAAGATCAAGTTTTGGGTTATCAAAAACTTTTGATGTTTGAGGAATATGCTCATAACAGGCATCACAAACCATTTTGTCGATTTCAACCATCACACATTTTTCAACACCGGGGTGACGCAAAACTTCTCTGGCAGTTCCACCATCACCGCCTCCTATGACTAAAACATTTTTAGGATTAGGATGAACAAACATTGGAACGTGAGTGATCATGTCGTGATAAATAAATTCGTCTTTTTCAGAAATCATAGCTAAAGAGTCGTTAAAAAGCATTTTGCCATGGCCTTCAGTTTCAACCACCTCTACGGCTTGAAATTCACTCTTTCCGCGAAATAATGTGTTCTTTAGTCGGTAGCGCATAATAAAGCTGCCATCGACATACTCTTCTTCAGCCCACATATTGGATTTAAAATCACTCATAGCTATTTTCCTTTAAACGTTTAAAACTTTAGCTTCATCACTTAAGTGAATTTTTGAAGACTCTTGTTTTAATAAATTTTTATCGTCAAACTGACAGTAATTAACTATATAGCCACAGCTTAATTTTTGTTTCACAGCTTTTTTAATTTTATAGTTTGGAAGGTTTATAAATTCTTGAAGGCTTGATCTAAAAATGATCACTTCAAACTTTTCAGGATTAAATATTTTAATCACCTTTTCTACAAGCTCGGCATAACTGTCATTTACCTTGGCATTAGTCTCAAAGCTCACATAAGGGCACTGATCTTGAGGGGTCACATGAATGGTGTAGTACTCGGAATCTTTAATGGCATTAATGGAATAACCACAGGGCTCAAATAAATAGTCGTCAACTTGATACCCAGGTAAGATTTCGTGAATGCCCGTCAGGCGTCTTAAGTTATCAAGACTTTGCTTTTCGCTGTTAAATACATCTCGTGACTCGCCCTGAAGTCCGTACATAAGCACTTCAATGGTCACATCATTTTCAGGAGGCACAAACTCTTTATTCATATGATATAAGTACAAGTGACGATCTTTTTCCTCACCAAATAAATAGCCTTTGCCATTTAAATGTTTATTTAACCGGACCACATCTGTGTAAAAATCTGAGGGCTGATCTTCGGGAAAGTATTCATTTTTGCGCTCAAAAATCAGACACTCAATATTTTCAGGCGGACAAAACTCAAAAAAGCACTCCACAGCGTTGGCAAGTGTTGTTTGCCCACAAGTGATTAAAACAATACGGTTGTCCCAGACAAATAGGCTACTTTCAGACAGCAAATAGGCTGAAAGTTTGTCATTATGTACTTCTGACATAATTTGAGCATTAGAAGCTGCTACAAGCTTTTCCCAGCGCTCACGGGGCCAAGTTTTTAATGACCCGTGTTTTGATATATAGTCCTTTGATATGACCACTTCTGCTTTTTTTTCAGCCCCTTCAAATACCAACGGACTCGACCTCCAGGAAAATGTAATTAGATGAGCTTATGGTGGTATCAAATTTTTCCAAAAAATCAAGCTACGCGTCAATCTTTGTGGATATTTTAAAAAAAACTGGTATCAATAGTGAAATGAAACCTTATATCTCTGTCATTATACCTAGTTTTAATCGAGCTGCCGTTTTAGAGCGAGCTATCTATTCTGTTTTAAGACAGAGTTACACTGATTTTGAGCTGATCGTGGTCGACGACGGCTCCACAGATCACACCAAACAGCTGGTGAAAGATATTTTTAAAGACTTTATAAACGTCTATTACTATCATACAGACAACCTAGGCGTGAGTGCCGCCCGAAACTACGGAGCCAGCCAGGCCACTGGTGAGTGGTTGGCCTTTTTAGATTCTGATGACGAATGGTTTACCAATAAGCTTGAAAACCAAGTTGAGGTTTTAAGACAAAACCCTGCAGCCACCTTAATCCACACCGAGGAAGTTTGGCACCGAAATGGGCACCAAGTTGACGTGCCTTTAAAGTACAAAAAACAAAAAGGTGACCTATTTGAAAAGGCTACTCAACACTGTGTGATTGGCCCGTCTACGGTTATGCTTAGAGCGGATATTTTTAATGCACTCGGTGGTTTTGATGAAAGCTTTAAACTTTGTGAAGACTATGAGCTCTGGCTTCGATGGACAGCTGAACACCCCATTCACTTGTGTGAAGAGCCTATGATCATTAAATATGATGGGGCCGACAATCAGCTATCAAAGCAAGGACAGCTTGATTACTGGCGGATTAAAGCCCTTATAAAGTTCATTAAAACTAAAGAGACTGCTAGTAAATACAAACTACTGGCTAAAACTGAGCTTAAGAAAAAGTATAAAGTCTACGCTTTGGGCTGTGTAAAACATAACAACGCCACAAGACTTAAAGAGATCGACAACTTAATGAGTCGAATGGCCGTAAATGTCTAATTACAAATAAAAAGAGAATTCCAATTATCAATGCATGTAATAAGCTACAAAATAAAAAAGGCTAACTCAAATCATGGTTAGCCTTTATTTATTTTATTAAATTATAAAATCTGGATTTTTAGAAAGGTCACGTGTGATGTTTTTTTGATGAGCTTCAATAGTGCCACCACCAATTTCTAAAAGCTTTGCATCACGCCACAATCTCTCGGCAACGTACTCTCCAACATAGCCATAGCCACCCATCACCTGCATAGCTCGATCGGCCACATTTTTTCCCATAGTGGAAGCTACTAGCTTCACACCATCAGAATCTAAGCGTTGGCCAGATTTTGTGATGTCCATTTTACGGGCGGTTTCATAAACATAAGTTTTTGCCGCCATATATTCAGCATAGCTGTCTGAGATGTACTTTTGAATTTGACCAAAGTAAGAAAGTGGCTTTCCAAAAGCTTCTCTTTCACTGGCATATTTATTCATGATTTCTAAACTTCTTCGAGCAATACCAAGGCTCATTGCCGCCAATGTGAGGCGCTCAATTTCAAGGTTTCTCATCATATGCTCAATAGAATCCCCTTCATGACCTAAAAGATTCTCAGCCGGCACCTCGCAGTTGTCAAAAACAAGTTCTGCTGTGTTTGAGCCTCGCATACCTGTTTTGTCATAGATCTTTTGCCCGACTTTATAACCAGGGGTCCCCTTTTCAACCACAAAGGTTGATATTTTGGCTCGCCCGTTGGACTCACCCGTTTTTGCGTAAACTAAAACGATGTCCGCAGGCGTTCCGTCTTCGTCCACCTGACCGTTGGTGATCCACATCTTTTGACCATTTAAAATGTACTTATCACCTTTTTTTTCAGCCGTGGTCTTCATACCTAAAACATCTGTTCCCACATGGGGCTCGGACATGGCCATGCAGCCTACCCATTCGCCAGAGCAAAGCTTTGGGAGCCATTTTTCTTTTTGCTGATTATTAGCATTTAAGGCAATGTTATTCACACTAAGCATGGAATGAGCCAAATAGGCCAAGCAAAACCCAGGGTCTGAAGCAGACAACTCTTCATGGGCAATCACAGCGGCTGTGGCATCCATTCCGGATCCACCAAAGTTGTCGTCAACTGTGATGCCTAGTAATCCCAGCTCTCCTAATTGTTTAAAAAGTGGCAGGTTAAATTTTTCTTTTTTATCGTACTCATGAGCTTGAGGCTCAACCTCGGCTTGTACAAAGTCACGCACCATCTCTCGGAGCATTTTGTGTTCTTCAGTTGGATTAAATAAGTCATACGATTTGTAGTCCATACACCTCACCTCTTTTACTACCCTTGTACGTTGTTTTAAGCTTTTTGACTAGAATCACGAGCGTATTAGAACAGATGCGTTAATTTTGTCTTAGCTTTCGGCCCTGTTCCCCGCTTAAAGTAAGAAGCTTTGAATTTGAAATTAGGGCTTTAAACCTCCCGGCGTGAGCGGGTGCGCAGCGTCTTTGCCCCGCACCAAACTTTCAGTTTGGCGCAGGTCAGATACGCAGCGCTCGACACGAGGTCGGTTTAAAGCCCTAATTTCAAATTCAAAGCTTCTTACTTCAAGCTCACCTTTTCTTCCTCTTCCTCTTCTTCTGCTGCTGCTCATTCTTTCGATTTCTTTTTTTTCATATTGTTTAAAAAAATGCGAGTTGCTGTTTTCTGTGTGTATTTGATTTTTGGAGGCCATAAAACCGACCTCGTGTCGAGCGGCGCGTATCCGTGTTGCGTTAACCCCAACGGGGTTAATGCAATACGAAGACGCTCCGCACCCGCTCACGCCGGGAGGTTTTATGGCCTCCAAAAATCAAATACACACAGAAAACAGCAAGGAGCCCACAAATAAACACCCCCACCTTGTGTTTTTGTGAAGCTTTTTATATAAATAAGCTTTTGGGGACATATTTAATGCTTTTTAAAGCATGAGGACAGAATGATTTATTTAGACAATAACGCCACAACTCCCGTGGATCCACGTGTGCTTCAGGCCATGGAGCCTTATTTAAAAGAAAAATTCGGCAACCCCTCTTCAGCAAGCCACTCCTATGGCTGGCAAGCCAGTATGGCGGTGGAAAGGGCCCGTAAACAGGTGGCAGAGCTCATTCATGCAGACCCAAAAAAAGTATTATGGACCAGTGGCGCTACAGAGAGCAATAACACGGCCATCACAGGAAGAGTTTTATTTGAAATTTACCGAAAGCATAATAAAAACCCACATTTAATTACCACCGCTGTTGAACACAAAGCCGTGATTGAAGTCGTCAATCGCTGTAAAGACTTTGGAGCTGAGGTGACAATACTTCCGGTGAATGAGTTCGGTCAGGTGACCGCTGAGCAAGTAAAAGAGGCTCTTAAGCCAAACACTTGTTTAGTCTCTATAATTATGGCCAATAATGAACTGGGTTCCTTAAATCCCATAAAAGAAATTGGCAGCTTATTAAAAGATTACCAAAATGTGAGTTTTCATGTTGATGCCGCTCAAGCCTGTGGGAAAGAGCCTATTGATGTTGAGGCCATGCACATTAACTTTTTGTCTTTGTCTGGCCACAAGATTTATGCCCCCAAAGGCATCGGCGCCCTTTATGCAGACCACGAGTTTGAGCCTTTAATCATTGGTGGCTCTCAAGAGCGTCAACTCCGCTCAGGGACTTTAAACGTGGCGGGCATTGTGGGGTTTGGTAAAGCCTGTGAAATTGCAGGAGCTGAAATGCCAGAAGAAAATAAAAAACTTCGTGGGTGGCGAGATAAAGTGATTCAAACCCTACGCAATGAAATCCCTGACTGTCATCTTAACGGCCACCCCACTCAACGCCTGAGTGGACATGTCAGCATTTCCTTTAAAAAGCTTCCAGCAGACCTGTTTGCTCTTGGTTTATCCGGCTTGGCTGTAAGCTCTGGCTCTGCCTGCTCCTCCTCCGAGTCTTCGGCCAGCTATGTGCTCAAAGCCACAGGGCTTAGTGATGAAGAGGCCAAAAACACCATTAGAATCGGTTTTGGACGCTTTACCGAAGAAGGCGACGTGGACCTAGCCATAGAAAAAGTCCTAAAGATGTATAAAAAAAGCCAGACACTGTCTCAACAAGCTCAACTTAACGGCTAAATATTTAGATTTTTGACAAGTTATGCTATACTAAGTTTTTAGGAGGCCAATTATGATTCAAATTACCGAGTCTGCTGCAAAAAAAATTAATGCTATTAGATCTGAAGAAAACCGCCCAGAAGGTGACTTTTTAAGAGTCAGTGTCAAACGTGGTGGCTGCTCTGGCTTTTCCTATAAACTTGATTTTGACAATGAAATGCAAGAAAAAGACAAAACCCTAGAAGCCCATGGTGCAAAAATTGTAGTTGATTCCAAAAGTCTTTTATACCTTATTGGAATGACTTTAGACTTTGAAGGTGGCCTGAATGGAAAGGGCTTTGTGTTCTCAAACCCTAATGCCACTAAGAGCTGCGGCTGTGGCGCAAGCTTTGCGGTTTAGTACTTAATATTAACTCAGAAATAGGCTCTGCGTGGGTTATAGCTGACATATGACCCGCATTTTCTAGCCTACAACTTCTCAACCCCAAATCCTTTGCTAACTTTAAATAAACAGCTTCATTAAACAACTCATCTTGGGCGGAATAAATTAAATCGCCATGAATAGGGGCATGATAAAGCAACCCCCTATTTAAACGTAAATAATCAAAATGAACCATAATCCAACGGAATCGTAAAATTGCTTTTTTAATTAAGCGGAACTTTCTTGAGTTCATAGATTTTCCGGTGTCGATTAAAAACACCTTTGCCAACTTTTTAAGATAATAAAACCCTATATAGTTATTAAATAACATCTCAAAACTTTTTTGATTATCAACAAGGCCCAATAACAACTTTATGCCTTTAGACTTTAATTCTGTTTTCATACAAGGGGGCATTGGATTTATTAATGTAACTCTATGTACAGAAGATTTAAGCCTTAAATACAAAGCCATCGTCAGCGTTCCTCCATAGCTTGTGCCTACAATATGTACGGGAAACTCTGTAACGTTTTCTTCAATAACTTCAGTTAAAATTTTAACCTGTTGTGCAAAACTAATTGGTTCGTTTGAGCTAAAAAATTGTCTTATATTAAAAATATAAATAGAAAATTGCGCTTCAAGCTTTGATACATATTGCATCCAGTCTGAAGGTTTTCCCCCAAAGCCATGTATTAGTATTAAAGCCTGGTTACCATATCCATATTTTTTACAACCAATTTCCATAAATTAATAATCGGAGGTTTTAAAAAAAAAATTAAACATTATTTCACCAGAATAAAGCTATCTTTGATATTTATGACAAATTCAATAGATTGCTCGTTTTGATCTGGTTTAAATGCAAACAAATAATACCCATTATTAAGCTTTGCAACCACTTGACCTAAGTTGGGGTCAAAAGGAGGTCTTAAATTAAATTTTTTAGGATCAAAATCTGAAGTCAAATATTTATAAAACTCTAGGTCTTTATGGTTTTTCTCCCCACGCCACACAAAGTCATTTACACAATAGGTTTTGCACACTTTATTTTCAGGCACCTCAAAATATATGACATTATCTAAAAGAACAGAATCTGGTTCTTCATTTATGATTTTATTTTTATCAACCAAAATTTCATTGTTTGGATAAAAAGCATTGGCTCTATGAACTGAAAAACCATTATCATTTTTAGGATCTTCAACAATTATGTAAGTAGATTTGCAAATATCATAAAGACATTTTTTATCAATTGGTTGATATACAATGTCCTCATCAACCTCGTAGGTCCAACCAAAAAATAAATCTCTAAACATATTACCATCTTTATCCATATAGGTTTTTCGAGGAGTTAGATCGTGCTCTTTACTGATTGTATAAAAAGTGTCTACTACCTCACGTGCATGGGTCAAAAGACTGGTAAAAAATAAAAAAGTAAAAAGTGTAATTTTCATAATTTGTCCTCTCAACAACAATAAAGCAACATTTTTGCCAATTGAGTTCAAATATAGAGCTAATATAGCTAGATTTTTTTTAGAAAAGGACACAAATCGGCACCAAAGATATTTAGATAAAAAAGTATTTTCAGTAAAATTAAGTACTAATAGAAAGACATTGATTCACTTAGAAACACCTAAAACATAAATAGAGCTTAACTGAGGCCAACTTAAACACTCCCCATTTTCATTGCGTTCAGGATATTTGGGAAATAATATATAACCGTCTTCTGGTGCATAAAATTTCTGCTCAGATTCTAGCTTGTCAGGGTGTACCCCTAAATGAGTGCCTTTTTTAACAAACTGTAAGTTTTGAAATCCCTCAAGTAGGTAACTTCGCTTTGAATCATAGGCTTCCGAACTTTTCATTGTGATTTTAGTCAGCTCTTTAGCTTGTTGTGATTCAAGAAAATGGTCTATTTTTAATTCATTTAAGTAGATATCTAAAAAGTTTTTTAACCCAATATTAGTTCTCTGTGTGGCTTCTTCAAAATACCCTTTTTCAGAAACCTCAAGCGTGACCGACAACAAGCCCTTTGAGTAAGCATAGGCTCCACTAGTCATATAACCTTTTTGAACTCCTTTTTTTGTATCAGTCATAATAGCCATATTAGTAACTCCTAAGAGACTGGCAAAACTCTCAGCTCTTACGTGAGGACGTAGTAAATAAAAAGGATATTTTGTAGGCTCAATAGTTTGATGCAAATCCAAATGATAATCGGCCATATCAATTAGCTGTTTAATATCACCAGCTCTTTTTCGCTCTGCTGAATCTCTATCAATTTCAGAAAACAAACGGTTCATATCTTCATCTAAGTACCTTTTGTTTTCTTTAAGAGCGTCAATATTTCCCAAGGCCATTATCACACAGCCCTCTTGAATTTTTAAATTTTTAGCGAATTCTAAAAAAGCTGGCAGTGTACCCACTTCATTGCCATGAATACCGGCAGTTATAAGGGCCACTTTAGAAGCACTGGGGCTTCCAAACATAAGACTGTACGAAACAGGACCGGGGTGTGACTTTTGTAATTCAGAAAACTCGTTAATTATTTTTAGCGTTTTTTCTATATCACTCATGAGTCTCGCTTTGGGTTAGATGGGTGGTTTCTTTTTTTATTAAAGTTTTTTTTATTTCGATTTCTGTTTTTATTGTTAGGCTTTTTATTGTCTCCAGAAGCACTGGCCGACTGCTTATTGCGGTTTTTATTTTTATTTCTTTGGTTATTTGAACGGCTGTTTTTATTTTTCTGATTTTTTTGACCTTTTTGATTAGGCTTTATTGGATCAGAATAAACCTGCTGATCAATAGAAGCTAAGTGACCAAAGTCTTCTGTTTTATCATCGGACTCAGAACGCTTGTCAGCTTCACTGCCCACTTGTGATAAAATGTCGTTTTCTTGATCTAAAAGATTACCCGTTTTTGCAAAAGACACTTCCTCTTCAGCTCTTACACCAGCTTTCAAGCGTTTTTTAGTGCCTTCCATTTTTTGTTTTTCTTTTTGTTCAGACAAATCAACCGTAATGTCACCAAAGCATCTCAGCTGACAAGAAAGCCTTCTTTGGTCAATAAAGTGTGCGGTCCCAATAAGAGCCAACTCTTTTGATAATGGAGGTAAAACATTGTGATCGCCTTCAACAAGTCGCACTCGACATTCCGCACAGTTGGGAACACCGTTACAGACAGATTTAATATAAATGTCGTTTTTTTGAGCTAAATCTAAAACACTTTGATTGGGCTGGATTTCTAACTCAATATTATCTGGTAAAAATTTTACTTTCATAAGTTAAATAACCTTTATTTTGGCAAACTTTTTTTTGCCGACTTTTAAAATGTGCTCTGAACCCGATTTAAGTTCGAGCTTGGTATTGGCATCTTCAACCTTTTTTTCATCCCACTCAACTGCTCGGCCCTGAACAAGTCTTCTTGCCTCGGAGTTTGATGAAGCCATCTTTAATTCTGAAATCAACTGACATATCCATTTTTCAGGATTTGCCTCAACAGAATGCTCAGGCATATTTGTTGGTAGGGATTTTTGCTTAAAAACCTTTTCAAACTCTGATGCGGCAATCTCAGCTTCTTCTTTAGAGTAAAACAGTTCTACAAAGTACTTTCCAAGATCTACCTTGGCTTCTTTCGGATGCTTTTTACCTGACTTTAAATCCTCTTTTAACGACTGTAGCTCTTCTGGGCGGATGTCGGTTAAAAGCTCATAATAGCGAACCATCAATTCATCAGAAAGCCTCATAGTTTTGCCAAACATGTCCTGAGGGCTGTCTTCAATGGCTATGTAGTTATTTAAACTTTTTGACATCTTTTGTACGCCATCTAACCCCTCTAAGATTGGCATAGTCATTATGCACTGAGGTTTTTGATTGTAGGCTTTTTGAATGTCACGTCCCACAAGCAGGTTAAATCTTTGATCGGTTCCACCCAGTTCAACATCTGAGTGCAAAGCCACAGAGTCATAAGCTTGCACTAGCGGATATAAAAACTCATGCACACAAATCGATTGTTCATTGTTAAATCTTTTGTGAAAGTCATCGCGCTCAAGCATACGAGCTACAGTGTACTGCCCTGCCAGTCGAATCATATCACTTGAGGACATCTCATCCATCCAGTGAGAGTTGTAAACCACTTTAGTCATCTCTGGATCTAAAACTTTAAACACCTGACGGGCATAAGTTTTAGAGTTTTCTTTCACTTCTTCTTTAGTTAGTGCTGGCCTGGTTTCATTTTTTCCAGTGGGGTCACCAATCATGGCGGTGAAGTCACCAATTAAAAAATAAACCTCATGCCCCATTTGTTGCCACACGCGAAGTTTATTTAAAACTACAACGTGGCCTAGATGCAGATCAGGCCTTGAAGGGTCCATACCTAACTTGATCTTTAAAGGCTTGTTGTCTTTATAAGCTTTTTTGAGCTTTTCTAAAATCTCAGCTTCAGAGACTATGTCTACACAACCTTGCTTTAAAATCTTTAATTGTTCTTCTGGTGTATGTTTAAACATTATCTTGCATGCTCCACAATACGAGTCTCTCTAACTACGGCCACTTTCACTTGCCCAGGGTAGTTGAGTTCTCTTTCAATCTTTCTTGCAATGTCTCTTGAAAGCATAGTGGACTGCTCATCAGTCACTTTACTGCTGTCAACAATCACGCGGATTTCTTTACCCGATTGAATAGCAAAAGTTTTTTCTACGCCGTCAAAGCTATTTCCTATGGATTCCATATCTTGTAGTCGACGAATGTAGTTTTCCATATTCTCACGACGAGCACCAGGTCTGGCTTTAGACAAGTTGTTTGCGGCTTGCACTAAATGGCCTAATAAAGTTTTAGGCTCGTCGTTGTCTTCATGAACGGCAATGGCTTTAACAATAATATCTTTCTCGCCATGCTTTTTACAAAACTCAGATCCAACCTCAGCGTAATTGCCAATCACGGTGTGATCAATTGCACGCCCCACATCGTGTAACAGGCCGGCTCTTCTCGCTAAACTCACATCAGCGCCAATCTCTGCAGCCCATATGCCGGCAATGTAGGCCACCTCAAGTGAATGTTGAAATAAGTTTTGAACACCCATCTGACGGAATTTTAAACTTCCAATCAAATTCAATATCGCAGGGTGTACACCCGAAATTCCAAGCTCAATACAAGCCTCTTCACCCACTTCTTTCATTTCGGTGATGATGTCTTGTTTCACCTTATGGGCCACCTCTTCAATACGAGCAGGATGCACACGACCATCTTCCATAAGTCTTTCAATGGTCATTTTAGCCACTTCTCTTCTTACGGGGTCAAAGCTTGAAATGATCACTGAATCCGGCGTTTCATCAATAATCACATCCACACCACAGGCGGCCTCTAAGGCTCTAATGTTGCGCCCTTCTCGACCAATGATCTTACCCTTCATCTCTTCACCAGTTAATGCGATAGCAGACACTGTACGTTCTGCAGAGACTTCTGCTGCAAAACGAGAAATGGCTTGAGCTAAAATAAATCGAGACTTTTCTTTAGATTGTTGCTTAGCCTCAGTTTCAATTTTATTAAGCTCTGCTTGAACTTCTTGCTGAGCTTCATCTGTTAAAACGCGCTTAAGCTCTTCTTTGGCTTGCTCCGTTGAGTAATTAGCCACGGTTTCAATTTTTTGTCTGAGCTCATCTATTGTTTGTTGTGCTTGTTGATCCAGCTTTTCTAAACGCTGCTCCGCAATTTGAATGCGTTCTTTTCGAGACTCAATGTCAGCAAGTTTTTGTTCCAACTGATCATGTTTAATTTTGTAGTCTTTTTCTAAGCGACTTTCTTTATCTTTAAGATTTTTTTCTTGTGATAAAACTTTTTGCTTTTCTTTTTTAATGTCGTTTTCGGCGTTTCTTCTAGCTCGAGTTTCAAAGTCTTTGGCTTTTTGTTTGGCGTCTCTTTCAATTTTTGCGGCTTGGGACTTTGCTCGGTGAATGATTCGATCAGCCTCTTTGCTAGCTTCATCTTTTTTCTTACTATAAATAGCTTTTTTATAAATAAGAAATCCAACACCACCAACAAGTAGCCCGACTAAAACACCCACTAGACCCATGAGTATCGTTAATGCTTCCATGTTATTCCTCTTTCATCATCGTAAACAGACTGTAAGTGAACTTGTATCCCCACTTTATCAGTCACTATAAAATCCATAATCAAATCATGGGGCTCAGTTGGCAACTCATCTAATTGCAACTGACAATGGTAACCCACCCCAAGTTTAACTCCATAAAACTTTTCTAGGCTTTTGTCATAAAAGCCCTTACCCATCCCCACTCTTTGACCAAAGTGATTAAAAACCACACCTGGCACTAACACCGCATCGATATTTTCAAGAGGAACTAATTCAAAAGATTGTGAGGGTTCTAAAACTTGTAAAGTATTTAGTTGAAAGTCTTCACGCTTTTGAGCTTTATAAAACTCAAGCTTTGAGCCTTTACACACAGGAAACACCCAATTGATTTCAGGTAGGCACTCAAATAGCCAATTCACACCAGCCTCACCGATCATTGGCATAAATCCGGCTACTGTCCACTCTGGCCTGAGCACTGACTTTAGTTGTTTTAAAATTTGTTGTTGTAAAGCTTTGCGGCCATGAGTTTCTTCATACTCAAGGCGCTGTTTTTTAAATAACTGGCGCTGGTGTTTTTTATCACCAACAACCTTTGCTAAAGATTGCATACAATATCTCCATGTGAATAAAACAAAACTTAATGATCTAAGTTGTTTTGTATCACTGGGGATAGTTCTAAGTCTGATAGGATTTGCTGAGCCTCGTCTTCAATAGCATCAAGTTCTCTTCGAGCAATTTTTTTAGTTAGCTCTAACTCTTCTGCCAAGTTTAAGGCTGTCATCATCAATGCGTTTTGAAAAGATACAGTTGGGTGAGATTCAATGGTTTCTTTGACTTTTTTATCTACAATTTCAACTAAAGAATTCACCATCTCTGAATCATGAGAAGACTTCAGTTTTAGCGGTACTCCTGCTATCTGAACTGTATGTAATCTTTTTTCCATACCTAAAGCCTCGTCATAGTTACAGAGGTTAAAAAAACTCATTTAGATCTTAATGATTCAAAATCATCAGCTCTTTATTGGCTTTGCAATTTTACTCTACAAAGCCTATCAGATTTAAAAAATCCCTATATATTTTAGTAGTATAAGAAAGCTTTAATGGCAAGAACCGATTGCACAAGCTGCGTTTAGGTACGGCCCACCTAATCAATTCAGAGCGCATAGCAGCAAAAGGTAGTCCGTACCTTTTCCTACGCTGCATCAAAAGGTACGGACTACCTTTTAGCGCAACTAGTCACGCTTTTCGTCTTTTAGGATGCTATAAATGTGAGTTGAAAGCAGGCCAACAATACGGCGGTAATCGCTAAGTACATCTAGGTGAATAGAGCTTGTGTTGATGGATTCTTTTTTGCCGCGAACAATTCTCTCAAGGTGGGTCTCGCGCATTTGTTTTTCCATTTTACGAATATTTCGCTTAGTGTCTAAAATCTGCTGAGCTAGCCTTGGGTCCTGTAACTGAAAACAACTGATGGAAAGAGGGGCAAGCCTAGTCACCTCTTGGTACAAATCAAGAAGCTCTTCCCATCCCTCTTTACTAAATTCAAGCTTTAGGGCGTGCTTTTTTTGAGCCATATCATAAAGAGAGTTATCAATCACATCGGCGGCCGTTTCAAGATCTGCAGCATAAGACATAATTTTCATAAACTGACGAGTTTCGAGCTCTTTTGCTTCATTTATATGTTGAGCAATAAACAGGTTGATCTCTTTGTTTAATATATCAACTTGTGTGTCTCGTTCTTTAATGCTGTCCATAAGCTCTGGGTCTTCATCTTTAAACAGATCAATAGAGTCACGGATCATTGTGGCCACAATGTCACCCATTCTCAACAGCTCCCGTTCAGCATGAGCAATGGCAACTGTGATCGACTCAAAGTCTGAACGGTTTAAATACTTTGCTCCAAAAATTTTATCAGCCTTTGTGGGGGCAATAAGCTTTTCAATGCCCTTAGCCCCATGCTGAATAAAGGGATAAAACACTGCTGCTGCAACAATGTTGAACACAGTGTGAATGTTGGCAACATCACGCTCCACCGCTCCTGTGGACATAAATTCTGCAAAGGCTTGGGTGAAAAAGTAAAAAACAAAAACACTGATCACTTTGTACAGACAATGAGCCCAAGCCACTTGGCGTCCGACATAGTTACCACCAGCTGAAGCTAGCAAGGCTGTGGCCGTCGTTCCAATATTGGCCCCATAGACCCAAAATACAGCGTCTGTTAAGGAGATCATATTAGTTGCAGCCAAGGTCATTGCAAAACCAATAGTCACAGCACTGCTGTGAACTATTGCCGTAAAAACGGAGGTAAGAATGATTGTATATAAGGGATGGGCCGACAAAAAGCTCAAGCTGTCCATAAAGATTTTAAGTTCTCTTAAAGCCACAGTTCCAAGACCTATCACCTCAAGACCCCAAAAGATCAGACCAAACCCCATAAACACACCACAAACATTACGAACTGTTCTTTTGCGGTTTAAAAAGTAGATGGTAAAAGCCATTGTAAATATAGGAAGACCAAACTGAGCCACGTTAAAACTTAATAACTGAACAGTAAAAGTGGTACCAATGGCTGTACCCAATAACACACTCATCACCTGCCTGAGAGTAATAACTCCCGCAGAACCCAAACCAACAAGCATGGAGGTTACAGCCCCTGAGCTTTGAATCATTAAAGTTAATGACATTCCTAACAGCACACCCAAGAAAGGCTTATGCACTAGCTTTGTCATAAGATCGCGCATACGATTGGCCATAAGCTGCTGAAGATTGTCCGAGGCCAACTGCATACCGAATAAAAAGAAAGCAATACCTGCTAAAGTAATTAAAACTGAAGAGTAATTTAAAACCATAAAATGAGGCTATCAGGATTTTTAGCTAAAATCACTTAAATTTAAAAAGACTGATTTAGAACAAAGATCGACAAAAATAAACACTCGACTTTATGCTGTGTTTATTTGTAAAGCTCTGCAAATGTATGGCTCTTTTTTTAGGATCTACTTCAAGTGCTGCGTTTAAAAAATTATAAATAACTTCACTTTTAATATTAGTCTTAACCTTTTCAAGCAACATTGCTTTATTCTGCTCAAATAGATTTTGCTCATAGGCTTTTTGATAATGATCGCGTTGGAAATAACCTGCAAACTCACTGGCCATAATGGCGGCTGTAAAAGGATTCCTGCCTAAATGATAGAATCTAAAATCAACTTCTTCTTTAAATAAAAACTTTGATATGGAAACAGCCAGAGAGAACATGTCGCTGGTTGAATGTAATTTGTCTTGTAGAAAAAACTCGGGACTTGCAATATTAAGATCACCAATTTTATGATACGAACTCTCAAGAGCACTCACTCTCTCCAAATCAATCAGGTAAAAATCACCTTTGAATTGCACAAAGTTTCTAAGGGCTAAATCGTTAAACAAATAACCTTTTGAAGAAAACTTAAGATAACGAGGCAGTATGGATTTAAGAGCGGAATGAACTAACTGTTCTCTTTCTTGAAAGTTTAACTCTTTATTTTCAAAGGGAGACTCCGCCAAGGGTAATAAAACTCCTGTAGTGACTTCATTTTTTGAAGCCGAGTCAAGATTTACAAGTTCAACTGGCTTTAAAAAAAGGTCAGAAAACTCATGACCCAGCTGATAAACTCTTTGTTGTTTTTCATAATTTTCATTAAATCCACCAGAAAATTGAATTCTAGGAAGGCGCAAGGCAAAGGAATTTAACTTTGAGTCCTGTACTAAAAAAACCACTCCATCAAATCCGAAACCAAGAATTTTTTTAAGCTGATAAGTAGGCTTACCATTTTTATCTAATAACCAACTTTCAAGATCTATTTTTAATGTGGGCTGAAAACGTATATCAGTGCTCGCTTCGTACCGAGTGATCTCAGCAAAGGCATTTGTTGTAATAACAAGCAAAATTAAATTACAAAATAGAGTCGATAAACTCTTCAGCATTAAATCCCCTAAGATCTTCCGTTTTTTCACCAACACCAATAGC
>JAKUPT010000005.1 GCA_022450595.1 Bdellovibrionales bacterium
GCTTTAATGGACATCTTATTCCAGTATAGCTTTTCTTTTTCACGAACATCTTTATCACCGCTTAAAAAGCTGGCTAGTTTTTGCTTACTGTCAGGCAAGTAGTCACTTTTTAATACGGATTCAATAAATTTAATAAAATTATGACCGTTATCAGTGACAAATTTTAGTTCCTTCTTATTACCAGGAAAGCTTTTAACTTGGTCATTTAAATGCTCATCTAGACTTTTAATTATGAACTCTACTTCTTTAAGTTTTCTCTTATTACGCTCTTCAACAGCATGTTGTTCTTTTTGTTTAATCTCTTCATCAGCCACTAGAAGCTTTTCTGTATAGTCTAGTTCAGCCTGTTTCATCTTTTCTTGGTATTCATCTTCAGCTTGTGAATTCTTCTGATCAAAATACTGATTGGCCTGTTGTAAAATTTCATTTTTTTGTTGTTCAGCTTGAGACATTAGGTTTTGAGCCTCAATATTTTTATCTTCTAATATTTTATTAGCTTGCGTTAATATATTTTGCTTTTCAATTTGAGAGCTATTTAAGACCTCATTTGAGTTTTCTAAAATTTTGTCTGCTTGTTGCTTAGCTTGTTGAATAATATTTTCGCAATCATTCTGAGTAGATTGATAAAGTTGATCAGCTTCTTGTTTTCTAGACTCAAAGAGCTCATTGGCTTTAAACGTAGTTTCTTCAAAGTAAATGTCTGCTTGAGAGGTCTTTTCTTCAAGATAATGATCAGCGTCTTGTTGTTTCGCTTCAAATAATTCATCAGCTTGTTGCTGTTTGCTCTCTAAGTAATGATCTGCTTGTTGTTGTTTATTTTCATAATATTTATCGGCTTCATCAGTTTTGTTATTATGATAATCATTGGCATCATTTTGTTTCTGAGTATAATATGTATCAGCGTCATTTTTTGTTTGATCAAAATAATTATCTGCCGATTCTACACGGCTATTATAATAACTCTCAGCTTCAGACTCTTTATTTGAATAATAGGTATCACCAGATTGTCTTTTATTTTCTAAATAGTGATCCGCTTCAGATATTTTATCTTTATAATAAATATCAGCCGACTCATACTTATCAGCTTTATACTCGTCAGCTTCTTGTTTTGTATGTGTAAAATATTGATCAGCTTCTTCTTTAGTTTTATCGGCATAAGATTCAGCATCGTTTTTTATAGAAGTTGAATGCTCTTGAGCCTGACTAATTAATGAGTCTTTGTTCTTTCTTGCTTCACTTAAAATAGATTCGCTTTCGATGTTAGCATAAAATTTTGAAATATCAGTTTGTTCAATAATTATATTATTGAGCTCTTGTTTTTGTGCATTTATAGCTTCATTTATAGATTTTAATTCTAGTTCACAATCATTGATTTGATTAACAAACTTATCAATAGCAGATTTTTTTTCTTCAATGTTATTATTTAGTAAATGAAGTTCCTTTTGGCCATCTTCAAGCTCTTTTTTAAGTGCTGAAATGTCATTATTCAAATCTGTTTTTTTCTTTTCAAGCTGTTCAATTTTATTATTTAATTCATCAGCAAAGTCATTTTTTCCTTTTATACTTGATTGTAAAGCAGTCTCTTGAGTATTTAACTTTTCGATTTGTCTATTCTTGTCGCTTAATTCATCTTCACATTTTTTTTGAATCTCATCTAATTCTGATTGAGCTTTACGCTTTTCTAATATTTGACGTGATTTTAAAGACTCTAATTCATCTTTTTGTAACTGAATTTGATCTTCATATTCAGTGAATTCTACTTGTGCTTTTTTAAGCTTTTCTTTGGTAGCACTAAGTTCTTTATTAAGAAACTCATTCTCAGAAGTTTTATGCTCAATTTCAGATTTTAAGTCCTTTAAGTTCAATTCAATATTATTTCGCTCAGACTCAAGGTTATGCTTTTTTATTTTAACCTCATCAAACTCTTTATTAAGGTTTTCTAAGCTTTCCTCTTCTGACTTTAAATTTTTGAGTAAATTGTCAAACTTATACTCTAAGTCTTTAAGTTCATTATTTTTTTCTGATATATCTAAATCAATTTTTTGTTTTTCAGATTTATATTCTAATTGGTCTTCATATAGTTTTTGACTTAATTGTTGCTTTTCATCGCGCATTTCTTGAATTTTTTTATCTATCCAAGACTTTTCTTTATTATATTTCTCTGTTTCTTCTTCAAGTTTTGAATTGAGATGATTTATTTTCTCTAACAGGGCTTCATTTTCTGACTGAAGTGATTTAGAGTTTTCTTCCAACTTCCATATTTTATCAAGCAACTCATCTTTTTCCGTATTCATTTCGGCAAGATCTTGCTTAGCAACCTCTATATTGTTTTGAATTTGTTGATCCGTATTACGTTTTTCTTCAATTGAGTTATTTAAACTCGTTTTAGCTTTCTCGATTTCTGCTTGAAGCTCTTTTAACTGAGCATTGTGAATATCTTGAGCTCTTTTGAGTTTACTATCTAATTCACTAATGTTGTTTTCAATATTTTGAATCTTAAAATCTAAATCAGATTTTAAAGTATCATATTCTTGTTTTTTCGAGAGATAAGAAGATTCTTCTTTGCTTTGCTTATTTTTTAAATCAGCAATCTTTTCATTTAAAATTGCAATTGTATTGTCTTTTTCATCTTTAGTCTTTTTTAAATCTACTAAATTATCTTCAAACTGTTGCTTTTCGTTTATTAGGTTTTTAACATCTTCAATACTTTGTTGTTTGTCTAACTTAAAGTTTTCAATTTCTTCTAAGAGTAATTGTAGTTTTGTCGCTATTTCAATATATTGCGCTTCAGCATGTTTTTTAGCTTCGTTAAAGTTTTGCGGTTCCTCTTCAAATTCATCATCAAAACTTAATGGGATATCACCATTTAGTTTCACTGTATTAGTATTTTTTGAGGATTGAGAATTTGGACTTAAAGCACTAGATGTCACTGTTTGAGTTTGTGTGATCTGATCTTTTTCTTCTTCTACATTTTCATTAATCCATTCAAGTTTAATAAATTCTTTGGATTGACCAAGTATTATATGACCTTGGTCGGGGTAGATGCTTGGCACATTAGATATTAATGCTTTTCCGTCAATCTTTGTCCCATAGGTGGAACCTAAATCTTCTATATAGATTTTATTATTAATAAATTTTACCCAAAGATGCTTTCTAGACAGCCCATTCATCATAAGTTTTAAGTCAGACTGACTGGACTTGCCAATAACGAAAGAATCGGATGAAACAAATTCCACCCGTTCTTCGTCACTAGATATTATTCTAACTAAAAAGCCTTTTTTAGCTTTCATTAATAAATCCTTTAAGAGGCGTTCTTACTCTCCAAATCTCTCTCTGTTTTAGATAGAGGCTTTGTTGTTGTTTGAGATTTTGCAATTTCACGATTTAAGGCCTCTTCAGCAATGGCTTCAACAGGATCTTTATGCATATCAAAGTCTGGAATGTCTTTAGGTAAATCATTGTTTTTGCTTCTGTTCCATAGTAGATCCATTGAGTTTTCAAAACGATCTACGGTATTTACAAAAACTTTTTCGGGAGAAAATACAGTGTTAAAAATAGACGTTATAACTGATAATATAATACCAATAATCGATGTCCCCATTGAAAATGAGATTTTAGTTAAAAATTGCTTCATAGTTTCTTGTGTTTCACCAACATCACCAAGGTTCATAGCTCCAAGTTCAGGAAGACCTTTCATAATACCTAAGAATGTTCCAAAAATTCCTCCAATAATAAACATACCTGGAAGTAAATTTAATAAATCGTTGTATTTGTTAGATGGAAAGATTCCAAAGACTTTACTAAAGCATGGGTTATTTCTAAAAACATTAACAACAATTGGGTGTAGTTTTTTACTGCTTTCATCACTATGCTTTAAAAATCTTATTTGCTTAAGTGTGTCTCTAACAAGAAGCGCACAACCATGTTGAATTAAAAAGACACGATCAGATAAAGAAGTGACATAATCAGGGTCCCTTCTTTTCATAATTCCTCTTAATTCAAAAACTTCATAATATGTTTTTTCAAGTAGTTTTTTTACACTGACATAAAAAGAGTCAGAGAAATGACTCATCTCTTCATTTTCAACCACGTAATTTACGCGCTTTTCATACTCTTTCGCAAACCACTCTTCACGCTTGACGGTGAACCATATCACTAGCCTCATTACAAGACCTAGTCCGAAAACAAAACACATAAATGGAATCATTGTATCTGCTGCATATGTTGACAGCCCAGAAACAAAGTTTTTTACCATTAATTGGAAGCCTTCCATTTTTACACCCCTACCTATTGTTTAAATTAAACTTAATAATAACTTTTTGTAGATCTTTACAGTCTTTTTCTTTACAAGTAATTTGCTCTTCAGAGGACGGATTTCTATTTCCACCACCAAAATAACCAGCCCCAGAAACTTTAACCATCGACAATAACTTTTTTTGATGGTCATAATCTAAGTCTTTATCGTAAAACATATAGTTAAATATAGATTTGGCTCGGTTATAACTAAGATCTAAGTTATAGCTGACGGCTTTTTTATCTTTTTTGCTCAAACTGTTTGGATTAACTACTTTTCCTTTAAAGGTCGGCGAAGCAAATCCTACAATTTGAACATCTTCAATTCTTCTACTTATATCTTTATCTTCAAACAAACTTTGAGCATAGAGAGGAATAAAATCTTTTAGGATTTCTTTCATCTTAGGTTTTAATGAGTGTCTACCCGTTTCAAAATATTCATCTCCAAAACTTAATACCACTTCCCCAGTGTTTTCATCCACATTCATTTTAATTCCGGCTTTAGCAAATTTTGTTTTAATTTTCTTAGCAAGTTGTTTTCTTGCGTTCTCTCGAGCTTCAGCCTTCTTCAAATCTTTTTGAAGACCTGATATTTTTTGATTATATTGTTTAGAAGTATTTTTAAGTTTTTTAGCTAACTGTTGTTGCTGCTTTTTATACTCGTCATTAGCTTGTTTGAGTTTTTTCTTTAATAGGCCTTGTTGTTTGGCATACTTTTTCTTCAATTGCTCTGTCTGTTGACTTAAAGAGTTTGCCAGTTGTTTTTTCTCGTTTTCAAAGGAATTCATAATTTGTTGTTTTTCTTTTTGATATTTAGAAATTAACTGGGACTTTTCCTGATTGAACTGTTCTTTGAGTTCTGATTTTTCCATTTGAAAAGCTTGAGCTAAACGTTGCTTTTCTTGATCCTTCATTTGTATTACTTGCTGAGCTTGAGTGATTTTACTTTGTGCTGAATTCAATTGATTATTAATTCTTTTAAGTCTTTTTTCAGCAACAGTATTTTGTGTTTTTAAGTCATCTATCTTTTTCTCAGACTCTATTTGAAGTGACCTAATTTCATCCATAGCTTGCTGATAAGCAATTCTTTTATTTTTATATGATTTATTCAATTCTGCAATTTTTTGATCCATTTGATCTTTAATTGATTTCATTCTCTGTTTGTTTTTTTGAATTTCTTGAACTTTACTTGTTATAGCACCTTCAAGCTTTGAGACTTTTTGATTCTGTTGTTGAATAATGTTTTCATTTTTTTCAATCTCTTGTACTTTTTGTTTAATGATGTCTTGTTTCTCAGCAATAGTTCTGTTTTTTTCAGTAATTTTATCATCACGCTGATTCAGTCGATCTTTTGATAAAATATTAGCCGTGATCACATTTTTAATCATTCTTTGGTAATGATTAAGAGCTTGTTCTTTTTGCCTTTGTTCTGCCGCTTGACGTTCAAACTCTTGTTTTGCTTCTTTAGCTTCCGTTTCAAGCAAACTTAAATGACTCATGAGTTTTTGATACTCTTGCCTTTCTTTTTCAGGGGCTTCATTAACTAAATAATCATCTTTAAGAGTTTCTTGAACTCTTTGCTCTTCTTTAAGGGCTTCGATTTCTTTTGTAAGACGAATAATCTCTTCATTCTTTTGAAGCTGACTGGTCCCAGTTTTAATACTGGAGGTCACATAGAGCATTAAAAATACAAAGGCCAAAACCATAAATAGATCAGAATATGAGGTCCATTCATTACCCTTAGACTCTTCACTACTTTTTATTTTTTCATAATCAAGACTCATTATTACACCCTAATGCATTGATGTTGATACAGACCCTATCGGGGCAATTTAACCTTCTCTTAACTGAGACTAAGGACTTATTTAATTATGACCTTTATCTAGATGTGTATTGAATAATAACGACTTCTTTATTCAAGATTCACTCACATATACAATACATATAGTTTATATAACGAACCCAAGACTTAAGTATTAACAAATAAACCTTTAGGCTTTTTAAATTGGCTGAATCAAATGTTAGATCATTAATTAAAAACCTAGATTTCTTTAAACACTTTCCAGATCACCTACTTGATGAAATCAGTAAGATCTCGAGTTTAAAGAAGTTTGAAATGGGATCTGAGATCCTTAAGCAAGGTCAAAGCAATCAAAACTTATATTTTTTATTAAAAGGTAGCGTTTCTGTCGTTGTTGATGAGGGTATTGTTGCCAATTTAAATAAAACAGGAGATCTGCTTGGAGAAATGAGTGTGATCTCCAACAAACCTTGTGCTGCCACAATTCTTGCCAATAATGAAGTGGAAGTACTAGAGCTTGAGGTTGAGAAGGTTAATAATATCCCTAATGTTAACATTGATCAGATTCAACACTCCCTATTCAGAATCTACTCAAATATTTTAACTGAGAAGTTAAGGCTTACTAATCAAAAAGCTAAGCATTTTGAAGATTTAAGCACTGATTTAGAAAACGCCAAACAAAATTTAGTTTTAATGAATAAAAACTTAGAAAAGAAAGTGGAAGAGCGCACACAAGATTTAAAAGAAAAAAACCTACAACTTTTAGAGTCTTTCCAAGTTCTAGAAAATAAAAATACTGAATTAAATGCCAGCTATATAAAACTAGAAGAGTTAATTCGATCTAGAGACTTGACCTTTCAAATGCTAGATGAGCTTTATCAAAGCCACCTTATTCCTCTTCAAAAAGAAATGAAACAGTATAAAGAGTCAGCGGCAAGTGCTGATAAAGAGCTCATTGACAGCATGGATAAAGAAGTTATTGGTTTAATTAACCACATGGCCTTTATCTCCACGCAATTTTCATCTGAAAGAAAGCTTAAAGACCGAAAAGTCCTAGTTGTGGACACCATTCGCAAACAACAGATTATTGCAAAAATGGCCCTTGGAGGCACAGGCGTAAGCTTAGACGTAGCCTCCAACTCGGACGAGGCTCATAAACTCCTGGTCAATGAAAAATACGATGTGATTTTTGTTGATAGTGAAAACTTAAGTCTTGCAGAACTCATTCATCAAAGCTCGCCAAATACTCAATGTGTTTATGTCACCTCAGAACCCATTGATAAGTACCTTGGGAATTTAAAGAAGATTCAGACAAAGCCACATATTATATCAAGAGACGACGACGACAGAGCTTTTACTGTTAAAAACTTTATGACCTCTATTACAAAATTAATTAATAAAAACATTTTTGGCTTAGATAAATACTTTGCCTGGGGAACAACTTTTAATGAACTAAAGGTTACAAACAGCTCTCATCGACAGCAACTCATAGAGTCTATGATAAGTTACTTTCAAGAACTGGGTGTTCGAAAATCTAATCTCTCACGTGTGCAAACGGTTTGTGAAGAGATGCTCATGAATGCCATCTACGATGCTCCTGTAGACAAAAAAACTGGAAAGTCCAAGTATAACCACCTGTCTCGCCTTGAAACTGTAGAACTTAATCCGGATGAACAGTCTGTTTTAAGGTTTGCCTCGGATGGCCTGTTGATGGGTGTATCTGTAGAAGATCCTTTTGGTGGACTCACTATAGATACACTTCTCACTTACTTGGAGAGCTGCTATGTGGGAGAAGCTGGGAAATTGAACCAAGAAAAAGGTGGAGCCGGTCGAGGGCTTCACCAAATTATTGAGAATTCTGACTTAGTTATATTTAATGTACTACCCAAAAAACGTACAGAGGTTATAGCCTTATTTCATGCAGACCTAAAAACCGTCAATCAACAGTACCCAAGTTTCCACTTTTTTACTGGTAGCTAAGACTTACCTTTCCATTCGATGGAATATAAATCATGGTTACGATCTTTTAAGTTCTGAACGGTTCCGTTATTTCTTGCTTCCAATAAATTGTCCATTCTTAGATCCGCAAAAGCCACAGCCTCAACATTGGGAGAAGTGTCAGCTGCGATACCGTCTCTTGCAAATGGAAAATCACAAGGAGTTAAAATACAACTTTGAGCGTATTGAATGTCTAGATTTTGCACTCGAGGTAAGTTGCCCACATTACCGGACATCACCACATAAATTTGATTTTCTACAGCTCTGGCCTGACAGCAATAACGCACTCTTAGGTAAGACTGTCTTTCATCAGTTAAAAATGGAACAAATAAAATTTGAACCCCTTGGTTGACAAGATGTCGACTGAGTTCAGGGAATTCACTGTCATAACAAATTAAAACACCAATAGGACCACAATCTGTATTAATAACATTTAATTTTTCATCACCAGAAATATTCCACCAGTAGCGCTCGTTGGGCGTGGGGTGAATTTTTGGCTGTTCGTGCATCTGACCATCGCGCAGGGAGACATAGGAAATGTTCTTTACCAAATCACCCACCTTGGTTGGATGAGAGCCGCCGATGATGTTCACATTGTATCTTATGGATAGCCTGTGAAGCATGTCTTTAAACTGCTCGGTGTATTTTGTCATCATCTCTATAGATTTATGAGGGGGCACTTTTGCATTTTCAATAGATAGAAGTTGCATAGTAAAAAGCTCTGGAAACACCACAAAGTCTGACTTATATGAAGAAGAGACATCTACAAAATACTCAACCATCTGCTCAAACTCTTCAAAACTTTTTATCCCACGCTGCTGATATTGAACTGTGGCCACTCGAACAATATTTTTAGCCAGCATATGGCCTTTGACTAAGTCTGTGGTTTTGTACTCTGGGTTGTTCCAAACCATTAAAACCGCATAGCCCTCACTGCCCTTGTCATCAGGCAAGTATTGTTCAAACACATCTACAATTTCAAAGCCGTTTCGAATTTGAAACCCGAGTGTTGAGTCACGTAATTTTTTTTGCTGAACTTTTTCAACGTACTCGTGAATGGTTTTAACCTGATTTTTTTTCTTGCGTTTAGCAAAGTTCGGGACTCTTCCAGCAAAAACAATACCTTTTAATCTTAAATAGCGTGCAAGCTGTTTACGAGCGTTATAAAGTCTTTCTCCAATTTTATGACCTCGAATGTCTGGATCAACAAAGGTTTCATAACCATAAAGGTACTCTCCATCTTTTTCGTGAGTGGTGCCAAATCCGCCTCCAGTTATAGTATTCCAGGTGTGTGGTTTTAAAGCCTTTTTTTCATTGGTTCGAATACATGCCGAATAAGCCACAAGCTCACCATCCACTTCAACAACAAAAGTTCCTTCATTGTAGTTGGTGATTTGCCCCAAAAGCACGGCTGGCCGATACGGCTTAAAACCAGGGTAAACTTTAAGACTTAGATCAATAATTTTTGTAATATCATCCACATGTGCATTACGAACTACAATATTACTGGTTTTATCAGGCATTGAATTAAGCTCCTTTTATTGTCAGAAATGCTTTTATGTTTATAGCATTTATTTTAGCTATTTTTAAGCTTTTGAATGATTTGGTCTAATTTTGAAAGAAATGTTGACCGATCTTTTTTGGTCATTGCACTAGGGCCGGTGTTTGTATGCCCTAAGTCTCTTAGATGTGAGCTCAGCTCCCTTGAGGCCAGAATAGAGCCAATATTTTCTTCATCCAACTCATTGCCCTTAGGCCCTAAAACTTTAGCATTTTTTTTGATACAACGATCGGCAAGCAACAAATCAGAAGTCACAAGAATATCTCCCTCATTAATTGCTTCTACAATCCAGTCATCGGCAGCATCAAAATCACCTGAGACCACTTGCATTTGAATATCAATATCCATAGGGACGTTCATGTACTGATTGGCAACAACAAACACTTTTAAGCCGTATCTTTTAGCCACTTTGTAAGTTTCATTTTTCACAGGACAGGCGTCTGCATCTATATAAATAATCATTAAAATTCCTTAACACATTTAAGTCTACACATTAGCATAACTGACATTATATAAAAGCTGTTATTTTTGTCATATATATTACAGACTCTAAATATCAACTTGACCCTCTAACCGCCATAAGGTCTTTTACCACTTTCAATAAAAAAATGGAGAAATATGCTTTTTAAATCAACTCGCCAAGATTGGTTTGGTAATATACGTGGAGATGTTCTATCAGGTCTTGTTGTCGCACTTGCTCTTATCCCTGAAGCCATTGCTTTTTCTGTTCTAGCCGAAGTAGACCCAAGAGTTGGACTCTATGCCTCGTTTTGTATCGCTGTGACCATAGCATTTACTGGCGGCCGTCCGGGAATGGTCTCTGCAGCCACTGGAGCTATGGCTTTGTTAATGGTCACTTTGGTCCGAGAGCATGGATTACAATATCTACTGGTGGCCACCATACTAACGGGTGTTTTACAAATCCTTGCCGGTTATCTAAAGCTGGGGCAATTAATGAGTTTTGTTTCACAGTCTGTGGTGACAGGCTTTGTAAATGCTCTTGCTATATTAATATTTTTAGCACAGCTGCCTGAGTTAACAAACGTGACCTGGCATGTTTATGCCATGGTGGCTTTTGGCTTATTTATAATTTACTTGTTTCCATATGTGCCAAAAATTGGAAAAATCATCCCTTCTCCTTTGATCTGCATCGGAGTTTTAACGGCTTTATCTTTAGGCATGGGTCTTGAGATTCGAACGGTTGGTGACACAGGAAAGCTTCCAGACACACTACCTATATTTTTATGGCCTGAAGTGCCACTAAACTTTGAGACCTTAAAAATCATATTCCCCTACTCGGCGGCCCTAACCATAGTTGGCCTGCTAGAATCTTTAATGACAGCAACCATTGTGGATGACCTCACCGATACTAAAAGTGATCGCAACAGAGAGTGTAAGGGCCAAGGGGTGAGCAACATCGTCGCGGGCCTTTTTGGCGGTATGGCCGGTTGTGCCATGATCGGCCAGTCTGTTATTAATATTAAATCTGGTGGACGCGGAAGGCTCTCTACACTTTTAGCAGGGATTTACTTACTGATCATGGTGGTGTTTTTAAGTGATGGCATTTCATTAATTCCAATGGCAGCTTTGGTGGCTATAATGATTATGGTCTCAATAGGGACATTTAGTTGGGGCTCTATCAAGCGAGCTCCCAGCTACCCACTCTCTTCCAACATAGTGATGGTTGCCACAGTTGTGGTTGTGGTCTGGACTCACAACTTAGCCTATGGTGTTTTCGTAGGAGTACTTCTTGCCGCCTTATTTTTTGCCAATAAAATTAGTCATTTCATGTATACTGAGACAGAGCTTGATAAAGACAGCTCTACAAGGACATACTATATCCACGGTCAGGTGTTTTTTAACTCCGCAGAAAAGTTTATCAACTTTTTTGATTTTAAAGAGGCCATGGATAAAGTGGTTATTAATTTAGACCGCGCTCACTTTTGGGATGTTTCAGCCGTTGCAGCCCTTGATAAGGTTGTCATCAAATTTCGAAGAGAGGGCACAGAAACAGAAATCATTGGGTTAAATAAAGCCAGCAAAACTATCATCGATCGTTTTGGAGTTTATGACAACCCTGAAGAAATTGACCGCATACTTGGGGGACACTAATGGATCAAAAAAAATATATCGTTGCTTGTATTAACGGCTTCCCCCCTAGTGAATCAGTGATTCAGTATGGAGCTTGGATTTCAAAACATTCAGATAAAGAACTGATGCTTTACCATTGTTTAGACCCTCAAAGAAAAGAAGCGGATATTGACATGTCTGGATCAATTGGCCTAGGTGCTAAAGAGGATTTATTAAAAGAAATAGTAGAGCTTGAGTTTGAACAAAATAAAATACTGCTAAAAAAAGCAAAACTAATTTTAGAGTCTGCAAAGCAACAGGTTTTAAATGCCGGAGCCAATGAGCCTAAAACCACAGTTGAGCACGGCAGACTGATTGAAAACTTATTAAGCTTTAAAGATGAAATTTCATTAGCAATTATTGGACGCTATGGTCAACACCACCAAGAGGCTAATAAAAAAGGTGTTGTGGGTCATAATGTAGAAGGAGTGATCCGTTCACTGGAGCAGCCTGTATTAGTTGTTAGCAAAGAGTTCTCCCCACCTAAAAAAGCACTGATTGCCTTTGATGGCAGCAAAGCTTCTCTTAAGGCTCTCAACTTTATTTGTGAAAGACCCATTTTTAAAAATATTGAAATTGATGTGGTTTATGTGGGAGAGGACAATGAAAACTCACAAAGCCTTGTTAGTATGGCAAAAACTATGCTTACCGACAACAATGTGAAAAATAAAACAGTCATACTTAAGGGTGAACCAGAAAAAGCAATTTTAAACTATGCGGACAAAAACCAAATAGACTTTATCGCTATGGGCGCTTTTAGTCATAATTGGATACATGATTTTATTATAGGCAGTTTTACTTCAAAAATGCTAACTCTTAACGACAAGCCCTTACTCTTGATTCGTTAATGTGTAAAAAATTAAAACTTATCTACACATATTAAATGCACAAATGTTAAACGAGCTATAAATGCTTTGTTAAATTTGACCATTTTAAATCTATTCGTTAGCTTCAACCTATGAAGTTAATAGTTTTTATTTTATTTTTAAACCCGCTTTTAGCTATGGAAAAAATTAAAAAGTTTAAATGGAATTCTCGATTGATAGTTGTTTCTGAAAACAACACGCAGGCATTAAATTATTTTGATAATATTAAATCACAATATTCTAAGGGCTGGAATGAACGACAACTAAAAGTAGTGCCTGTATCTTCTAATCAATTTTTTAAAAAATATCATCAAAACTCATTTGCCGCTCTTGTTGGTCTAGATGGAACAACAAAGTCTGTATATAAATCCCCTCCAAACATCGAAACTATCTTTCAAACTATTGATGCAATGCCAATGAGAAGACAAGAACTTAAAAAATAGGAGAGTTTATGTTCGACTACGACCCCAGCAAATGCCAAGACGAGTTTTTAAAACCAGCTTTCAAAAAACTAAATTTGGACAGCGAAGTGCAAGAAATTTTACAAACACCACAACGTGAAATTAAAGTGGAAATTCCTATACGCCTACATAATGGAAAAATTAGAAGATTCGAAGGCTTCAGAGTTCAACACAATGATTTTTGCGGCCCATTTAAAGGTGGTATGAGGTATCACCCCTCCGTTGACATGAAACATTGTCGCGCCCTTGCTTTTTTAATGACTTGGAAGACTGCACTTTTTCATCTTCCTTTTGGAGGAGCCAAAGGCGGCATTTGTTGTGACCTTAAACATTTAAATACATATGAAAAAGAGATCTTATCAAAAAACTTTATTAATAAAATATTCCCACTGATTGGGCCTGACATTGATATCCCAGCTCCTGATGTTGGCACCGGTGAAACCGAGATGGCCTGGTACTTTGATGCCTATGCAAAACACAACGGCTATATGCCAAGTGTTGTAACAGGCAAGCCCTTAAACCTTGGCGGCGTTGATGGGCGCACAGAGGCCACGGGCCGAGGTGTGCACTTTGCCACCCTTCTTGCTGCTAAAGCCCATGGCTTTGACATCAATAACTTAAAAATAACCATTCAAGGCTTTGGGAATGTGGGCTCACATGCAGCCCTATATTTACATCAAGCCGGTGCTCAAATTATAGCTGTCTCTGATGCTGATGGGGGCATATACAACCCCGAGGGCTTAGACATCCCGACTCTGTTCAATGAGATGCAACCCAACAAAGACGCTAAAGTGAACGATTCAAACATTAAACATGAATACATCTCTCACGAAGAGTTTTTTGAACTTAAGACAGATGTGTTAATACCAGCGGCTCTTGAAGCGGCCATTCATAGTGAAAATGTCGAGAGACTAAATGTAAAAATGATTGTTGAGGCCGCAAACATTCCCGTCACCAACAATGCAGACAATTATTTAAAAGATAAAAACATACCCGTCATTCCCGACATCTTTGCCAATGCCGGTGGTGTATGCGCCTCTTACTTAGAGTGGTCCGGCAACCACCAACGCTACTCATGGCCCAAAGACAAAGTCTTTAACTTCATAGAAGACGCCTTTAAAGACACCTGGAGAAAAATCACAGAGGTTTCTGAAGCAGAACAGATTTCCTATAGAGACGCCTCATATCTTGTGGCCATCGAACGTGTGGCTAAGGCTTTATATCAAAGAGGGTTTTACTAGGAAAGGTCCGCCTTCGCTGAAGCTTCGGCGGGACATTTTTTGCCGAAGGCAAAAAATGGTAGCGGGAAGAGGACTTGAACCTCCGACCCTCGGATTATGATTCCGATGCTCTAACCAGCTGAGCTATCCCGCCACATTAAAACTGAAGGCATATTGGTAATGATTTTTTGGCAAATGGTCAACTACTTTCCTTGGACTTTCCTCTAGGTCTTTTATTTCAGGCGTGAAGCCTTGGGTCATAGGTTTGATCTGGGGTTACAGCGTTGACGCCCCTTGGCTGTTAGTTTGTAATATCTTTAGGGGGAATTCATTATGAAATACATACTTATTATGAGTGTGCTGTTATTTGCAGCATGCACTCCAGACAATCAACTTGAGAATTTAAATCCAAACAAACCAACTCCTGAAAAAGACACTTACAATCCTAAGGAAAGCATTCCTCAAAAGCCTTTAAAAAATCAAAATGCTTTTATTTTGCAAAGTGGGGGCTTAGTAGTTCCCAATGCCGAAGTTTATATCAACAACAATTTGGTGGGTTCCACAGACCTAAATGGGGCGATTCAAATCAATAGCCAGTGGCCACTGCCTGCAACCATTAGCTTTAAAAAAACCGGCTATATAACAACCAGTTTTCATCAAGTCTCAAGCCAAGCACAACTATTCACCATTGACCCCGTTGAAGGTAGCGGGCGCATTGAAGTGCGTGGTGAAACCACGGGTTATGGCCGGCTTAAAAAAGATGACATCTTAGACTTTTCAATCCTTGTGCCCACACTCACAACAAATTCTTTAATACACTTTGATATGTCTTACTTTATTAGTTCTGAAACTGATAAAATTGATCTACGCTTTGGCAAGTCCATGACTGTTCCAAGCAATGTTGTGTTCCCCGATCAAACTGAAAAGTACTTGTTTTTTAATATCAGAATCAACAAGCCTCTCTACAGAATGTACTTTAGAAAGCCCGGGACTTATAACCTTGTGGCCTTGCATGGACAGGCCAGATTTTCAGAGCTTGTCGACAAAGGCACCGGAACACCTATCTTTGATTTACTTAACTCCTTTCACTTTAAACAGGCTGGAATTGAGAGTTTTAATTTAACTGGAAACACTGAAAAAAATATCTCTATTCAAAGTATGCAATTTGACCGCAATGTAAAGGTCACGGCACCTGGGCTTATAAGTAACCACACCCTGCTTGCAGCAACACTTAAGCCCTTTGAAGGGCAGCTGATCCCTACTGATATAAAAAGACTATACTCCAATCAAAGCACACTTTTAAACACCTCAAGCCTGGGTGACACCTACACTCTATCTGTTTTAAAGCGAGAGCCAACAACTGCTTTAGATAACACTCTTACTCAATTGAGCCTTTCTTTAGAAAAGATAAAAACCTACGACCATGTCCCAACACTTCTTCCTTTGGTTTCGGCTCCTCAAATATTAGATGGGGTTCTACTTTCAAAGGCTCCAAATTTTTCTGATGGCATTCAGGAAGTTGGAACTTGGTATGTTTTGTCTGAGGTTGAGCAGTTTTATATTGAAAATGAACTTATCGAGAAAAAAACAAGGCTTTGGAGTCACTGGAATCAAAACGGATGGGTTGAACAATTGCGTATTCCACAGTTAGAATGGAACAAAGATCCAAGCAAAATCTATCGCTGGGAAGTAATATACTTAGGAAAGCACAATGGCTCTGAACTTGAAGTCTCTCATATTAGTAAAAACGCTACTGATTTTTAATTTTGGCTGCCAAGCCATTGATAAAACAAAAACTGAAGCCCCGCCTAAAAAGGAGACCGTGATCTTTGCTCCTTACGATAAGGTTTGGCGGGCCTCTCAATTAGCTTTGTCAAAATACCCTCTAAGTGTGAGCAATATGGACGCCGGAAAAATTATCACTGGCCCCATTGAAGGACCACTGATATGGCAACCCGTTCATCAATCATTTGATACCCAAGGTTTACAAGCCAAAATCCACTTGCAACTCACACGAGGAGAAGTAAACGGTAAAGAGGCTATTAAAATTGTTGTGAATAAAAAACTACAACGAAAAATGGATTTTTTTAGTGGCAAAAAAGAAATCCCCACTCAAGCTTATGAGGAAGAAAGTTTACTTTACCGCATCAAACGTGAGCTTATCATTGAAGCCGTCATCGACAAATTGGCCGAGACCAACAATAGTGGATTTTAATTTTTTATCTTATGGCTTTCATCCAAGCTAGGCGTTGATGATCTGTACTGCCTTGCATAGATTTTCCGGTCACACGCTCAAGACCTTGAATGGCGGCTGGATACAAGCTCTCGTCTTGGTCTCTTAAAACTTTTAAAAAGCGCTTTTCACTGCCCGGGTTTTCAAAACGACTTAAAGCTTCAACAATGTGTCGTCTGACCCATAAACTTTTACCTTTTTTAAAGTTCTTTGCCGAGTACAACTCTTGCCATAAGGACTCTTTAGACTCAACGGCGTTGAGTTTTTTTAAGGCTTGAACCGCTGCAGTTCTTACAACCAGTGCTGGATCTTTTAACAAATGCATGGCCCACTGCTTTGCACGCTCACGGTCTGCATGAACAATAGCTACCATTCCTGCATTTCTTAAATACCAGTGACCACTGCTTAAAGCGCCTTCAACCACAGGTATGGATCTTTTCTTGTCAATCATGGCAAGAGAGGTGATAGCTCTCCAACGCGTTCTAATACTGGCTTGCTTATTCTTAGCCAATGCCGTTAAAGCCTCAACTCTTTGGCTCTGTGGCATGCTTTTCAAGCTGCTTAAACGAGCTGTTGGTTTTTCATTAAGAATGTTTTTTACTTGATGCTGTTGAGGGACAGCAGCCAATGCTAAATTTGAAACTAATAGTAATGTTGAAAACATACCCTTACACCCCTTTGATTATGAATCTGAAGATAACTTGCCAGCCTCGGAGGCCATTTTCTCAATGTCTGTATCTTCTTCAAGAGCAGAAATAGAGGCCTCATCTTCAGGCAACTCTTTTAACTCTTCCATTTCTTGCATCATTTTTTCTGTATCAATCAAACCTTCAGCGCCAGAACTTTCTTCTTCAGTTTGTGGCTGCTCACCGGCTGACTCTTGTGCCTGCTTTTCCGTTTCTTCAACTTGTGCGTTCATTTCAGGCTCAAGCTGTTTTGAAAATTCAGCCAGCAGATCATCGGTGATCATGCCCTCATCAGCAGGTTCTTCATTGGCGGCCTCATCTGTCTTGTCTTCAGCTTTTGCTTCTTCAGAAGCTTCTTGAGCTTCAGCCTCAGGCTTTTTCTCTTCTTCTTTTATGCCGTAAACATCTTCTTTAACGGCCTGATTAAAATCATCTATCACATCTTTAGTGATGTACTCCTCATCGGGATTCTTTTCTTCATCACCAGCATTTAACATTGATTCGGCTTGAGCAGTGGCATCCTCTTCTTTTGACTCTTGCTCTTGTGGCTTTTCTTCCTCACCCTGGTCCCCAAGCATAGCAGCCGCTTGAGCCATTAGGTCTTCGCCACCTTCTGCAGCCTCTTCTTGTTTTTGAGGCTCCTCTTCTTCTGAAGCGTCCTTTGCCTCGGGCGCCTCATTAGCTTCTACTACAGGCTCTTCAGCTTTGCTTGCTTCTTCATTTTTTGTGTCATCGTCTTGATCAGACTCTTCTTGGTTTTGTTCGGCGTCAGCGTCTTCATTAGTCTGCTCAGCCTTTGCATCAGATTCTTCAGAGGCCGAGTCAGTAGATTCTCCGCCGCCATCGGAGCTTTGCCCTCCGCCACCGGCTTGCATGTCTTCTAATTGTTTTTTAAGTCGTTCATTTTCTTCTTTAAAATGCGATAAGTCTGCAATTTCATCTTCAATAATTTCGTACTCTTGAAGCTTAGCTTCAAGCTCATTAATTTTATCCATATATTTTTTGGACTCGTCTTCACTTAAGCCACCGCCCATGGAAGCGCTTTCTTTAAGCTCTTTAAGCTCCGTCTCTTTTTGTTCAACATCCTTTTTTAAGCTTTCAATCTGCTCAAGGACTTCTTTTGAAGCTGCAGACGCTGCGGCAGCTCCTTCACCAGAGGCTTCACCATCAGTGGCTTCGGCCTGTCCATCTTCTGAGGCTTTTGGTTTTGATGTTACATGAGTTGCTTGTTCAAGAACGGTTTTAATGCGGGTTTCTAATTCAGAAATATCTTTTTTAGATAGTCCCTCACTAGAGTCACCGCCACTGACAATCAAATTGAATAAATAAATCACCACAAGTACAACGATAACAAAGATTGTCACTTGTATAACAAAATGGCTGTTGTCGACTAAATAATAAAGGCTGCGCTCCACAAGATGCATGATATCCATTGTTAAATGTTCTCGATATCTTAAGACATAGTCAAGGCTTTGATTTTTTTAAATAATACCAATTGTGTTAAATTATAAAAGATTTTTTAGCAGCTGATTTTTTAAGCGATTTTTGCTATTTTTAAGAGTTCATGGAAGGTCTTTGAATTAATTCAAATAGAACCAAAAGTCGCCTTTAAATAGAGCTCATCCCAAAAAATAAGCCCACTATTTAACACAAATGCTATTTCAGCATCATTGGTGCATGTTGAAAAGATTTTTGATATGATCAGCAAAACTTAAATAAAGGACTTTAGTAATGCTTGATTTAATTTTAAAAAATGCCAATTGCCTGATTGAGGACAAATTTGAAACTCTAGACCTTGGTATTAAAGACGGTAAAATCACAGAGCTGCCTTTATCTCCCGGAGCTCAGGCCACAAAAACTTTTGACCTAAAAGGACTTACCGTACTCCCTGGTCTGATTGACACTCAAGTCCACTTTCGTGAGCCAGGACTAACTCATAAAGAAGACATTGCACACGGCAGTCGCGGCGCAGTTAAAGGTGGAATTGTCAGTTTTTTTGAAATGCCCAACACCAATCCTTCAACCACCACTCGTGAAAGTTTAGAAGAAAAACTCAATATTGCTAAAAAAACCTCATACAGTGATTATGCTTTTTACTTAGGAGCCAGTGCTGAAAATGCTCAGCACCTTCACACCATTGAAGACCTTGATGGTTGCTGTGGGGTAAAAATCTTTATGGGAAGCTCAACTGGCAACTTGCTGGTAGAAAGCGAACAGGTGTTGGAGCAAGCCTTTACCTCGGCTAAAAAACGCATTGCACTTCATTGTGAAGATGAAGAACGTCTTAAGAAAAGAAAGCAAGAACTCTTTCAAGAACCGGTAACAGTTCATACTCATCCACTGTGGAGAGACGAGCAAACAGCACTGATTGCCACAAAAAAAGCGGTGAATCTTGCACTAAAACTCAAAAAACAAATACACACCCTGCATATTACAACAGCCGAAGAGATGAGTTTTTTAAAAGAAAATAAAAATAGCCTTATTAGTGTGGAGTGCACCCCGCAACATCTCACTCTTTCAGCTCCAGAGTGTTACGACCGCTTGAAGTCTCTAGCTCAAATGAACCCGCCAATCAGAGAAAAAAGACATCTGGAGGCTTTATGGACTGGTGTGCAAAATAAAACTGTAGATATTATTGGAAGTGATCACGCCCCACATACTTTAGAAGAAAAAAATCAAGACTACCCTAAAAGCCCCTCTGGAATGCCCGGAGTCCAAACAACCGTCTTGTTAATGTTAGAGCACATAAAAAAAGGTCGACTGAGCTTTCAGGACTTAGCTCGATTGATGTACCACAACCCCGTAAGGCTTTTTAAAATTCAAAATAAATTAGGAATTAAAGTAGGCTCTGATGCTGACTTTACAATTATTGATAATAATAAAAGCTTTCAGATTGAAAACTCATGGATGGAAACAAAATCTGGCTGGACGCCTTTTGATGGAATGAAAATACCCGGATCAATCACTCACACCATTGTGCGCGGACAACCGGCTATGATTGATGGTGAGCTTCAAGAGCGCATTGAAAGTAAAAATTTAAGTTTTGAATATAATTAAAAAAAGAAAAAGCCTCCGGAAGACCTTAGAAAACCCAAAACAACTTCAACTTGGTCCGGAGGCTATCACACCCACTGCAATTTGTAATAAATAAAAAGTAAACTCCCACACCCTCTTAACAGCTTCAATTCCCACATCAACATTCGACACAAAATCGAGGGCATTAACAACATCAAAAACCACATCAGCGAATGACTATAAGGTAACAAATAAGTATCAATTAAATTTGTAGTAGATATGAATTTATACTCATAATTCAAAAAGACTGTTTGGCTTTTAGACAACCAAATAAATATTACAGGCTCAAATCAAATGTATTTACTTTAAACGCCGTAGTTTAGCCATAAAAAAGGCATCACAATCATAATCCTGTGGCAAAATACTTTTAGAAGATTCCAGCTTCCAATCAGCGTTTTGCTCCAAAAATCCCTGCACTTGCTGCATGTTTTCAGATTCTAAGAAGCTACAGGTGGCATAGACCATAGAGCCCTCAGGCTTCACGGTGACGGAGTATTTTTCTAAAATGTCTTTTTGAAGCTCTTGCAGTTCAGAAATTCTTTGTGGAGTCATTTTCCACTTTGTGTCTGGGTTACGCCTTAACACTCCAAGACCTGAGCAGGGCACATCTAACAATAGCTTATCAATTTTACCCTGCATACGCTTGATCATTTTAGAGTCAATCACTCGAGTTTCAATCACATCAATTGAGTTTCTTTTGGCTCTTTTCTTTAACTCTTTTAACTTCCACTCATGTATGTCACTGGCAATAATCTTACCCTTATTTTCCATCATACAGGCCATGGCCAAGGCCTTGCCTCCTGCGCCAGCACAGGCATCCCAAATACGCTCTTTAGATTGTGGGTCTACAAACTCTGCAATCATTTGTGAACCATAATCTTGCACCTCAAACAGGCCCAGTTTAAATGCTTTTGTCCTAAAGACATTAGCTCTTTGGTTTAAACACACAGCATGTGCACCCACCACATGGGCCTCAACCCCTTCTTCAAAAAGAGTTTTTACAAGTTCAGCCGCTGTCACTTTAAGTGTGTTCGCTCTTAAATAAATCTTTGCCTGTTGATTTAAACCAGTTATAAGCTCCGACCACTTAGGACCAAACTGCTGCTCTCCCAATTGATTCAGCCAATCTGGTATTGACTGTTGATCTGCAAAGTCCAAAGACTTTGGATGAACGGTTGGCTCTTTCAACCAGTTCGGCCAAAGTAGCTCTTGGGCCTTAAACTCAATAAATAAAATTTTATATATAAGCTCTTCTGTAAGGTTTATATCCTGCTCATCAGACCACTGAAGGCCTGCCATAACAACATACCTTCTCCAGTTTCTAACAATAGAATAGATTGTTTCAGCAAAGATTTTACGGTCACGGCTGCCCCATTTTTTATGCAGCTTTAGCTGGCGCTCAATAACTTTATCAGCGTGGTATTTTTCATTAAAAATATCATTTAAGGCCACAGGCATGGCTTCAAAGATGGGGCGATGTACTTTTGTAGACATTAAAATATAAACACCGTTCCTAGAGTAAAGAAAACTCCATTAAACTGTCCGTCACTTAAAACATTAATATGGTTTTTTAAGCCACTTTCAAAGGTCAATCCTATTGACTCAAATACGTTGTAAAACCTGGCTCCTGCAAAAAGTTGATAATCTAAAGACAGTGAAGACTCTCCGTCTAATTGCTTGAAATAAACACCAGGCCCAACACCCGCACCAAAATATAAAGGAAAGCCAGAGTTAGCGTCCGGAAAGCTTACAGAAGGTAAAAAACTCAGTTTTGTTGAGCGTCCCCTTCCCACATCAAAAGCCGTGTAATCGACTCTAAACATAAAATCTGAGGAGTTCACCCACTCTCCCATTCTATAAGTAAAGCCTAAAGACATACCACCTACGTTTTCCTCAAACTCACTGCCCCAGTTGTAGGTTTTGTCTTCAAAAAAACCCCCAGCATGTAGAGCTAAATAGTGACTCTGAGGACTAAAAGCTTTTCTCGCTCTGACTTGAGAGTTTTTTTGTCTTTTTGAAATATAAGAGTCGGCATCATCAAGTTTCACTTCTACCTTAGCAACTAAGGTGGAACAAAACAGACCAGTTAAAACAAAAATTAAGGCTTTCATAATCTCCCCAGATAGTTTTATGACTTGATGCAAAATATAATTTCTTCAAACATTATTTGTCAACTCAGAAGGCTCAGCTTTGTAAACAAGGGGCAGTGCTTGACCTCTCCTCCGGCTTCTTCTAAAAGATCAAAAGTCGAAAAGGATCTTTGTAATGTTTTGCCCCTACTGCCAGCATAAAGAAACCAGAGTGCTTGAAACGCGTTTTAACAAAGCAGGCGCCCTCAGACGCAGGAGACATTGCACTCACTGTGACACAAGGTTCTCGACTCAAGAAGTGGTCGTTCACTCCATGCCCCATGTGCAAAAAAAAGATGGACGCAAAGAGCCCTTTAATAAAGAAAAGTTACGCAAAGGCATACAGTCCGCCTGCTTGAAGCGGCCTGTGAGTTTGGCCCAAATTGAGCAAATAGTTGATAAAATTTCTAATTACGCCGCTCAGAACTCAAAAAAAGAAGTAAAATCTGAAATAATAGGGCATATGCTTATGACAGAGCTAAAAAGACTCGATGACGTGGCTTATGTTCGATTTGCAAGTGTTTATAGAACCTTTGCCGATGTGAATGAGTTTGTAAAGTCACTGAGTGAACCCACTGATAAGAGCGAAGGCAGAAGATGAAAAAGCAATTAAAAAAACATGAAGCGCGCGAGCTGGCCTTACAGGTATTATTTCAAAGAGAATTCTTAAAAGAAGCCGACGTGGCTGAAAGCTTGGATTATTTCAAAGGCCTGTCTCACCCCGGTGAAACCACTTTTGAATATGCTAAAAATCTGCTTTTAGGAGTATTAGAAAATAAAGAGCGAATTGATGAAATCATTGCCTCTCACTCAAACAACTGGAAGTTGCACAGAATGGCTCTGGTAGATCTAAACATTATGCGTATTGCTGTGTATGAGCTTGAGTTCTCCAACACGGACACTCCACCAAAAGTCTCCATAGATGAAGCCATTGAGATTGCTAAAAGATATAGCACAACGGAGTCTTCTTCTTTTATTAATGGAGTGTTAGATCACATCGCCAAAAAAAAGATCTCTTGACCTTATAGCGAATGCATCATTTATTTAAACTATGGGCATTCAAATGTTAACCAAAGCAAGTGCATATATGACAGGAGCCGATTATTGGATCGTTCCTCCATTAGAACACAGTCATTGGACACAAACTTTAAATTGGTACTTAAATTTTCAAATCTCAAAACAACGTGCACATAAAAGCGCTGATTACCCTGAGTCACTCAAAAAAATCATTGATGACAATGACCTCCCCTTTCAAAGCTTTGAAGGTCAAAACAACCAACCTTTAATGATTGCCTCACAAAACCGCTTGCCGACTCAGTTTGTAATTGAAGTGCCCAACATTGATAACACAAAGGATTGGTTTGAAACTATTTATGAAATCTCTAAAAAAACAGGCTCAAAAAAATTTAGAGTGTTTTTACCACTTCCAGTTACAGAAAGTGAAGTCTTAGACTACTGGTCCACTAAAGATGTCGAGGCCACCTTTGTCACCGGCGAGGTGATTTAATGAACACCTCCTCACCTCTTCGAAAAGGCACCATTTATATTATCTCTGATGGCTCAGGAGAAACAGCCTCTGCTTTAACTAGGGCCGCCCTTATTCATTATCGCGATCACGACATCAATATTGTTCGCAGTAAAAATGTCAGAACAGAAGATCAGTTTGAAGCCTTAATCGATGAGGTGTTTGAAAAGCGAGGACTCATTGTTCACACTGTGGCAAGTCCACAAATGCGCTTAAAGATCAAAGAGCTTGCTGCGAACAAAGGAGTGCCATGTGTTGATCTTCTAGGGCCTATTTTAAATGAAATGGACTCTTATTTTGGCACTGAAGACGAAGACCATAAAGCAGGTCTCCTTCGCCAGGTCGATGACAAATACTTTAAGCGCATTGAAGCCATTGAGTACACAGTCAAACACGACGACGGCAAAACTTTAGCCGACTTAGAGTCTGCAGACATTATTTTAGTCGGCATTTCAAGAACCAGCAAAACACCCCTTTCCATCTTTTTAAGCCATAAAGGCTGGAAGGTGGCAAACGTGCCTTTGGTTTACAACTCTCCCCTTCCGGAAGAACTTTTTAAAGTGGACCAAAGAAAGATCGTGGGTCTTATTATCGACTCTGACAGTTTGATTAGAATTCGACGCAAACGTCTTGAAAAGTTTGGTCAAGATCCCGGCGGCGAATATGCAAGCCTTGGACACATCCAAAAAGAAATCGACTATGCTATGGATCTCTTCAAAAAGAACAAACGCTGGCCCGTATTCAACGTCACAGACCGCGCCCTTGAAGAGACTGCCAGCGAAATCATAAAAATCGTTGCCACCCGAATGAACCTAGACTTCGACGCTTTACTCTAAGGCTAAGGTAGTCCGTACCTTTTCTCACCATGCAGCAAAAGGTAGTCCGTACCTTTTGGTGTTAATTCAAGGATTGGTGATAGAGGGCACGGTAGAAGACGTCGGCTTTTTGGCGGATGTCTTCTAATTTGCGTGAGTACAAGTTAATGTTCACGGAGTACTTTACGTCTTCCACTTGAATGTGAGTAAGGCGGCCTGAGCGAACTTGCTTTTTAATACAGTGAGCTGGCAGAAAGCCCCAGCCAAGGCCGGATTCAATCACACGCTTTAATGTACCGACGTTGTCAGCCTCAAATGATGGCACAAACTGTAATTGGTTTTCAATCACACGGCTTTCAAATGTTTTTAAAAAGCCGCTGTACATATCACTATAATAGATCACTGGCTTAGTAGTGAACTCTCTTAATTCAATGGTTTTTGGCAACTGAGTGTCTCGGCCTGAGCCCACAAGCCACATTTCGTCTTTAAGTAAAAAGCGTTGTTCAAATTCCTCAAGCTCTGTTCCAAGCTCGGCTTTCATATCTGGCAAAATCGCCATATCAATATCGTTGTCTTTCATTCTTTGAAGAATGCTTTGATCAGAGCCATACACCAATTTTATATTTAATTGTGAGTTATGCTTTAAAAACAAACCAATAATCGGACTGATTAAAAACAAACCGATGGAGTTAATGGTTCCTATTCTTAAATCTCCAGAGATTTCTTGGCTCATTGTGTGAATGGCCACCTCTGCTTGTTGGGTCATGTGTAGAATTTTACGGGCATAATCATAGAGCAGTTGCCCCTGCAAAGTTGGCTTTACTTTACGAACCCCTCGCTCTAGCAGATTGACACCTAACTCTTCTTCTAAATTTCGAATTTGTTGGCTTACTGCTGGCTGAGTCAAAAATAACTTATCAGCAGCAGCAGTCATACTTCCCTCACTGATCACGGTACAAAATGTGGTTAACTGCTGTAGGTTCAAGACAACCTCCCTAATGTAAAAATTATTGTTACTATATATAAGGGATTTTTATAATTTATCAAGTCTGCAGTTTAGCCCTTATTAAATTTTCATGTACTGAACATAAATTAAACAGCCTCCCACCAATTCGCAGGGCTTGGACTCAGCAGAAAAACGATTAACCAAGTGTTTTGACAGTTTTGTGTTGAGTAATATCAGGCTATAGCTTTTCAATTTTTTATAGAATGTTCATAGCCATAAGAATATGTGATTGCTTCAGTGTACAAAAAACCTTTTTGAGAGACTCATTTTGGGTCTACCAGTAAAATGTTCACTTAATTTTTATAAGCTTCATATCAACTCATCAATCATTTTTTTCATCTAAATCCCTTTATTTATAGGTGTTTAAAGCCTTTTTAGAAGCATAAATAAAGTTTCAAAAACCTATAAAATCATCTTATTTTAAGTAACAAATCGCAGTATAAAATATTTATTTCAATGTCATTTTCTGTAATTTATGCAGTTATTTTGATGATTATAAAAGATTAAACCTCACAACTTATTGTTTTCATTGATTTAATATTCTTACATAAGCATTGCTTATGAGATGTAATATTTTTATTTAATTGTAGTTTTTTCCCATAAAGTAGAACTTTTACAGCAACTAGGGGGGATTCTTTGAAAGCACTAATCACAACATCGGTTTTACTAAGCGCAGTAGCTCTTATCGGTTGTAATCCAAACGCAGTTCTAGAAACCAGAAAAGCACCAGCTCCACAAAAAGAAGCTGAAACAGGCTTTATTGTAAAAGCTCAATCTGAGCAGCAAGTGATTGACCTACTAAATACAAACCCGAAAGCTCAATATAGACTGATCAATAAAAACCATCAGCTCTATGAAATCTTCAACTTAAAAGGCAGTGAGCTAAACAATCACCACATTCAAGTAATGACCAAGAACAAAATGATCAAGCTTCAGCCTAACCATATAAATATAGACTTGCTTGCAAATGCTACAGCAAAAGATCTTCCAACTTGTGCTAGCAGAACACAACAAGGCAAAATCAAAATTAAAGATGCAGAAGTTTTAGAAGACAAAACGATCTTACAAAAATCAGTTTCACTTGAGCCAACCAAGATCGACGCAGCCAACAACTACTACTGGATGGTTGCTGCTCCTCAAGGCTCAAAGTACGACAACGGAAAAAGAACTCCATATGTTCAAAAGTCTGAGACCTTCACGTTTGCTCCTGATAGCTTAGGTGCTCACGCAGTCATGTTGATGGTTCAAACACCAGAACAGCATTGTGAAATCCATGTGATCAAAACACTTATCACCAAGAACACTCCTTATAAAAAATTAAACAACACAGGCTACACTGAGACTGGCAAACTGGATGTTCATCATTTAGATATGATCAATGCTTACGAAGCACAAGCGTACACACAAGGCGAAGGGGTACTAGTTGCTGTAATAGATTCTGGTGCCAACTACCTTCATACAGAGCTAAACAATCAGATCTATGTTAACAGCAAAGAGATTCCTAACAATGGTCTTGATGATGACAATAACGGATATGTAGATGACTACGCAGGATACGACTTTCAAAATGAAGATCCTCACGCCTACGATGATTCTGGTCATGGCACACATGTAAGCGGCTTGATTGCAGGCACTAATCACGGTGTGGCTCCAAATGCTAAAATCTTACCACTAAAAGCATTAGGTGACTTCGGCGGCGACTTAGGCTCTATATACAAAGCTCTTCTTTATGCCATTGATCAAGGTGCCGACGTTGTGAATATGTCTCTTGGTCACGGTGGAGCTCCAAATCCATTTGAAACATATGTAATGTCCGCAGCTGAAGAAGCTGGAGTTCTTGTTGTAACTGCTGCTGGAAATGGAAACGCCTACGGTGTAGGAATAAATACGGACCTCAAAGGAGTCTATCCTGCAAACCTTCCACACAAAAACATCTTAAATGTGGCAGCAATGTCTTTTGATAAAGACATCACTAAATACTCAAACTATGGCAAAACCACTGTTGATATCTCAGCACCAGGCGGAAGCCCACAATACCCAATCGAGTCATTAGCCCATGAAAACCCATTAAACGCTAGTTATGCTAAAATGATGGGGACTTCCATGGCGGCTCCTGTAACTACGGGTGCTGTAGCACTAGCTCTTTCAGCCAACCCTGAAATGACTCCTGAAGAGACTATACAGTTAGCTCTTGAATCTGGAGACAATGTTGAATCTTTAAAATCACGCACAGTGAGTGGCAAAAAGGTGAATGCTTTAAATATGGTGTCTCAGAACAGAATCAATCAGCTGCTTTCTGCTAATTAATTAAATAATTAATTTTATAATCCTAAATAAGCCTCAGTTTTTACTGGGGCTTTTTTATTCTAGACTTCCGTCTCAGCTTAGGAAATTAATTTATAATTTATAAAGAGTTGTTTATAATAAAGTGACCATCACTAGATTTTACAACTTAAGGACAAACCATATGCGAGCCAACCTTTTTCTAGCCCTAAGTTTTTTACTTATCACTCCAATGCTTGAAGCCAAGATTTTCACAAGCAACTACATTCGCTTTCAACTGCCAGAGCGCTGGGGATGCAACAGGGACAATAGCACACATATTTGTCATCTTATCGGAGGACCAAAAAACAAAGATGCTGTGATCCTGGTCACGGCAAAACAAACCGGCCCCTCAGACAGCCTCAGTTTTTATAAAGAGTATTTATCGGTGCCCGTAGAGTGGAAAAGAAAAGACAACACCGTGCTAAAGTCCAGCCCTGTGCGTACAAAACAAGTCTCAATTGATAAGGCCACATGGATTGATAGCTTACACAGAGGCGGCGAAGTAAAAGAGTATTACACACGCTACTTTGCCACTCGAAAAAAAGATATTTCAATTCTTGTCACTTTCTCAGCTCACCGAGATGTCTACCCTTCCTACTCAGCCATTATCAATGATTTGGTTCGAAGCATTAAAGTCGTAAACGCAAAAAGCATTGAACAAATTAAAAACACCGGCACCACCGGCACTGGCCCCATTGGGAGCACTGGAATTGGCATTCAACCCGTGGGCAACTATCTTCCCGCAGCTAACAAGTCCAACAATATGACCAATATCATTTTTGGACTTTTACTTTTACTTATCGGCGGTGGAATTTACTGGTACATTAAGAAAAAGAAAAAATAAGGAACAGCAATTATGGCTATTATACTCTCACTGTTACTGTCTGCAACTTTAAACGCCAAGACTTTTGAAACCAGTTATCTGAAATTAAATGTCCCAAATAACTGGCAATGCCAAAAAATTGAAACCATTTGGACCTGTATTGATCCAGAGCAAAAGGTAAAAGAGGCATTTTTAGTCCTTACAGCGAAAAATGTGGGCCCTGAAGATACACTTAATAATTTTCAAAAAACACTTTCTAAAACCAGGGTCATTCAAACTTCAGATGGCAAAACCCTTTCCTCTAAGGTCAATTTTACAAAAAAAGTAAATTACAAAGGACATGATTGGATTCAAGCTTTACACCAAAATAGTGAAATCTTAGATTACAACACATATTATATGAGCACCGTTTATGATACTCTTGCGATCACCATTTCTTTAAGTTTGTACAATCAGACTCAAAAAAAATACTCTGACATTGTCCCGAAAATATTCAATTCTATACAACTTAAAAAACTAACCAATACCGCTCAAAACAACCAAGAAGACAACTCTATCGCAATTTCACCAACAGGCAATAAAACTGCCCCAACCTCAGACTTTAGCTTTAAACAGCTCACCTCAGGCGATCAAGGCTCCTATATTTATATTATTATTGCTTTAATCGTGTTGGGACTTATTGCTTTTATCTTTATTAGAAGAAAATAGTAAAAAAGCAGGTGGCTACACCTGCTTTTTTATTTATTGAGACTTTTTTGAAAATACTTTTGAATCTTTAAACTGAGTTTCTACAGACTCGGGCGCATAAACCAAAGTTTGCATATGATCTGGATGGATATAAGTCTTTATGGCCTGATTAATATCAGACTTTGAGAAAGACTCTAAGTTTTTAACATAGTCTCTCAAATACTGATCACTCACACCGTAATACTGTAAATTAAGAACATTAAAAGCAAGCCCCTCAGAGGTCTCTATAAGGCTTGGAAAAGTTCCCTTTAAATACCCAACAGCCATTTCCAACTCTTCACTAGTAATTCCATTTTCCACAAAATCACTAACAAGTTTTTGAGTTTCAAATACTAGCTCCCCTGCTTTTTCATTTCTTGTAGAACTAGAAATTATAAACGGACCATTAAAGTATCCTGGATTAAAACTAGACGAAATAGAATAAGTTAAACCCCGCTTTTCTCTAATTTCATCCACAAGGCGGCTTGAAAAGGCTCCCCCTAAAATGGTTGTGGCAACTTTAAGTTTTAAGTAGTCAGGATTGCTTCTTTTAATAGCTACATGGCCAAGGCGGACCTGAGCTTGCTTTAAATCATTTTTATAAACTAATAAAATCTTTGCATCAGACTTTTTAGCTGTTGGCATTTTTAACGACGGCTTTTCACCCTTTTTTATAGGAGATAAAAAATTTGCAAGTTTTGTTTCAAACCCATCTCCTAAACGACCAGTAAAGGCGAAGCTTATATTTTTAGAGACAAAGTGTTTATTATAGTGATTTTTAATATCTTGTTTTGATATTTTTTGAATGCTGGCTTTCACACCAATGGACGGCTGAGAGTATGGGTGATTTTTTTCATAAATCATTTTGTCAAAGGCATCACTTGCTACCACTGGAGGTTGATCATTTCTTTGCACAATCCTTGCTAATATTTGACTCCTTAAACGCTTGATCTCTGCATCTGAAAATTTAGGAGCCGTTAAAACCTCTTGTAAGATTTCGAGTAGTTGATCTTGATGAATAGAAAGTCCATGAATAGAAACAATGGCATAATCATTGTTGGCACTCAGTTGAAGTCTAGCACCTAATTGATCTACTTTTTCAGCAAGCTTTGGAGCTGAATAGTTTTTTGTACCTTTATCTAACATGCTGACTACAAAGTTTGACAAACCTTCTTTGCCTTTAGGGTCATGAATATGCCCCATGCCGATAAGTGCATAAGCACTAAATGAAGGCAGGCTGTTGTCTACAATTGTTAGAACTTTTGACCCATTGGCTTGAACTTGATTTTTAAAATCTGGCAATTTAAATGATTTTTTATTTAATGAGCTACAGCCCAAAAACAAAAATGTGAGAACAATAAGAAACGCTTTCATAATTTAAGCCCCTTTAATTATTTTTTTGGTAAAATCTGAACGATGGATCTTTTAGGTCCTGTTAAGTACTTTTTAGCCACTTTTTTAACATCCTCAACTGTAATGGCCTCATAGCGCTCAAGCTCCTTAAAGATCAGACTATAATCACTGTACAAAACTTCCATTTCAGCTAACATTCTAGCTCGCCCTGAAATGGTTTTCAGTGATTGCACCATATCGCTTATGATAATATTTTTGGCCTTTTCAAGCTCTTTTTCTGTGATGCCTTTTGAAACCAATTTATCCATTTCAGTAAACATATAACTTAACGACCGGCTCACATTTGCCTTAGGCTTTAACTGAACAATTAGAGCAAACATTCCACTATGTTTTAAGGACCATAAAAAAGAATCCGCAGAACTTGCAAGCCCAGAGGTGTAAACCATTTTTTTATAAAGCCTGCTTGATTTCCCCTCCCCAAGTGCACGAGCCAGTATATCCATAGCATAGGCCTCATCAGAATCTCTTTCAGGAGCTCTCACAGCCATAGCAATCATAGGTGCCCGAATGTCTTTTTTTATTCTTACAACACGCTGAGAGCGCTGAGTGGGTTCTGGTGTGAATTTAAACTCTGGAATCTCTTGGCTTTCAAGTTTTGAATAGTATTTTTTCACTAATTTTTTAGTCTTTTCAATATCAATATCACCAGCAATAACAACTACGGCATTATTAGGAGAATAATAGGTTTTGTAAAAGTTTTTGAAGTCCTTCATGCTGGCCGCATTTAAATCTTTCATGGAACCAATGACTGGCCACCGGTACTGACTGACTTTAAATACTGAATTAAGTGTGGCCAAGTACATCGTGCCCATAACACTGTTGTCATAGCGCAGTCTTTTTTCTTCCTTAACCACTTCTCTTTCACTGTCGATCTCTTTTTGGTCAAATATTAAATTTACCATTCGATCCGACTCTATATCCATAAACAACTCTAACTTGTCCGAAGGGAAAGTTTCGTAGTAGCCGGTGTAATCATAACTGGTAAAAGCGTTGTTAGAGCCACCACTGGCTTGAATCAGTCTTTGCGTCGACTCTCCTGGATACTTTTTTGTGCCCTTAAACATTAAGTGCTCAAAAAAGTGCGCTAAACCAGTAAGTCCTGGCTTTTCATTTTTTGACCCCACACGAAACCACTGTTGGTAATTGATTAATGGCACTGAGTTGTCTTGGTGAAGCAAAACCGTCATACCATTTTCAAGGGTCATTTTTTCAACTTTAAACTTTATATCTAACTCACCGGCAAAAGCAGAAGAAAATATAAATAACGATAAAAAAATAATTTTCATAACAACTCCATAGTGTGGATTATGAGTGTCTTAATTATATGACCTAAGGTTTGTTATGTTCAATAACAATCGTTATTTTTATTTAGGGTGTTTAATATCTTTTAATACTATTTATAATTAGACTTTTTTAGGCTAAAGCCTTTTAACGCAGAGAAAAATCATTTCCAGGTGAAACTGAATCCAGAGAAATGAATGATTAAGCTTTTTCCTGTTGAATCAAAAATAAGGAGAGATCTTATTTGCAAAAAAGTGACTTACACTAATTTTTTCGAATTTTTTTAAGTTAAAGTACCAAGAATTACTTTACTGGACTACAAAGTCAGAAAAGTAAACGTTCTTAACCACTCCATTTTCCAATACAGAATTAAGAGAGGCAATGATTTGATTTTTTAGTTTGAGTTTACCTTGTACACTTTCAATTTGATCAAAACGCATTGAGTTCATTACCCGAATCATAGAGTCTCTAGTTTTAGCCTTCTTCAATATGACTTCTTCAAAACCTTGAGCATCTAACATTTCAAGAGTTACATCCATTCTGATCATACGCTGAGGAAGACCATATAAATTGGCATTGAAGGTTTCCATTTTATACATCACAGGACCTTGTTCATAAGTTTTATAAAACTCTTCCATCTGCTTTTCCAACTCTTCATTATGAACGGCATTAACCTTGTCTCCTAAAGTGGAGCTGTAGACTACAAATAATGCTCCTGCCATAAAAGCTATGTTGATAATGGCAAAGACCATTCCTAGCATTTTTCCTGACTTTTTAGGTTTTTGTTCTGTGTTTTCTTCAGCCATAATCCTAACTCCTAGACTTTGTATCGGCCTTACGGCCAAAGTCTTAAATAAGAAAAGGTCTAGTTTTTAAAAGCCTTAAAATTAAGCCCCTTACTGGCTCTTTACGAGGCGTATCATTAGAAAATGTTTTATATTGAGAATATGAATTGTAAATTAAAGTTAACCCTCTGATTTCTTGACTTTTTTTACAAAAATGCCGTTAATGTATATATGGGGAAGTTAAGTAAAGTTGTTGCAGCATCGGTATTGTTATTTTGTTCACTATCTTTTGGACAACAAAAGGTGGATCCTGAGTTTGTAAACTCTGACTCGCCGCTACTTAACACACCAGATCCTATTCCTGTACAGCCACCAAAAGGTAAAATACCAAAATCTATATTAAGTCTTGGCACTGGTCGCTTCTTTTCTCCCTATGCTATTGTGGCAGACAAAGCAAAGCGCACACTTTCTTTATGGCAAAACCAAGAAGGGCAACTGCGCTTAGTTAAAATCTTCCCGGTTGATTTTGGCCGTAAGGAGGGCGACAAATACCAAGTTGATGACTTGCGCACTCCTGAAGGAATTTATTTTTTCCAAAAAGAGCTTTACGGAAATAATTTAGATTTTAGCAACTATGGTAAACGTGCGTTTACTATGGACTATCCTAACTTTTTTGATCGCTTAGAAAAAAAGACAGGATACGGTATTTGGTTACACGCCATCCCAGATACAAAAACCCTTAAGCGTGGATCAAGAGGCTGTGTCGTTGTTCGCAACGAAGCCATTGATGAGTTAAAATCTTACATCAGTCTTCAAACCACACCTATTGTGGTCAAAGATGAAGTAGAGTACATCACTCAACAAGAATTTCAGCAAAACAGCCAAAATCTTCTTGGTTTTTTAAATCAGTGGAAACAAAGCTGGCAGGACAAAAACATCGACTCTTATATTTCTCACTATCATGACAAATTTAAAGCTTTAAAAATGAATAAAAAGCAGTGGAAATCCTATAAGTCACGATTAAATAAACAGTACGAAAAGATCACGGTAAATATCTCAAACCCTGTGATTATTAAGCACAAAGACGAAGTTGTGGTTAGGTTCCTGCAAAGCTACCGCTCAGACGAGCACAGTGATTTTGGAGAGAAAGCTTTATATATTAAAAACGTGAATGGCCAGTATAGAATCATCGGGGAAGAATGGTCTGCCCTACCAAATACAACTGAGTACCTGGCTTTAGTTAAAACCGAAGAAAAAGGCTCTTAATGAGCCTCTTCCTCTGAAGAATCTTTATGAGAATCATCTTTAAGATTTAACTCAACTTTATTTGAAGTATCGTCTGCAAGCTCAGAAGTGTAGCTCTTTAAATCTTGCTCAGTAATGATGCCTTGTTCAAGGTTCCAATCAATAAGTCTTTTATCAAACTTTTTAGCATTTAAAGCATCAAATAAACCTGATTTTTTCATAATAGCTTCCTCTCTTTAGTTCCAATATTTTGGCCCAGATTTGGTATCGTCGTTATTTACCACTAAACGAAGCTTACGTCCACGACTCTTAGAGGATTTTGTTTTAAAAAATGAAGTGATATTACCACCAAATTTTAAGTACAAATACCCAACAATTCCGCCACCCCGGTGGGCCATATGGGCCACATTAGAGCCAAAGCCGGACTGCAGGGTTGAAATAAAAGCTATCCCCCCAAGAATCATGGCAAAATACTTAGCCTTCATTGGAAAAATTAACATAAAGTGAATCACTCGCTCCCCGAAAACCAATCCATAAGCCACAAGCAGCCCATAAATAGCCCCTGAAGCTCCAATCACTGGTGTTTGTAAAGGAAAGTAATCACCGCTGCTCCAGTAGTAAATAAAAGCCACCAAGCTGTATAAAAGAGCTGCTCCTACCCCGCACACCATATAGTAAGTTAAAAAGAATTTTGAGCCCCAACGATATTCAAGTTCAGAACCAAACATCCACAGTACAAGCATATTAAATAAAATATGCCCAATAGAGCTGGCATGAAGAAACATATAGGTCAAAGGAGTCCATATTTGAAACTCCATAGTAAAATTCAATGGAGTCAGTGCAAACCATTCATAGATCACTGTGGAATTTAAAATCATATCTTGTAGGACAAGAATCAATCCTAACCAGACAGCCACGTTAATAATTAATAGCTTTTTTACAATGGGACCAAAGGCTGGCACCCCTAACTGATACTGTTGCATAAAACCTCTTTGTTGCTAAGGGTATTTTACGTCAGTTTTGTGGCTGACTCAATTCAATGAGTACACCACCTGTACTTTTAGGGTGGATAAAAGCCACAAGGCAATTATGAGCCCCTGGCTTTGGCTTTTCATCTATCATCTGTACCTCTGTGGTCTTAATAGATTCAATAGCTTTATGAATGTCTTGCACTCGAAGACAAATATGATGAATTCCTGGCCCCCTTTTAGTTAAAAACTTCGCAATAGGGCTGTTATCATTAAGAGGTTCTAAAAGTTCAATCCTTGAAACTCCCTTGCCGGGCTCCACTTCAGGTCCAAGCTGCATAAAACCGACCTTGACCCCTTCGGTCTTAACCTCTTCAATGGCTGGCTCATCAAAGCCCATGGCCATGTACAATTTTTTTGTCTCATCAATGCTCTTGCAGGCCACTCCGATATGATCTAATTCGTAGGGAAATTTCCAGTTCATATTCATAATTTTACCTTTTTAAAATAGGGTTTTAATTTTTTATAGGACTGTGCCACTGTCTCAGGTAAAACCTTTGTTTCTGCAATCAGTGGAAAAAAGTTAGTGTCCCCCGACCACCTGGGGATCAAATGCCAATGTAAATGATCAGGAATTCCAGCCCCTGCCACACGGCCATGGTTCATACCTAAGTTCATAGCGTCACAGCCGTAAACTTTATATAAAATTTCTGCTGCAGCTTTCATTAATAGCATAAGGTCCATGTACTGCTCTTCAGACAAGCTCATCAATGTTCCCTTGTGAGCTATGGGCAACACCAATAAATGTCCGCTATTATAGGGGTATTTATTGGCAACGACCATGCTATGTTTAGTTTTGTGTAAAACTAGAGATTTTGCGTTAACACCGGCTTTTAAAGCCTCACAAAACACACAGCCTTTAGGCTTTATAAGTTTTCTAACATATTTATAGCGCTCTGGTTTTTCAATAAAGTCACGCTCTTGTGGCCATATATCATCACTAATATGTAGCTTTTTTTTAGCCATAAACCCTTACCTTCTCAGTGCTCCCGGAAAAATTAAAAGGGGCTGTCCACTTAAATTCATTTGAGTCAGTCGCTCAATACTTTCTTCAATGCTGATTGAAGATTTCATTTCTGCGAGAAAATCAAAGACATTTGGACGCTCTTTGGGTGGCTCAAATAATTTTGGCTTTGCTCCTAAACCAGAAAGCTCTCCCACTGAACGAACGGCATCGTCAAAGGTACCCACTTGATCAGCAAACCCTAAAGACACTGCAGTCTCACCTGTAAACACTCGACCATCAGAGTACTTTCGCACAACATTTTCTTCCAGCTTGCGACTTTCTACCACAGCATCAATAAACTGAGTGTGAACTCCATCAATTAGGTTTTGAAAGAGTTGCTTTTCGTCTTCTCTCATTGGTCGATACTCAGCACCGGAGTCTTTATAAGGCCCCGTTTTTAAAGCAAAGCGCTTGATATTAGCCCAATTATATAAACCTTCTAAATTTGCAAACTCCATAATAACACCGATAGAGCCAAGCATAGAACCAGGGTTTACAATCACTTTATTGGCAGCTATTGCCGCATAATAAGCTCCACTGGCAGCCACTGAAGACACCGTGACAACTACTGGCTTTTGCCACTCTTCTCGCACTCTTTTAAGTTCAGCGTAGATCTCTTGGCTAGGGCCAACAACCCCACCTGGAGAATTTACTCGCACAACAACACCTTTAATGTGCTTATCATCTCTGTACTTTCTAAGGTTTTTTAGGAAAGTCTTTCCATCAATAATTACTCCATCTAAGTCTAAATATAAAATGGAGTTTTCTGTCACAGTCCCTTGGATGGACCCGAACTTGCTAAGACCAAAAAAAGCACCTAGCAAAGAAAAAACAAACATCACCGATACAATAACACCTATAACTGTAAAAAACTTTTTCATGAATACGCCTCCGTTGAGCCAACAATATAACAGTGGGCTTTTTATTTACCAATAAAAAAAGCCCTCACACTAGGGTGAGGGCTTTAAAATTTCTAGAATATTTTAAAAAGCAAAATTACTCGTTATTGCCTTGTTGTGCAGCTTCTTGCAGTTCTTTAGCAAATAAGTCACCTAAGCTTGTTTTAGATGTGGTTTTTGCTTTTTTCACATAGTCATCAACATCTGCTTTTTGATCTCTAAGTGTAACAAGTTTAGCACTTAGACCAATCTTTCTAGCATCTTTGTCGATCGTGATGATTTCAGCTTTAATAGAGTCACCCACGTTAACTACTTCTTCTGGTTTTTCAACACGCTTAGTAGTTAATTCACTGATGTGGATCAAGCCTTCAATGTTTTCATCAAGTTCTACAAACACACCGAAGTCTGCCGTTTTAGTAACTTTCACATCGTGTTGAGAACCAACAGGGTATTTAGACTCAATGCCATCCCATGGATCTTGATCAAGCTGCTTTACACCAAGAGAGAATCTCTCGTTCTCAATATCAACACCTAGTACAACCGCACGAACTTTGTCGCCTTTTTTGTACATTTCACTTGGGTGATTCACACGTTTCGTCCAAGAAAAGTCAGAGATGTGAATAAGACCATCAATTCCTTCATCGATACCAACAAAGGCACCAAAGTCAGTAATAGATTTTACTTCACCTTCAATGATTGTTCCTGGTGGATATGTGTCTTTAAGTTGAACCCATGGGTTTTCTTCAAGTTGTTTCATACCAAGGCTGATACGACGGTTTTCTTTATCAACTTCAAGAACCACAACGTTAACTTTGTCTCCAACGTTAACGATTTGAGATGGATGCTTCACACGCTTAGTCCAGCTCATTTCACTTACGTGAATTAAGCCTTCAACACCGTCATCTAATTCAATAAAAGTACCGTAGTCAGCAAGACTTACCACTTCACCAGATAATTTTTTACCAATTGGGAAGTTGCTAGCCACTGAATCCCAAGGATCTTCAGTTAACTGCTTAAGACCTAAAGACACACGCTCTTTTTGATCGTCAAACTTAAGAACTTTCACATCAATTTCATCACCAATGTTTAACACATCTGTTGGGTGCTTAATACGGCCCCAGCTCATGTCAGTGATGTGAAGAAGTCCGTCCATTCCACCTAAATCAATAAATGCACCGTAATCAGTGATGTTTTTCACGATACCGCTAACCACTGAACCTTCTTGCATTGTATCAATAGTTTGTGAACGAAGCTTTTCTCTTTCTTCTTCAAGAAGAACACGACGAGAAAGAACAATGTTTCCACGTTTTTTGTTAAACTTAATAATTTTGAATTTAAATTTTTTGCCAATAAAAGAGTCCATATTTTTCACCGGACGAAGATCAATCAAACTTCCAGGTAAAAAGGCCTTCACTCCAATATCAACACTGAGACCACCATTAACTTTTGAAATAATAGTACCTTCAATAGTTTCATCGTTTTCAGCAGCATCAGAAATGTCATTCCAAGCTCTAAGCATATCGGCCTTGTCTTTAGATAGACCAACCATGCCATTTTGATCTTCAATACGATCAATGTACACATCAACAGTCTGTCCCACTTCAATGCTTTCTTTGCCTTCTACGATACGAAATTCTGATTTATTGATGACACCTTCACTTTTATATCCAATATCAACCAATACGTAGTCTTCTTTAACTTCTACTACTTTACCGCTGACGATATCGCCCACTTTATAGTCTTTGTTCTCAAGAGACTGTTCAAAAAGGTCTTCAAAAGACTCACCAGTTGAGGCTACCTTTTTATCCGAACCAAGGACTTCTTTATCCTTCTCATTCAACAGGGCTAAAACCTTGTCTTTTTCTTGTTGGGCTTTTGTTTTGTTCTTGCTTTCGATATTCAATTCTCCTCCTTTGGAAACCAATCGCAATAATCAATTTCCAGATTTTAAGCCTCTCGGCTGTTAATTATTTATAGTTATCTATTTAACATAGAGCCCCAATTTATATGCATAAATAGGGGTTAGATAAAGTTTTTTTTTATAATTATTAAAAAAAATTCAGTGGCTTTGCTGTCCGGCCGCTATGGCTTAAGGGGTGGCAAAGCTTTCTTGATTAAATTGAGAGCGTAATTTTTGCTCTATATGACTGACAACAGTGCTCAGATCCATTGTAGAGGTGTCTACTACAAAAGCACCCTCTGGAATTTGAAGTGGAGCCGACTTTCTGGTGCTATCTTGCTTATCACGTATTTTTTGTTCACTAAGGGTTTTTTCAACATCTTCACCCTGCTCCATGGCACGTCGCATCGCTCTGTCTTCAGATCGTGCGGTTAAATAAACCTTAAAATCAGCTTTTGGAAATACAACAGTGCCACAGTCACGGCCTTCAGCAATAAGGCCAAGACCATCCACTAATGCCATGTCTCTTTGGGCTTTTAAAAGAGCGGCCCTAACTTCTGGGTACTGACTGATCTGACTGGCAATGCTGCCTACTTGTTCTTTAAATATTTCAGAGGTGACATCTTGGCCTTGAAAAATCACCAGCGTGTGATCTTGAGTGAGCTCCACATGCCAATCTCCCTCAGCGCATATATTGGCCAAAGCTTTTTGATCTTTTAAATCCACCTGTTTTTGCTGAGCCACGTAGGCAAGCCCTCTATAAAAAGCTCCTGTTGAAACCCAGTTCCAGCCTAAACGCTTTGCCAATTCACGACTCACCGATGTTTTGCCACTGGCCGCCGGTCCATCTATTGTAATCACCTTATCACTCACCCTTTTACCTCGATAAAAATCATTTTTTTAGCACAGTCTTTAAGGCTTGAATAGCCTTTTGATTCTCGTCATGTGTGCCAACACTTAATCTCAATAAACTCTCAAAGCCGTAATTGTTTACAGGTCGCAGTATAATACCCAATTTCAAAAGCTCTTCATAAACACTGACCGCATTTTTTTTGACATCAATCAGTACAAAGTTGGCCTGAGAAGGCCAATAGGCCACCCCCATATCTTGGAGTTCTTTATAAAAGTAATCAAGCCCCGACCAAACCATATCCTGTGAAGCTTTAAGGTAGTCTTTGTCATCAAGTGCTGCCAAAGCCCCGGCCTGAGATAGAGAGTTCACATTAAAGGGATTTCGAACACGGTTGTAGTAATCTAATATTTTTTCGTGGGCAAAAAGCGCCCCTAAACGAAGACCTGCAAGGCCAAAAACTTTACTAAATGTTCGAATCACTGCCACATTTTGATAAGAATCCAGTAGCTCCAATGCATTGGGAGCATCTTCAGCACGGACAAACTCAAAGTAAGCTTCATCAATAACAATCAGTTGGTCAGTTTTATTTTTTTGCGACTCAACAAATTCAAATAGCTCGGTTTTCGTTAAATAAGTTCCCGTTGGATTGTTCGGGTTGGCGATAAATACAATTTTAGGCTTATGCTCTTCACAAAGCTGTTTGATCTTTTCTAAATCAAAACGCAAATCTTCCGTCATTGGTGCTTCTTTAACATGGACCCGAGCTGCTGTAGCACAAACCTTATATGCCACAAATGCCGCTTTTGAGGTGACTATATTGTCATCTGGTTCACAAAAAATTCGAATCAACAAATCAATCACTTCATTAGAGCCATTTCCAAAAGCAAGTTTTTTGGCTGACATATTATAATGACTTGCAACTTTATGAGTAAGCTTATGACATGAAGGGTCTGGGTAACGATGAATTTCATGGGCGGCCTGTGATATAGCTTCCACGACTTTTTGACTGACACCTAGAGCATTTTCATTGCTAGCAAGCTTTGTGACCTCCGAAAGACCAAGCTCTCTTTTTGTCTCCTCGATGGGCTTGCCTGGCTTGTAAGGCACTAAGTTTTCAATGGATGAAGATACTTTCATATTTTTACCTTTTTCAAAATGACCAAAAACAACTATATTGAATTACTCCCAGCTCGCAAACTATTTTTTTAATGGTTTGATATGGGTGAAATTTTAGAATATTCTTAAAAGTCTACAAATATTCGGAACTTGAGAATGCGGTTATACTTATATCAACAAAGACATTTTTTAAAATACAGGGTTGAAAGTGATCAAAACCATGTTGATGGTCAAATCTTGTTGCCCAGCATGTCATTGAAAAAGAGCTTACTAGAGCTAAAAAAAGACCACGAAATTGATAAGCCTGAGGCTATTTATTTATGCACTCAATTTGGCCAGTACATTATTGAACAAAATATTGGTTCAAAACCGGTATTCATTACAACCCAAGGTTTTGAGAGCAGTGTTGAGGTCCATCGCCCCGTAAGTCATGACACCTTTACTTTATCTCCAAAACGTCCACCCTCCGTTTTAAACTCTGATTATATTTTTGGAGTAGATGAAAGTGTTTCAAGCAGCGGGAGCATTGAAACGGCTGTTGATGAAAATCAATTAGAAGTTATTACCGCAAAATTAAAACTCTCAGAAAAACAAAATGTAGCTATTGGTCTGTTAAACTCTAGATATAACAATAAAAACGAAATTTTATTAAAAGACTATTTTCAACAACAGGGTTACAGATGCTTTAGCTTTGAACACAGTCCTGAGTTTGAGAATGAAAACTCCAGATGGTGGCACTGTATTTTAAATGCTTATATGTACCCACCTTTTGAGGACTTTCTTGAAACATTACAACAAGTGTTTGAAGTTTCAGACGAAGAGATCTTTATTATGCACACCAGCAGCTTTAAAGGTCTCAAGCAAACCAACACATACCTTGATTCCTCATTAAGTTATTTACATCTGCTTAAAGAACAGTTTGAAAAAGAAAAACATGTGCTTTTTTTGGACAATGAGGACTTTTTTATTCTACGTCCTCAAGAGCAACAAATGCACTGGAACACTCCTGTGGCCAAAACTTATTGCACACATCCAATGATTGATAAATGTAATATCCAACCTACCCAATACATCCTTCAAGACGCTTGGGGCACATTAAATTATGGCTACGAAACTTTAAACTACGAGCCCGGACCTATGCTAATGGGAAAAGGACTAAAATTAAGTTTTGTAGACCTACTGTTTTATAATGGATTGTTGGAGTACTCATATCTGAAGCAAATTTCACAAATCGGAAGCTTACAAAAAATAGACGAATTGTTAATGGCCTATGCTAAAAAAACAGGCCTTTCCCCTAAAGAGCTGGCCGATGAATTACTAAAGCTTTTTGTTTTTCAAATCAAAAAACAATTATTGTCCTACAACTTAAAGCAAGTCACTGTTTCCGGAGACTTAGCTCAAGACCTCATTCCTTTACTACAAAAATCTATCACCGAAATTGATTTTAAATATGTTGAACACAAACCTCTAAGCTTAATGCAACAAAGGTAAGAGTATGAACACGAGTTTTAAAAGTTCAATATTTCATAAAAAGTTAAAATACCTTTTTTCGGCGGCTCCCCAAGTTAGTTTATTAGATAAAAATGGGGATTGCTTATATTTAAAATATGAAAAAATTAGTGATTTAAATAGTCTGACTAAACCTGCCAAAATGTGCCAACAGATCTTTCCTGTAAAGCTGGGAGATATTTATTTAACTAATGACCCTCAAACCGGTGGAGCTCTTCATTCTGATTTTATTTTTATCACACCCTTTTCTCTCAACGACAAAGACATTGACGGTTTTCTTTGTTTACAGCAAAGCTTCAAGCCAAAAGTTTTAAATATGGACACCTCTATTCAAGAGGTATTTAAAGTGCCGCCCATGCCTGTGGCTCAGAATCTAAAACTACAAAATGAAATTCTTGAGTCAATGCAAGCCCACCCTGATTGTCCGCAAGATTTTTTAAAACACGTGAGCGCTAAAGTTGAAAAGCTTGAGCAGTATTTAAATAAAATTAAAGCTTTATTTGAAAAATCAGATTTTAGTGAACGATTCCTTAAAAACTATCAACTTGAGTGCAAAAAACAGTTTGTTACCTGTATGGAGTCAATTCCAGTGGGTGAGTTTCAAGAAACCCTTAAACTTTCAGACAAAAGTGAGATCAAACTAAAATTAAGTATTGAAGAAGACCTTATTGTATATGACTTCAACGGCACCACTGAGGGGAAAAAGTTATTTCTCACAGAATCCATGGCAGAAAGTGCTTGTTACGCAAGCTCTCTTGCACTAGTAAACAGCAGTTTACCCGTGACTGAGTCCGTGTTGTCCGTGTCGCAAATATTAATCCCTAAAAGCTCACTATTAAGTGCCAATGCACAACAATTTACTTTTTGGGGATGCACTCAAGGAACGCAATGGATATCAAATTTGTGTTTAAAAACTATCAATCAAATCTTTAAACGCCATAAAAAACCAAGTGTTACGGCTGTTTCTGGCGCATCGACCGTGATTGATCTAGAGTTTCAAAATAAAAAACATTATTATCAAAATTTAAGCTCCGGCGCACCAGCCACTCCTAACAACAAAGGTGAAACCGGTGTAAACATTTGGTTTAAGTCTCACTTAGAGGAATCCATTGAACAAAGTGAACAACTTTATCCTATAAAAATTAAATCTTTTTCTCAAAGACCAAACTCTGCAGGCGATGGTGCCAATACTGGCGGACTGGGGATTACACAAGTGATTAAAGTGCTTGAAGACGCAAGGCTAAGTTGGGGATTTTTATCAGATAAACCCAAAGGTGCTGATGGCGGTAAAGATGCTCAAAATTCAGATGTGATTTTAATGCTCCCAAATGGCGAGCGTCAAAAGCTTGAATATATAGGCTATGCTAGTTGCCCTGCCCAAAGCCAAGTTGTCATCCATTCCCCCGGCGGCGGTGGTTTTGGAGACTTATAATTGAATGTCTGTGGAGGGATGTATTCAACGCCACCGTAAGAAGTTCCCCAGTTCCTTCCCATCACCTCATTGATGGACCTTTGCAAGTTATCTCTTTGCCGTGGTGAGAGTTGATCACGAACAATGACTTTAAATCTTTTTGTACCCAAGCTTGTACGGCTAGATTTTATTTGTATATTTGGCTTAAAATAATCCCTACCCGTATTTTTTGAAAGCTCATCAAGGATTCTTTTGGCATAGTCTTCACCAACTTCGGCTTGCTTTTGTGCTAAATCCCCTAAGGTTGATTTACGATTGAAGAGTTGTCGACGCAAACGATTAATTCCAGTATCAGGATAGGCTTCTGCAATAGACACTCTAGTATGGTTTTTCTCTGGAGATTGTGCAATAGCACGGCTGATCTGATTCAGATCCGACTCTGTCAATTTTGCAGCTGGAGTGATTAAAAAATCATCGGCAGAACTTTTTATGACTCCCTCAAAAGCCATTTCTGAAAATTGACCGGCAAGCACTTTATCTCTTTCTACTTGTGGCAATTTGTTAAAGCGCTCCTCTCCCATAAGTCTTATACGCCCAGGCACTGAAAGATTTTCTATAACGGAGCCTCTGATATTTTCTCTCCATTTCTTTAAAACACTGGTTGCAGAATCAACACCCTCGCGGGCCATGGCAAGTGCTTCTTCATCATTAGTCACTGATTTACCTGCAAATCTTAAGGCCACGTTTTGCTCATTAACAGCTCCTGCCATTTCCCTATCTATGGCTATCACGTCGGCTTTAGCATTCGAAGCAGACATATCTATACGGCGCTCAGAATAAAATGGTGGAGAAAAATCATCTAATGCATGGTGGTACTCAATAAAGTCCTCTAACTGCTCTTTTTCAATCTTTACGCCAAAGCGGCTTTGGTACTTGTCTTGAATTTTTTTAAGATAAATTTCACGCCCCCAAGCCTCAGACGAGGAAGCGCCACGTATACGAGGGGCATTGGCTTTTCTAAGAATTTGAATAGCGTCTGTGGAGAGAACATAGTTGTCGTTACTATTATTTGCCCGCACCAACAAACCACTTTCTTCATAATCTTGTAACAACTGAGATTTGTTTCTCTGGGTGGTATTCATGGGGTGTGATCTTAACAGGGCATCCATAACATTTAGTCTTTGCTTTTCTACATTATTGGCTTGCTCATCAAAAATTGGTTTAAAACTTTCATAATCTCTTACATAGTCCGCATCTATAAGCTCATCATCGAATTCAGTTCTGGCTTTTAATAAAGCTAAGTCAGGTTTTGTGTTTTCACTTTTAATATAAAAAGCACCTCCATGCTCTGGATGTCTTTTTCGATTTTCACGTGCTAATTTTAAAGCTTTGTCTGGCGCCCGTGAGCCGGTAGCAATTCCTGCATTAAAAATTTTATCAATATCAGAGGCTGGAGTATTTCGAGATGAGGCTTCAATAAGATTTTTGGCAAGTCTTAAATCCTCTTCAAAAGTGTCTCTAATGTGTTTTTTAGTTTTCATATAAGCTCTTTGAACGGCTTCCCTATTTTCAGGGGTATCATCTAATACTACTTTGATATTTTTATAATCAGAATATTTATCAGCCTTTTGTAAAACATCATCTCCTAATTCCTGACGAAGATTTTCATACAATGTTTTTTTAAAATCGTTATTTAAGGCCGTGGCAAAGCCCTTGTCATTGGGAGCAACATCATTGTGATGTTTTAAAAAAGAATGTTCGGCGGCAAACACCATTTTTCCTTCAAAATCATCATTATTGATTCGGTTTATAAAGTTTCGATTGTGCTCCACCCCAATATCTGTAAATTCAGAGTTTGCTTCCACATAGCGTTTTCTTTCAGGACTTGCCAAAAATGTTTTTTTCTCTACCCACATTTTTAGTTGATAGGAGTTGTACCTACTTCTTTGGTACATGTCTTTTAATTTTTTTCTGGAAAGCCTTTGAGTGGGATCAAAAAGAGCATCTGATCTATCAGCTAATGGAAAAAACTGACCTGTAACAACTAAGGCTGTGTTGAAGGCATACTGGTTTTGTTTTTCTCTACACTCAGTCACTTCATCGTAGTTAATGCTTTCTGAGACTTGAAAGTTTTGAATGGTTTGCTCACACTTTTGCAGTTCATCTTGCAACTGACCAATTTCAACACCTGTTGATGCTAATGCTGTAGAGAAAAACGTTGTTCTTAAGCCATTCTTAGTTAATTTGATTGTGCGACTAGCTCCTATTAAAGCTTTAGCGCCTGTAACTGCCGCCCAAGGAGTGGCCATGGTGCCTACATCTTTAGTAAAACCCCACAGTACACTTGCAGCCTTTTCTCTATAAATACGCTGTGACAGCCTGCAGACAGTTGGTTTGTCAAATTCTGTAGGCCTTTCTCCAAACCATTCTGATGTAGGGTCTAACTCCATTAATAAAACAGGATCATGAAGTATCTCTTTAATAGTTTCAGGCTGATTATCAAATTTACCAGATGCAATTTCATAATAACTTTTATACTTTTCTGCGGCAAAACTTGAGGCTTGGTCTGCCGATTGATTTAATGGCCTCTTTATAAAGTCTTCTATAGAAATAGGTTTATCTACGTTTTCTTCAGTCAAAAGTTTTTGCACAGGTTCTGTGGCTAGCAGTGGTGCATTTTCAATAATCATAGACATTGAGTTTTCTAGCTCTTTTAAACCTTTTTGAAGCTTTAAACACTTATCACTTGTTCTACGAGTCACATCATAACGAGTGCCATAACTTCTTCGACAAACTTCATCTGCTTTTTTTTCTAATTCATAATAACTTAACTGAATTGTAGAGAGCTTTTGATAATCATCATAATACTGCTTAAAAAGAGCTTCAGACTCTGGGTCGCCAACCCAGTTTAAGTTTTTCGACATCTGGCTAATTCTGTCATAGTGCATTTTTTTATTTTGAATGGTTGCAAGCTGCTCAGCTGTTCGTGATTTAACCCACTCCCATTCAGCTAGCATATTGATGGACTCTGATACATCCTGTAAGGACTCAATACTTGTATTCGTGGTTGTACAGTATTGCTCTTTGGTTGTATTACCACAGTGTTTTTCAAACTCGGACAAATATTCAGAAAAATCTGAGGCTAAACTTTGCCCGGCCTTATTAAAGCGATCATAATAAGAATCCTGTTGCCAGTTATAATTTTGAGCTAGCAACATATTTGAAATTAAAATAAGGCCGATCGCACTGACCACGTTCCACTTGCACTTCATAACACTTCCAGATCGGAATTTTTCACATAAAAAACAATAACTTAAAGCCATATTTGAGAAAATATAGACCTTTTTGTCTTATTTTGAGTCAAATACCCACTGCCACTCTAATCCCCAATAGTTTTGTCTAAGTTCTCCCCCCTCATAAACTGGGGATTTAGATCTTTGTTCTGGGGTCATTTTTTCAAAATAATAGGTCTTCAAATAAACAGAAACCTTAGAGGAGCCACCGGTTTTGAGGTTATGTCTTAATGTGGTTTGAGTATTATCATTGGTTCCACTAAAGACCAACTCGCCTTTAGCGATGTTTTTAAGTTTATAATCCAATTCGGTTAAAAACTCCCCAGTGCCGACTTTTACGTCCGAATGAAACGATAAAATTTTGCCATTGTAATCTACGAGTTTTTGAAAACTCAGTTCTGTTGGCACATTAAACTCTGGATCTTGAAAGTTGTATTTTTTAAATATAATCTCTGGTGAATCTAGACGCTTTTCGGGAATTTGATAAATTCTAAACACAGCAAAGTCTGAGTGGTTGTAAAGTATCTCCACATAAAGTTCATGGGTTTTATAAATATAAACTAAAATATTTTGAGATTTTTGGGCTTTCAGTAATGACCGCGGCTGTGATTCATCAATCATAAAGTAGTTTTTTGTTTTTTTAGCTAAAAACTGTTCATACTGGTGGTAGGAGTTAAATGCTTTTTTAGAGTCGTAGGAAAAGTAATACATTCCTTCTTTTAAGCGATTCCAAAGCTCTTTGCTTAATTTTTTTTGTTTATATAATTTGTTTAACCTGTTTTCAGTAAGCCCCTGCACATACTGGTTCAAAGGACAAGTTCCGCAGGCACTTTTAACTTTTCTTTTACGGTACTTGGCTTGTAGTTTTTTTAGCTCTTCATTTTCATACTTTTCTTGCCATTCGGTGGCCTGATCAGAGTCTTGATACTCTCCTACTTGTTCTGTGAGTTTTTCAATGTCGGACTCAAACTGTTGAAAGAGTTCATTTTGGGCATGGGAAAACTGAAATAAAAAAAACAAGACGATGAACTGCATGGAGCTCAATATAAGTGATTGTTGGTCAGTTTTAAAGAAAATGAAGTTATTTTAAAATTTTAGCACCTGTTTGTAATAACTTTTGACGAATTTCTTCAATTTGGGACCCATTTTTGGTCTCAACCAAGAACTCAATCAAAGCCTCTTTAACCATCAACTGCCCTGAGGCTCTATCATGCCTAACCTCTAAAATATTAGCCTGGCTTTCTGCCATGATCTCCACAAGCTTAGACAGTTTTCCTGGGCGGTCCTCAACGATCACAGAGATATAAGCCAGTCGCCCCTGGCGCACAAGCCCTCTATTGATGATTGTGGCCACAAGATTCATATCAATATTGCCACCACTAAGTAAGACCACCGAGTTCGTGCCAAGCTTATCTTTCACCTTCATCGCTCCAGCAAGTGCAGCAGCTCCTGCACCTTCTACCACGGACTTGGCTCTTTCTAATAAAAACACGATGCTTTCAGCGATCTCGTCATCACTGACAGCCACAATTTCGTCCACGTATTTAGAAATATAGTTGTCATACATATACGGGCTCGGTCTTTTCACACTGATCCCGTCTGCAATGGTGGCTCTTTTGTTATTGGTTGGTTGTTGGTGTTGAAACATCTCACGCATACCTTGAGCGCTGTCACTGACCACACCTATGATTTTACACTTAGGATTGAGAGTTTTCATAGCCAGTGCCGTACCACTGATCATACCACCGCCACCAATCGAGCAGACCACACAGTCTGCCTCAGGCAAGTCTTCAAAAATTTCTAAGCCCATGGTGCCTTGACCGGCAATAATGTGGGGGTCTTCATAGGGGGGCACAAAAGTGTAGCCTTCTTTATCCTTTAACTCTTGTGCGTGATTAAAGGCATCATCATAAAAGTCACCTTTAAGAATCACTTCAGCACCATAAGACCTTGTGGCTTCCACTTTGACTATAGGCGATGGCTCTGGCATCACTATTTTGGCACTTACACCGGAAAGCTTAGAACTCAAAGCCACACCTTGAGCGTGGTTACCGGCCGAGCTTGCAATCACTCCCCGCTTTTTTTCTTCATCTGTTAATGACTGAATTTTATTGTAAGCACCACGGACTTTAAAGCTTCCCGTGTACTGTTCGTTTTCCATTTTTAAATGAATGTTTGTTCCCGCCCATTCACTGCAATTTCTGGAATGGGACATCGGGGTTCTTTTTATAATGCCTTTTAGTTTTTCTTCTGCTGTTTTAATATCTTTAAATGTTGTGACTTTCATAATCGTCGTTTTCCCAATAAGAACTCAAACCAAGTAGTGGTGCAATTTCATTTTTAGCCAGTGGTGGTCTTAAAGTAAAATCACTATATACAATGGCGGTTTTTTCATTAAAAAAGTAATAAGGAGCTAAGGCCTTATCACAACTCTCACACCGATCAACATTAGTTTTATCGTTTTGATTTACATGGCCACAAGCATGACATCTTCTTATATGAATCATCTCTTCCTCACTCGTTTAGAGTTTACTGCTTGTAACGCCCAGACAAACTGCATAAGCCCTTATGCATATATAAATGCTAGCAGGACTTTCATCCAGACACAACGGACCATTTTGGGCCACTGGAGGGCCAAAATCGACTAACAGTTAGTCACATTTTATACAGTGATTTCAGTACTTTAAGTTTTTTATGAGGATTTTGACTAATGACTTTTCGCAGCTTTAAGTCTGTAAAAGCAATACACTCAGACTGAGTTCATTTTCTGCATCACCTTCTTACGACTAATCCTCTTATGATAATCAAAGAACTTATTCTTATAAACTACAAGCCTTCAGGATAGAGCTAAATTTTAAACAACATCAATGTATTGGTCAATTCTCTTAACTACGAGACATATTTAAAAAAACTCTTTCTAAAATAGAATGCCGTTTTGAACTCATAAATTTGCCACCTTGGGTCTTTTATCGAAATCAAAAATGAGTTTTCCAACAAGTCTTGTAATCTTTTTTTCTGCTTGTTGTTTTGAGTCTTCATGTCTTTGATCTTTAAATTCTTGATACTCAATTGTAACTCTATAAATTTCTTTTTGAGAGACTCCAAGATAATGAGCACAAGCTTCAATTGCAGAATCAAGAGCATTCATTTTTTCTCTTATTCCACCTGGCTCAAATCCAAACTCTCCCCTTGATGAGATTTGAACTAGTTTTTTCCCACTTAATATTGGTTCAATAGGAACATCACCACGACTCAGATCAAAGGAGAAGGTTCTACCAATTCTGGCGATTTGATCAATCCATGCCTTAAGTGCGGCTGGGATTCCGTAGTTGTACATAGGAACTTCAATTACTAAAATATCCGCTTTAATAATTTCATCAATAAGCATATCTGATTCTTTGAGCCTTTCTATCATCTCAGGCGTTCTATCTTCAGGTTTTGTAAAAGCTGCTGCTATCCAAGACTGATCCACAAATGTTAAAGGGTTTTGGGCCACATCACGAGTGACTATAGAAACGCTGGGGTCGGTTTTTATCCACTCCTGAATAAACTGAGCTCCCATTTTTCGCGTAATTGATCTTTCACTTGTTTGAGCACTTGATTGGATTCTTAATATATTTGCCATGTTCTATTACCTCCTGTTGAATAGGTGTATAGTCTTTTCAAGTCTATGATCCTTTGTGTATTCACAACACTACTATCGTTGAAAAAGACATTTCATACTAGAGGGTAAAAATCGAAAACACTGTTCTCAACCAAGAACAATTAAGAATTTATTTAATAAGGGCTAGGAACTTTCTTCGATAAAAATTGAAGAAATTTTTTAACTCTAGCTGGAGCAAGGTGTCCCTCAGGCATAATGCCATAAATAAGACGTTCTGGTGCCCATAACTGACCCTTTAAGACTTCCACCAAAGAACCATCCTCATAAGAGTCTCTTACAAAAGAGGTGGGCATGATACAGAGACCAAAATGCTCTTTTGCCGCATTTTTTAATAAGGAGTCATTACATGACAAGAAACTAAAGCTCAGTTCTGGCGAGAAAGGTTTTTTTCTAACTTGAAAACACCATTCACTCTTGGCCGTCCTTGGTGAATACCGCATACAATTATGATGAGTAAGATCTTCAATTTTTTTAGGAACTCCTCTTTTTTCAAGATACTCAGGTGAAGCTGAAATACAGAGTCTGTCTTCACCCAATTTTCGTCCTACGGCAGATTGGTTTTTAATAACTCTTGTGTATCTCACTATCAAATCAAACTTCTCTGTGGCCAGATCTATCAAGGTATCATCGCTTTTTATATCAAATTGCACTTCTGGATTCATCTCCTGATATTCAATGACAGCAGGAAGGAGAATGTGATCAGCAAAAAGCCCCGAAGAGTTAACCCTAATGGTGCCAGAGTCTTTAAGGTTGGTTTTTTGAAAAATTGAAGAGGCCGTTTTAGCAGCATCAGATATTTGGCGACTGTAATCTAAAAGTTCTAATCCGGACTCACTCAGAGAGACTTTTCTAGTTGTCCGAACCAATAACTTAACACCCATCTTTTTCTCTAAATCTGTAATTCGTTTACTTACAGCAGATTTAGCAATACCCATCTGGCGGGCAGTTTCAGAAAATGAACCATTTTCTACCACTTTTGAAAATAGCACCAGGGTTCCTAAGTCATCTAAATCAAAAATCATTATTACTTTCCATATAAATAATACGCTCACAGAGGAGATAAAAATTCTTAGCTTTAACAATGTTCTGCTAATGATAAATAGAACAAAAAATAATTAAAATAAATAACTAAAATTTAATTTATAACAATTTCTATATTAAATACAAATTAGTACTTATAGTGACGTATACAGAGTCAGCACGTACTAGAAGTCATAAATGATTTCACCTGTTATTACTCCTAGCTTGTAGGTCAATCCATTTTTAAATTAAAGCTTTTATACTCTTGGAAAACAAAGTTTTCATCTGGAATAATCCAACTAACAGAATCAAATAATATATTCCAAGGGATTAGCAAAGAATTTAAATCATCAATAATTCTTTTTGCTTCGGAAGGACTTCGTTCTATAGTTTTTGTATAACCGGTGTTTTTTTAGTTATGCAGTTAGTTGCTAGGTTGGCTATTACTAAACAACTACAAGAACTTTGCCATAGACAAGCAGTCAAAATACTCACCATCTAGTTTTCAAACTCGGTGACCGGCACTAATTTGTTTAATAGAGTTAAATAAATATAAAGTTGAAGTTAAAAGCAGAAAGGTTTTCACGTACAAATACTTTATAAACTGCGCAAAAATATTTTCTATTCGCCAATTAAATATGGTTTAATTGATTTATCAATAATACAATTTTTTTCTGATTTATACTTAGAATCTATATTTAATCTTTCTTGACAGAAAAGTCTCTTATACTTCTCTTTTATTTTACAAGTATCTTTACTTTTTAAATCATTTTCAGCACTCAAAAAACAATTACTTTTTTGTATTATTATTTCATCACCGGTCTTATTTTTAAAGGCACAATACCTCATAATCCAATTAATAGGTTCTGCAGGGTAAGGGCATGATTTAGCAAAAATATTTAAGGGACTAAAAACTAAAAATAACCAAATAAGTTTTTTCATAACATGAATATAAGGTACTCCAAGACATATTAGCAAGTATAATATAACTTCCTTAAGTCTATTATTTGTTATTGTTTCAAACATGTCTTATGTATATTCTTATGATTTTTAAATTAATTAACTGTAAAAAATGACTTCGGCGCAAAATAAATTACGCGTCAAAATTTAATTAATATTTATTTTTTTCTTGACCATAATTTTATAATTTTTATTTAGATAAAAACTAGCTTTTAACTATTGCATATAAGCTCATTGAAAGCTAAAAGTTTCGCCACTATAGCGCTTAAAATAAATGTTCATCAAGCCTTTCATCTTCTTTTAAATCCCACTCAAGAAAAGCTTATAACAGCTAAAAAATCAAAAATAAAACCTATGATAAAGTGGTTTTCAAATGAAGAGGAGATACTTATGAATCCATCAATTTATAAATCATTATTAAAACTTACAAGTGATGAACTGCTTGCTAAAGCAAAAAAATTGGTTCAACAGGAAAGAGTTATTTTAGTTGAGATTTTACATCACCTTTTAATGATTAATGACAAAAAACTATATTTACAAATGGGTTTTAAAAGCCTATTTGATTTTTGCACCAAAGAACTAGGTTATTCTGAATCCGCAGCGTATAGAAGAATTCAAGCTATGAAGCTTTTAAAAGAAGTACCAGAGGTAAAACAAAAAGTTTTAAGTGGAGGTGTTAATTTAACTCACCTAGCTCAAGTTCAAAAAGTAGCGACAGTGGAACGAAAACAAAATAATAATGTCATTTCAAAAGCTCAAAAGATTAAGCTTTTAGAAAAGGTTGAAAATAAGACGACAAGACAAAGTGAAACAATTCTTCGAGAATTTTCTCCCCTATCTGCTATAAAAAATGATTCAAAAAGAGTGATCAATAATACTCAAACTGAAATTAAATTTATTGCTGATCAAGAATTGTTAAATAAAATTGAAGAGCTTAAAAACTTACTTTCACATAAACATGTGAACCCTAATATGAATGAATTGTTACATACATTGACTGACTTGGCTTTATGTGAGGTTAGACGTAGAAAAAAGATAATGAATAAAGAAGAGTCAAAACGACCTAAAAGAAATCATAATAAAATCACTTCGGCGCCGAAGAAGCCATGCGGCAAATTGAAGTATAGGAACCAAAGATATATTCACCCTACTGTTAAAAATGAGGTTTGGTTTCGTGATGGTGGCTGTTGTAGCTATAGAGATCCGCAGACTAAAAGAAAGTGTGAGTCTAAGTTTCAATTAGAGTTTGATCATATAAAGCCTGTGGCAATTGGAGGAGATAGCGATATTAATAACCTTAGGCTTTTGTGCCGGGAGCATAATCAGTATATGGCTTATAAAAATAATTTAATAAAAAATAAATTCTTTAAATTGGGGAATTCATGAGTTATATACCCATGTTTTTTCTTTTATTAAGGTCAAGGTGAGCAAAGCTTAATTGATTACTGCAAATGGAAATCTTTGGGCTAACCTAATATTGGAATCTAAAACAGCACCGATACTATATTATTTTATTAAATGAAGATCTCATCAATAAACCACAATATCTATGTGAGCTATAAAATTCTTTATTATAAATATACTACATTTTCTTAGTAGTAAGAGTTTTTTGATATAGCCATAGTTTTCAATTTATTTATGATTCTCCACTAGCTTTTTTTCTTGTTTGTCTTTGTGACTTTTGAACCTTCTTTTCAATGGGCTTTTGATCGATATTAAGCTGGTTAAACAGAAAATTTATTTTTTCTTTCATCGCCTCAAGTTGAAATAAAAGGCTTTCATCTTCATACTGATTGTAAGTTGCCTTTCTTAGATGATTATTAATCAGAGTTTGATATTTATTCCCCTCTAATTTTGCTTTTTGCTTAAAATAATCGACAATGTCTGCATCTAAAAAAATCGTAACCCTTTGTTTCATATTTTTAGGTTCAAAAGCTTCATTAATTTGATCTTTTGAGAGCAGATCTTTTTCTCCATAATTTATTTTATCTTTCATTGTACTCATCCCAAGCCTCCTTTAGTCGGTCAGAATTATTTTGAAGCTGTTCAATTATTCTTTTACAATCCCGATAAGAAAATCCGCTAACCGCTAAAACTTTCCAAGAGTTCAACTCAACTTTTAACTCTGCTTCAAAATTACCTTTTTTGCCTTTAAGTACATGACAATGAGGGTTTCCATGATCGTAATAGTAAACATACACAGCTAACCCATGCAGCAAATCAAGCACTTTAGGCATCTCATAGATTCCTTTTCTCACCCTAAGATTATAAATACACATATATTTTATGCGTATAATATACATATAATATACATATATATGCATATTGTCAATTTTTTTGAAAATCTTAGAGTCTATTTGAAATGAGCTCTAATACACAAGCTTTAGAGCATGAGCAATAATAGATATTAGTTCATCAATAATGATAACGACTTCTATTCCTTGCTTTAATTTTACTAATATTTTTAAGAATTTTTATAGATCGCAATAAAAGAACTCACCTCAAGTGAAGCGCCGCCGACTAAAAAGCCATCCACGTGCTCTTGAGCAAAAAGCGCTTTGGAGCTGTCGGGTTTTACACTGCCGCCGTACATGATCACGGTCTGGTTGGCGTAGTCTTCGGTGTATTTGGTGGCGAGTTCTGATCGGATAAATTTGTGAGCAAGGCCTGCTTGTTCGGGGGTGGCCACATCGCCAGTACCGATGGCCCAAACGGGTTCGTAGGCAATCATGAGTGGGCATTCGATGCGGTTTTTTGAAAGGCCTATTTCTAATTGATTTTTTAACACCTCTTCGGTTTTGCCTTGGTCTCTTTGCTCTTTGGTCTCACCAATGCAAAGAACGGGAGTGACTCCCCAGCTTTGAAGGGTGACAAGTTTATCGGCGATGAACTCATCAGACTCTTGAAAGATGGTTCTTCTTTCGCTGTGACCAATTAAACAATACTGGGCTCCCACTTCACTCAAGGCTTGAGGAGAGGTTTCACCGGTGAAGGCTCCCGACTCTTTGGGGTAGCAGTTTTGAGCGCCCCAGCCTACTTTTGTAGAGCCTAAAACTTGTTTGGCTGCCAGTAGGTTTATATTTTGAGGAAACAAAATAAATTGTGACTGTTCGGTTTCTTCAGTGATTTCTCTTAAAAACCCTTGAAAGAACTCGATGCTCTCTCTTGCGTTTTTATTCATTTTCCAGTTACCGGCTACAATGGGTTTGTCTTGGGATCTTTGCATTAGTCTTGTCCTTCAGATGCTTGGTGAATCTTTTTTCCTCTCAGAGCTAGGAGTCCAGGAAGAGGTTTGCCCTCTAAATACTCAAGACTGGCTCCTCCGCCTGTTGACACATGAGAAAGCTTGTCGCTCACTCCTGCTTGTGTGACTGCCGAGACCGAGTCTCCGCCGCCCACAATGGTTAAAGCTTCATTATTGTCAGCCACATGCTTTGCAATACCAAAAGTGCCTTTAGCAAACAGTGGGTTTTCAAAAACACCCATGGGGCCGTTCCAAAATACACACTTGGCTTCTCTGATGGCTACACCAAATTGAGCCACAGATTTTGGGCCAATATCAAGGGCCATATAGCCTTCTGGGATGTTTTCATCTTCAGTGGTTTTAGAGTCTTTAGCATTAAAGCTCTCAGCAACAACATGATCGACGGGCAGAAGCACTGTTTTTTCACGAGTGCTCATGCGCTCTAAAAAGTTTTTTGCAAAGGTCAGTTTGTCTTTTTCTACCAGAGAGGTGCCCACCTCTTTGCCCATAGCTTTTAAAAAAGTATAGGCCATAGCGCCACCAATAATAAACACGTCCACTTGTTTAGCAAGAGCCTCTATCACTTCAATTTTATCACTCACTTTAGCTCCACCAATTATGGCCACAAAAGGATGATCTGGGGCAAGTAGTACTTTATCCAGCATTTCCACTTCTTTTTTCATCAAAAAGCCAATACCTCGCTGAGGAAACTCATGGGCCATGGCCACAATGCTTGAGTGTGCTCTATGACTGGCTCCAAAGGCGTCATTGATGTAAATGTCGGCGTACTCTTTAATGGCGTCTGGAATCATAGAGCCATTGGCTGTCTCTGACGGATCAAATCTTAGGTTTTCTAACAAGAGAATTTGCTTTGGTCTTAAGGTTTTAAGTAAAGCTTTAGGGGCTTCACTGGTCGGCTCTTCCACCAAAAGCACTTCACAACTTGAAAGCTCTGATAAGCGATTGGCCACAGGCTCTAGTGAGTATTTCTTGTCGTACTTTCCCTTAGGTCTGCCAAAGTGAGAACCTAGCACAACCTTGGCGCCAGCATTGATCGCGTACTCGATGGTTGGAAGGGCTGCTCGAATGCGAGTGTCGTCTGAGATTTTGCCATCCACCATGGGGGTGTTAAAGTCGACACGGATAAATACCACTTTTCCTGCAATATCCATTTCATCAATGCATTTGATCTCTGAAAGAGTTTTTGATTTCACCATTATAGTCCTTTTTCTTGCATGTAAATCGCCATGTCGACCATTCTGTGAGAAAAGCCCATTTCGTTGTCATACCATGAAAAGACTTTAGCCATCTTATCACCCATAACCATCGTGTTGGGTAAATCTACAATAGAGCTGTTTTCATTGCCAATAAAGTCACAACTCACAAGCTCATCGTTTTCACAGGCAAGAACACCTTTAAGGTTGCTTTCAGAGGCCTCGATTAAAGCTTTATTAATGGCATCCACAGAAACGGCTTTGCTGGATTGAAACACAAAGTCCACCATGCTCACGTTAGGTGTTGGAACTCTTACAGCTAGGCCGTCGATCTTTCCCTTAAGCTCTGGAAGAACCATACCCACAGCTTTTGCAGCGCCAGTGGTAGTTGGAATCATAGAGACGGCTGCGGCACGTGCACGTCTTAAATCTTTGTGAGTAGCATCCAAAATTCTTTGATCATTGGTGTATGAATGCACAGTGGTCATCATTGCAGACTCAATACCGAAAGACTCGTGAAGCACTTTTGCCACAGGAGCCAAACAGTTCGTGGTGCATGAAGCATTACTGATGTATCTGTGCTCTGAGGGGTTATACTCTTCGTGGTTAATTCCATAAACAATAGTTAAGTCAGCACCGGGTGCGGGAGCAGAAATTAAAACTTTTTTAGCTCCGGCTGTAATGTGCTTTTCAAACTCTTCAGGTTTTTTAAAAGCACCTGTGCACTCAAGCACTAGGTCTACGCCCCAATCTTTCCATGGAATTTCTTCTGGATTACGAGTTCTTGAAACGGGAATCTTTTTTCCATTTACAATAAGGTTATTGTCATCATAGCTGACCTCCCCTGGAAAGCGTCCATGGGTGCTGTCATATTTTAACAAATGGGCCATGGCCTTAACATCACCAACATTGTTTATGCCAACGATCTCTAGCTTTTCAAAACCTGCACGAAATAAAATACGACCAATACGACCAAAACCATTAATACCGACTTTTACTCGACTCACTATAAGCTCCTTGTTTAAAGCTGTTTTAATACCACTACGTGCTAAGACCTGCAACGTTTAGATCAGCTATCAACACCGTGTCTGAGGAATCCTATGCAAAGGAGCCTTTTACATATTTAATTTTTGAGCTTTGGAAACATTTTTAAAGCATTTTGATAGGCTTGCTCTTTAAGCTGCTCAATCGAGATATTGTGGATATCACTCACAGCTTCTGCCACATGAACCACATAGCTTGGTTCATTTTTTTTGCCCCGAAATGGCACTGGAGTTAAGAAAGGAGCATCTGTTTCCACATGTAGTCGGTCTAAGGGAACAATTTTTAAGGTCTCTCTTAAATCTTTGGCATTTTTAAATGAAGCAATGCCGCTGATTGAGATGTTAAAACCACATTCTAAAGATTTTTCAGCCAATCTTTTAGTTCCAGTAAAGCAATGAATGATACCAGTGACTTGACCTTTAAACTCCTCCAGCACAGCAATGGTGTCATCGTCCGCATCACGGGTGTGGATTTGAACCGGTAACTTGTGCTGCTTTGCCAGCTCCATAAAACGCCTGAACACATCTATTTGGACCTCACGAGGGGAATGATTGTAATAGTAATCAAGTCCAATCTCACCTATGGCCACAACATTGGGCTCTTTAAGACATGACACAATATGGTCTTCAATCTCTTGAGTGAAATCTTTGGCATCGTGAGGGTGCATACCTAGGCTGCAGTAAGAAAATGGGAAGTGTTTTTTGCTCGTTTCAAAAACAGTTTTGTTGTCTTCACCCGTTCCAATGTTAATGACCTTTTGCACGTCATTGTCTAAACAGCGCTGTTTGATCTCTTCTACTTCAGGCTCAAGCATGTTTAAATGTGTATGTACATCAATCCAATGAGACACTCTGACACTCCTTCACCTTCAAGGAAAAATTCTGCAACATTAAAGACTTGTCCACATTATAGTTCATCTCTTGCTGCATGTCCAAACAGTGACAAAAAAGCTTTTCTAACTGCTCAAAACTAAGCTGTGTGAGTGCGTTTAATTGCTCTTGATGTTTTGAAAAAATCACATTTTTGGGTCGACCAGATTTTATAAAACAAGCATCACGAATTTGTTGCTGCCATAAAGACAGTAATGTCACAAAGTCTTCTCTGGACTTCAATTCCTCTTGAAACTCATCCAACACGGTCACTGATGAAAACTTCTCACTCCACACAGCAAAAGACTTATTATGAAGCTCTGTGGTGCTCTCACTAAAGCTTTTCTCTAAAAGGTCGGCTCGCCCTTGAGCGGAAAGGATTAAGGTTTCTTCAGCTTGAGGAAATATAGTTTTTAAGGTCTCGGGTTTTAAATTTGGAAGCCTCCAAATTTGGCTTCTTGATCTGATGGTTGGCAGCATGGCCGACAAACTTGAGGTGCAGATAAAAAAGTAAGAGTTCTCAGGTGGCTCTTCGATAACTTTTAAAAGCGCATTGGCTGTTTGAGGGTTCATTTTGTGAGCTTCAAGAATAAGTACGGCCTGAGGCTGCATTTGAGATTTTAAAGATAGAAATCGAATGACCTCTCGAGCCTGTTCAATTTTAATTTGCGCCCCTTGAGGCTCCACAATATGTAAGCCCTCATGTTGAGTGTTTTGGATTTTCCGACAACTGCCACACTCTCCACAGGCTTGGTAGTTGTTTTTGTGGTCACAAAATAAGTACTGAATCACATGCAATGAAAACAGCTTTTTCCCCACCCCAGGACTGCCAGAAATAATATGAGTCGAGGCCAACTTTTGCTGATCAATGGCCGACTTTAAAGTCTCAAGCAGTTGTGTGTGTTGTAAAAGTGGTTTTAAAGCCAAGAGTTCTTCCTTAAAAAAGTTAATAGTTGTTCTGAAAGCTGTTTAACACTGTCTTTTGCCTGAAGCACAAGCCATTTTGAGGGATTTTGATTGGCCTGTTTCAAATAGTGGACTCTCACCGCTTCATGGAACTCTCTTTTTTCTCGCTCCATACGGTCAAGCTCCCTATCTGTTCTTCCACTTGATCTTTTTTGGGAGCTGTCCACGTCAATGTCTAATAAAACAGTCAAACTGGGCTCTAATCCTCCAGTGGCATATTTGTTCAGCCAATGGATATCACTTTCACTTAAACCACGCCCCCCGGCCTGAAAGGCTAATGTAGACGCCGTAAACCGGTCACAAATGACCCACTCACCTTTTTCAAGAGCGGGGGCAATCACTTGGCTCACATGCTGCGCTCTAGAAGCTTCATACAGTAATAACTCCGTTTTTTCACTGGGCTTTTCAACATCCGTAGAAAGTAATAGCTGACGGATTTTTTCAGCCAGCTCTGTGCCTCCCGGCTCCCGGGTGAGGACATAGGGTTTTTGTTGTTTTTTCAACTCTTCCACTAAGCTCTGAATAAGAGTGGACTTTCCCGCCCCATCAAGACCTTCAAAGGCAATAAATTTCTTCAATTTTAACTCCTATTTAAAATGAGTGCGGTACAACTTAGCTAATAAACCAAAATCATCCCAGAGATTCAAATCCATTTAGTAACGCAGGATTTAAACTTAAACCTGTACAAATCGTTGGACTTCACATAGGAGTTCCCCTATACTTGCCAGCTTTGGAGGATATTTATGATTGCATTATGGTCAGTGATACACATCATCATGTCAGTACTTATAGTCGTTTTAGTTCTTTTACAGGACTCTAAAGGCGGAGCTATGGGTGTATTTGGCGGCGGATCTTCAAACACAGTCTTTGGAGCCTCTGGCGGGACCAACGTTTTAGTTAAAATCACCACTTACTTAGCCATTGTTTTTGCTGTAACAAGCATTGTACTGGCAAACAAAACAAGTTCTGGCGGATCTAGTGCTGTAGATGACTACGTTCCCACCCAAGAACAACCGTTGAACCCACAGCCAAATAAGGCTGATGAAGGGCAAAAGCCGTCAGACGCTAAATAATAATGAGAAACTTGTTTGCTATTTTACTTTTTGTAGCACTGTCTGTTGCAGTGCTCACAAAGGTCCCACAAAAATTTGCTGCAACATGGTTTGATCAAACTCCACAAAACGACGCTGTCGTGGCAATAATGACGCCTCAATCTGGTGGTATTTTTTATAGATCTCAAGCCGTAAATGGTCAAACTGAAGTCCATTTCAACACACCTATAAAATTTGAAAATAATGCGAAAGCAGAGTTTCAACTTAAAGACTCAAATTTTGAATTCCAATTAATTTCTGCAACGGCGAGTTTCAAAAAACACAAAGATAATTTACTTCTTATTTTACACTCAGGTGAGTACCTCCCAGTTGCTGGGCAAGATAAAGCATTTAAAATTTTAAAAAACTCTAAATTTTACGCCCCAAATACAAAAATAAATCCCAGCCCTGTCACTTATAGACCTATTGTAAAAGATGCTATCACTCAAGCCCCACTCATAGTTTCCGATCAGTTCAACGACCTACCCAAAGCCGTTGACAAACCAAAAACCAACAAAAAAATAGCAGAGGTCTTAGATTCTGAACCAGACAATGCCTTTTTAGATCAACTCATAGCAGAGCAAACAGAAAAGCTTCAAAACTGCCAAGTCAACCGAGTGAGAGATCTTGGCACTGTTAAAGGCCAGGTGATGATTGGGCTTGAAATTCATCCCACTGGAGTGATTAAAAACGCAAAAATTTTGAGCACTGATATTGAAGACACAGAGTTGATGAATTGCTTACTGTCTGTTTTTGAACGAATAAAATTACCTAAATATAAGGGTGAGATTATTTTTAGAAGTTATCCACTTTTATTCGAATAAATTCTCATCTTATTAAATAAAAAGAAGTTGTTATCTATAGTCGTGGATATAATCTATATTCTCAGGAATCCATGGCTCAAAACTACCCTCTAAGCAGTACACACGGCCATTGCGAGACTCTTTGATGGGTTTTGCTGGCATGGACAGTTCAAATAAATGATGAATAAGCCCATGACTTTTAAGAGCCGGAAAAATCTCTTGCAAAGTTTCATCGGCCAGTATTTGCCTGCGGACCAAATCATCAATACTCCACTCCAACTCATCAGTTGTGAAGTCATAATTGAGCAATAAGTCTTGGGCAATCTGAATCACCTGTTCCATGCCAATTCGATGATCTTGATACAAATCAAGTGCTGTTTGAAAACTGTTAAAGCTAGGCAAAGTTCTGCGACCAAACTTAATATAGTACTCAGAGTCCGTGTCTGCAGCTAGATTGATATAAATCTTTTCTACAGGGTCTGAAGCCGGCATACGCCCTTGAAGCTCAAAGATTTTATCCATTTGAGGGCCTGTGACATTAAAGTTTTTTAAAATTTTTTTTATTTCAGTCTGATTTAATCTGCGAGTGCAAATATCAGAATACAAGGAATAGATTAATGCGTCCGACTCACTGTCATCCCCCCAAAGCACCTGCCTGACATCAGGTTTCAACCTTAAACGCAGCTGCATTAGGGCCTGCAACTTATATCCAACCTGCTTGGTCAAACGCCATAAACGACCTGGTCTTAAATTTTGAAGATTGTCTTTACAAAAAATTCCATAAGGACGGAAACCGTCAAACTCTAGCTTTTCAACAATACGCTCTTCCATTTGAGGAGGTGAGGCCGTAATAAAATAAATAGGTAAAAAATCAGTTTCTTTTTTTACAAAGTGGGCTTTTTTTAGTGCCATCACAAGTTCTGAGGTGCCCGGTACGTTTTTTTTCTGAAAACCTCTCTCTAGAGCCGTTTTTATAAGCCCTTTGAAAGTTTCAAACTTGGTGTCTAAATAGGTTTTATCTAAATCCCAAATAAACACTTCGTCAGCATTTTTCTCATTCTCTTCCAGAGTGTGAGAGAAAAAAACCACATCCTGTTGCACTTCTGCTCTTGTTTTCCAATCAGCCATTACTAAACCTTAACTAATAAAGCCCCAAGTTAATTTTTTTTGAGGAAAGTATATCCAAGGCTCATCTTCTGGAAAGCCTTGCGGTGGAGATTCACACAAATCCAGCTCGTTAAATAAAGCCGTCATAGCACAGATAAAAGCATCAAAAGCATGTTTGTGCTTGATCATTATCTTACGATCCTGATCATATAGAAAAGCCACATTTTTTTCACTTAATTTTTCCAATAACACTTCACGAATATTTTCACCGTCTACAGCGTGTTTATGGTGTCGCAAATAAGATTTTTGAATATTCAAAGAACGCCCCATACGCCATAAGCTAAGCTTGGGATACACTTCTATAAAATTCTTCTTCCCTAAACGCCTTGCTAAAAAATGGGCGCGTGCATATAGAGGAGCCATATTAGCACCCATTGCATGGGATCTTATAAAAGGCTCTTCTAATTCGGTTGAAATATAGGTCTCAACGCACCTTTCTGTATAGGGAGTAAATATCTTTTTTGGATTTTTTTGTTTGTTCTTTTTTTTGTACAAACTACGAAGCCATTTAATTTCAGGCTCTTTACAAACCTCATATCCAGGACACTTTAAACGACAACGCATACATTTTGGGGGCGTCAAAGGCGCATCAATGGCTATATGTTTTACAGATTTGTGTGTGTCATTTAATAACTCAAATAATGATTGATCGGCGGATTTTTGCTTGTCTGATTTAATATTGTCATAAAGATAAGATAAAAAGATTTTTTTTTCAGAAGGAAAGTATTCAATCACAGCCACAGAAGTTTTGTCTGTCTTTCCACCTGTTAGACTTACTCCTGCAAAACGAATTGATTTAAATGTTTTTTTAGCTGTTTTCTTTTTCTTCATCAAATACTGGTTTTATCTTTATAGGTTTAAATTTAAGTTCTTCTACTCTTTTAAATAACTGTTGGTGTTTGAGTTTATCGGCCACAACCAAAACACACCCACCACCACCGGCTCCACATATTTTAACAGCATCAGCACCATCCTCCAATAGATGTGTTTTTAAACTTTCAATTTCAGGACTGGTAAAAGCGGCTGTCAGGCCCACTCTCTCATTAAACTCTTGCTGAAAAAGCTCTGAAAGCTTATTCCAGTTATTACTTGTAATGTTTTGCACGCATTTTTCACTGATTACTTTTATATTCTCTAAGTGCTTTAAAACCTTTTGATCTTTTTCAACAGCAGCTTTGATAACTTGCCAGTTATTCAGGCCAGAGTGGTGAGCTTTGCCAGTATCTACTAAAAAAAGTTTTTCTCCAAACTCAAAATTATCAAATTTTAAACACTTTGACTGAAAGCCACTATGGTCATACTGAATAATATTTAATCCACTCTGAACGGCGGGATAGTAGTCTTGGGTTCCAGTGGGAGTCATTAATATTTCAGCTTCTAAGTTATGAGCTAAAGTAACCATTGAATGAGGAGACATATTTTTATTTAAAGCCTTTAAGAAGGCTTTAATAATACTTATTGTTAAACTCGAGCTTCCACCTAAACCTCCGCCCACTGGACTTTCTGATGATGTTATTAATTCAAAGCCAAAGCTGGGTTTAAAGTAATTAGTAATCACTTGTACAAGTTTTAACTCTGGGTCTTTACAACTTAAAAACTCATCAAAGTCTTGGAAGGATTTTTGATAGTCTAAATCAACTAAGTGAATCTTTACTGCTTTACTAGATTTTAACACCTCTAGCTCTGCACAGGTAAATATATTGATGGATAAGTTTACAGTATAACTTCCAGATAAAAAGCTATACAAAGGCCAACAGTCAAGTGTACCGCCAGACAAATCAATGCGAGTGGGAGATTTAATTTTAATCACTTTGTACTTCCTTTTTAGGTGATTCCTTAAAATCACTAATAGACCATAACATATTTTTTGCATCTTTAGTGCTAATCTCAAAAATTGGATTCCTGCTGGATGTGGTCACATAGTAGTGTCCCTGACTCTCACCTAATGCCAGCTTCCAGTTCCTGTTTTCAAAACCGTCTTGATACTCAATAGAAATTTTTAAAATGGGACTGATTAAATTCGTTTGTGACAATATTTTTTTTGAAATAAAGTTTGAGTAAAAAGACTGTGAAGAGAGATTCTCTAAGCCCTTTAAGTATTTATTTACTTGTTTTGTGTTGATTGGATTGTTTTTAGAGACCCATTTTTGATCAATCAACTCTATCTCTATTGGCTGTTTAAGCTCTTTTTGAAAGTATGTTATTTTTTTTATATCCTCAATACTACTAGAAAGTATGTAAGACTCCCTCAGGTATGAGAGATTGATATCAAATAAGTTTTTCCAAATAAAGTTACCAACATATAGCTCACCTTTAGAATAAATATAATGGTTTTTACTTGGTCCTAACTGCTTGGAAAACATTAATTTATAGTCTCTATTAGAACATCGAGCTTCAAAACTCATTTGTGGTTGATCTAAACCAAAAGCTGATTTTGGCTTATTGGTTTCAAGCTTTTGATACTGTTGTGATTGTATCGGCTTTAACAAGGCTCGAACGCCAGCCGGGCTTGCTAGATCTTGGATAGGAGATGTGATTTCCCACCTATCATTTTTTTTCAAAAGCTTAAGTGAAATTTCTGAAGTTTTGATTTCGATCTCACGGCAGTCATTAAGCCTGTCTTTAAATATCAAAGACTCTTGCAGCAAATGATCTTTTTGCTGTTTTTCACTTATATATAACCAAATCGCGGTTGCAACAAAGGCTACAACCACTAGACTCAAACTTTTATATTTAGGCTTCATTGATGCTTCCGTCTGTTAAGCCATAAAATAAATGCTACGATCAAAATAAACACAGGAAATAAAATACTTCCAAATATTATTCCCAGACGCTGAAACTCAGTTAGGTATAAAGTTTTACGATCGGCCACCTTTAAAGGAATATTTAATAATTCATCTTGATCACTTAACCACGCAAAAGCACTTTGAGCAAAGCTAAGATTCGCAAATGAGTGAGCATATTTATTAGATAAAAAATCAGAATCTCCAACAATAACGGCTTTATAGCTGTTTTGCACAGTGCTTACCTGCTCACCCAGCTTTGGAATTCGGCCTTGAGACAAGAAAGCCACAATATAAGAAGAGGGACGATCATAAACTTTTTGTGTTGTAGCCTCTGAGATCGTGACTGATGACTCAGAAGACTTTAAAATTGGCAAAACTTCAATGCTTGGGCTTCTTTGGCGATCAGCTACCATAGAAGATACCAAAGGTAGCGCTAGAGCCTCGCCCATCAAGCTATCTACAAGGCTATGGTTAGTTTGTGCTTCAGCTTGAGCAACAACTACAGACTGACCCAGTTTAGAAGTACTATCAACAACGATATCATTATTAAACTGAACACCCATGGTTTTAGTTAATAGTTGCATGTTATGCTTTTCACCAGGATCTATAGCAATAAAAAATCTACCACCAGATCGCCCGTAATCTCTTAATATTTTCAGTTCTTCTGTAGAAAAAGCGATTCTAGGACCAACTATAGCTAAAGCAGAAGCATCGCTTGGAATAGTTTGAGACAAATTTAAATCTAAGCTCTCAGCAATAAATCCCCAGCTCTTTAGGTCTTCTGAAAGTTTAGACAGTCCATGAGCCTGATCACTATCAAGTTCGGGCTCATAATGCCCTTGAACAAAATATATTTTGTGAATTTTTGGATTTGAAAGTCTATAAATAGCTTTACTAATTTGACTTTCTTGAAAGGGTGACTCGATTTCAGAATACTGTTCACCCATTTGCACAAAAAGATGTGAGCCCATGTTTTTTCTGGTGGAGTTTTGCAAATACTTCGTGCTGAGCTTTGGTTCATTAAATATATTTATTTTTTCAATTTTTACTTTTTTAGAATTATTTTTATATAGCTTGAGTATGGGGTCCATTTGATAATAGACCGTGTTGTCAGCCTGACCATAATAAAAAACTTTAAAAGTTATGGGGGAATTAATATTTTCTAAGATTTTTAAAGATGTGTCAGAAAGTGTAAACAGTTTGTTTTTAGTAAAATCAAAGCTTTTATCGACCTTAATCGCTATAAAATTAATACTTACAAATAAGGCCAAAGATAACAGTAAAATATAACCAAAGCCCACACCCTTAACCGTCGTAGGTGTTTTTAAGAAATTAATAATCTGTTTCCTGGCTAATACACTTGATATTAAGATAAAAAGCACAAAAAAGCCTAAGGGCAAATACAATAAGTTAATCCACACCCCTAAAACGTATCTAGCCCCTAAAGTAATAAAAAGACTAAGAACAGATAAAAAGAATAAAATTTGCGAAACTCGAAGTTTCATTTATTTCCACCTTGATAAAGACACAACTTTTTCCATTAAATAAATACATAAAAAATTAATACTCAAAAAAAACACTAGACTTGAAATGGCAACAGCACCTTGAGACAACAGACTAAAATGACGAGCCACAGAAACCTGCATAACCAGTTCTGAGAAAAAGTTGTTGGATGGCATTAGGCTCATATCTCCCACCATAAGTAATCCAATATTGGCAATTACAGATAAAATAATAGCTAAAAAACTTGATCTTACAAAACTGCAAATCAAACTATTTACTGAAAAAAAAGTAAGTGAGAGAAAAAACATTCCCAAATAAGCGGTTAAAGTTAAGCTTTGATCAAAACCCACACTTTGACCTACGCCTAAAGGGTAAGCCAGTGAAACTAATAAGAAGATTAAAATTGCACAGAGCCCAGCCAGATATTTCCCCAAAACAATAGACCATGTGCTGTTAGGCGTAAAAAGTAATAGATTAAAACTGCCATTATTTTTATCTTCGACAAGTAACTTCATAGCTATGATTGGTGTTAAAAAAATAAATATAATATAATTGATAGATAAAAATGAATTTATAATTGTCTGCAAATCCCCACTGCCAAGAATGGATTCTGTGTGAATGCTTTGTTCAAATTCAATCACAGAGCGAACAAACACATAACTCCAGATAAAAGCCACTGTGGATAATATAACCAAAAAAATAGGGCTAATTACTATTGTCTTTAGTTCTTTTTTTAAAATTACGATCGCTTTTTGCATTTTCACCTTAAGTTTAAATATATATCTTCTAAATGAATAGCTTCATGTTTGTATTCACTAATAGCAAATTGATTCTCAACTAATTGTTTTAAAAATGCTTGAGAAGAAAGTTCATTCACTTGAAGCTCCACTAACACAGCATTTGGCTTTGCCTCTAAAAACTTTACCTGTGATTGCCCTTTAATATAAGCTGTCATTTTCTCAATATCTGAAGATTGAATCCAAATTTTTTGATGCTCCTGGTGCTGGCTTAACAGGTCATGAATACTTGACTGAATAATAGCTTTGCCGCGATCAATGACAATCACGTCATTACAAACAGCTTCCACGTCAGAAAGTATATGGGTAGACATAAAAATGCTTAGCTCGTCTTTAAAGGACCTCAATAAACGACGAAATTCAAAAATTTGCACAGGATCAAGGCCCACAGTTGGTTCATCTAATATTAAACACCTTGGTTTTCCAATAAGGGCTTGTGCAAGCCCCACTCTTTGCCTATAGCCTTTGGACAACACAGCACAGACTCTAGACTCAACTTCATGCAACTGACAGAGCTCAATCACTCGACCAATCTCTTTTAACACCTCTCGCGGTGGAATCTCTTTTAGTTGAGCTACAAAGTTTAAATACTCTCTCACTGTAAGACTATCAATTAATGGTGGCTGGTCCGGTAAATATCCAATATGCTTGCGAGCTGCAAGGTTGTTGAAGATACTCTTGCCCTCAACCAAAACATCTCCACTGGACGGTAATAAGACGCCGGCCATAGTGTTAAGAGTGGTTGTTTTACCCGCGCCATTTGCACCTAAAAATCCAACAAGTTGTCCAGGTTTGATGCTAAAGCTTAATTGATCTATAGCAGTGATATTGCCATAATGTTTTGTTAGATTTTGAACTTCAATCAACCTTAGCCTCCCCAATAGCTAGGGTTTATTCTCATTCAATTTTACAATTCTAAATAGCTATATCGCATCGCTTCTTATTCAAACTTCACCGTTATAGCCTTTTCGTTTTGATAATTAACCAAACCAGCCTTATTGCCCTTGATTGGACGTACAAAGCGGCACTCAGTGTAGATCACCTCAAACTTTTCACCCATTTTATGTTTTTTATTTTGAAATTGCTGGTTTAATAGCCATTTGGACACAGAATATAAGTCTTTTTCTGATAACTTTTGAGATTTATTTTTGACTACAATCACATGAGAGCCCGGTAGATCTTTTAAATGCATCCATAAAAACCAAGGTTTTGCATTCCTTAAAAGCAACAGGTTGTCTTTAGCTGATTTACCAATAAAAGCGGACACTCCTGACTCAAGCTCAAGTTTTCTTGTGGCCACATCAATGTTTTTATAGGCTTGCGGCTGGCTTGACTTAGGCTTTTTCACCGGCTTATCAAGTTGCATTAGAGCTCTTTGGTGCTTTGCTTCTAAGGTTTTATTTTTTTCATTGGCTTTTTCATAGTTAGCATAAACAGGAACATCATCATCCCAATAAGGCTTTAAATTCTCTGGCACTTCTGTTGTCTTCTCTGCCCAGTCCCCATGATAGCTTTCTATAAAAGCTCTCATTTCTTGATAAGCTAACAATTGGCTGTGATGTTTTTCGATATCTTGCTTTATTTTTTTCTTTTGCTTCTCATTGCTTTTTTTAACTTGAGACTGGTCCTTGGGCTTGTTCAGTGCTTTAAACTCCCCATAAAGCTGATCATAACTTCTAATCTGACTAGGTTTGTACCCCACAGAGGGCTGAGAAAGCTCTACCGGCTTATTAAAGTGGATGGACTTGGAGTTAGCAAAGGCTGATATATTTTTAGCATGTGGCGACAACTGCACTTCAATAAAACGTTCATCCGAAAACTGAAGCTGCAGTAGCCTTTCTGAAGTGTCTGGCTGTGTGACGACCTGACAGACAGAATTTATAAAATGAGACTTTAAAAACACTTCAATTGGCTTTACTTGCTGCTTTGTTTTTTTAAGCTTAGCTTGCTCGATATATACAAAGGGCACTTTACCTAAATCAACGTACAATGAGCTCAGTTCACCTTTATTGTAAAATTCTAATACAACACCATTAGATAGGCTAGAAAGCTTTTGAAGCCTCGCCCCAGACAAGTTTTTGTTTAAGGTTTCGACAATGTTAGTAACTTCTTGATAATTCAGGGCTTTCATACAACGTACTTAGGTTTAAAATTTAGCAAATCACTTAAACAAATGAAAATCTTCACCGAATGAGTTTATACAGATTCAGAATATATGGAGCCTGTTTATGAGTAAACTAAAAGTTGATGACCAATTGTATAACATATTTGAAGACCTACTGTTCACTGTTCACGTGGATGACCACAATGAGGATGAATTTGTCTCTGAAGTGGTGGATAAGTACTTAGGACAGCTTAAAAAGCTCGGCCAACTGCCCGGTCAGTTTATCGACGATGTTCGCGAAGACTTAGCCTCAGAAGTTTATGATATGCTGCTAAAGAAAATATACGGGCACTTTAACCTTCATCAGTTTCGCATTTCAAACGGAATAACAAAGCCTAACTCTTAAAGCCCTCACCGTTTTCCAACTTGCATTTTTAAAGCTTTTTGGAATATGCTCTCTTTCCTAGGGAGAGCTCATGAACACAATCAAAAGAAGAGAATTTTTAAAATTTTTAGGTGTTACAGGCGGTAGCCTTTACCTGACCACTCACCTGTCTGGCTGTTTACTCACTTCGAAGTCAAAAAACAATCCGGCCTGGGCCATATCCCCTTCAGATGCTGACCAAGTGATCCTGTCGAAAGAGTTAAACTACAAGCAGTTTATTGCATGGAATGATAAAATAAATGAAACCGAATCTTTTGGCACCAATAATGATTATATAGCTTTTATTCAAGACTCAAATAACGAGGCCTATTTGTGGGTCAATCATGAACATGCTGACCCACATAAGCTCTCTGAATATAAAGTTCTTGAAGTGGGACGCACCAAAGAGCAAGTCGATAAAGAACAGTTAGCTGTTGGAGGAAGTGTTTTAAAAATCAAAAAACAAAATGGTCAATGGCAAATAATTGAAAATCACCCCTCTAACTTAAGAGTCACAGCTAAAACAAAAATTCCATTTGCTGGAAATATAAAGATTCAAGGAAAAGACCATGCCATAGGTACTTTTGCAAATTGTGCTGGCGGTGTGACTCCTTGGAACACTATATTAACCTGTGAAGAAAACTATCACCACGGTTATGGTGAGGTTGAATTTGATGATAACGGGAATAGAAAGCTTAAAAGAAAAAAGAAAAGTCTAAACTGGCACTTGTTTTATGACCATCCACCGGAACACTATGGCTGGGTGGTTGAAGTTGATCCAAAAACAGGAAAAGCCAAAAAACACACATCTCTGGGAAGGTTTGCTCATGAGTCAGCCACCACCGTTCTTGAAAACAACAAAGTTGTGGTTTATTCCGGAGATGATAAAGACAACGAGTGTTTATATAAGTTTATAAGTGACACCCCTGACAGTCTAGAGTCTGGAACATTGTATGTTGCTGATTTAAAACTTGGCCGCTGGCTTCCTTTGGATATTACCAAAAATCCTCACCTAAAAAAGAAATTTAAAACTCAACTGGATATGCTCATTAGAACCCGAGAGGCTGCTCACTTTGTTGGAGCCTCAGAATTAGACAGGCCTGAAGATATTGAAATTCACCCTAATACTAAAGAAGTCTATGTTGCCTTAACAAATAATAAAACTAAAGGAAATGCTCACGGCTCAATTTTAAAAATCAAAGAAAAAAACAATGATCACACCTCATTAGAATTTCAACATGAGAGCTTTTTAACTGGAGGTGAAGACTCAGGCTTTTCATGTCCAGACAACTTAGCTTTTGATAAAACCGGTAACCTTTGGTTTACCACAGACATTAGCACCAAATTACTAAACAACTTTCCTTATAACAGTTTTAAAAACAATGGCTTATTTGTTGTGCCCGTAAAAGGAAAATACGCGGGACTTCCAATACAAGTGGCTTCAGCCCCCGTGGGTGCTGAATTTACTGGCCCATGCTTTTCTAAAGACTATGAAACCTTATTTTTATCAGTACAACATCCGGGCGAAGGAGCTGAAAGTCTCTCAGAACTTAAAAGCCATTGGCCTGATGGTGGCAACAACATTCCAAGGTCTGCGGTTCTCACCATACAGGGGCCACTTTTAAAAAAGCTTATGAGTTAAAACCTACACACATATAGTGACATTCTATGTTACAAAGCTTTGAGTCAGTGACAATTTTGGCCCAATAGGAGTACAGATATGTCCTTCTAGATATGGCTTATTTTTTGAATCTATTCAAAATGATTTTAGGACCTCGAGGTGAACGTATGTACAAGGTATTATTTACAATCTTATTTATTTCTCAGTCTTTATTTGCTGGCTATTCACCAAGAACACCAATAGCTTTATTTTCTTCAAATGCAGAAAGAGATAGTTTCTTTTTTTATAGTTTAGCCCCAGAGGTCAAAACTCAAGGACCTATCATTGATTTTGCTAACCCATCCACTGAGAACAAACAAAAATATGTCCAAAATCTTTTTGGATACATAGTTAAGCGAGCCTCTGAGCATTATAAAAAAACAGAAGGACATCTAGCTTCTAAATACTTTGGCGTGGGTGATTTTAAATTTTATCCCTATATTGAAGGCTCTGATCAAAATTATTCCTTTTATGCATTTATTATTACAGCTCTTTCTATTTTTCAGCACGAAAGCCGAATTACACATTTTAGAAAAGTACCCGCGAGCTATTGCTCACAGAAAAAAAATGATCTGACCTATTCAAAATCTAAAACTAATTACATGGGAAGATATGCTCTTCAGCTACAAGAAGCCACATTTAGAAATCCATACAAAACTCTAACTCCCAATTGCGAAGATCTGGGGCATCAAGATACTATAAACCAGTTAATCACGTCGTCAAATCATGATGACTTTGGTATAGGCCAGTTAAATATATATTATCACCCACTTGTAGTTTCTGAAGACTATGCTTTTAATGTTTATAACAATATAGATTATGCCGTTGATTACATGCTTGAGGGTTTTAATCGAGTGCGTAATATAATTGAATATATTAAAATTGAAAATACACATAATGGTAAATTTAAACATTGTGATTTTTGGTCCCATCCCTTTTCTGATGGACGACTTTTAGATAAACCATTTTATAACCTAGTCAGAGCCACCTGGGCTGGAACATATAACCATGGAGCCCCAAGTGATGCAGAAAAAGTGTGTCGTTTTGCACAAAGTAACAACCATGACAATGGGTTTAAACAAAGTCTTGATAGTGTAGTTAAAAATAAAAATAGTTTTTACCATAGGTATCTTCCTGAAAACAGCATTGAACGAAAAGCCTTAGACGAGATTGTTTATAATTTTAGAAATATATTTAAATCAGGAAAACAAAAAGAAAATAATTTATTTTTGAATATATTAACTAATAATAGTTATCGAAAATCTCATCCATCTATTGCTAACCACCCAGAAGACTCGCAAGAAAATAGTTATGAACCTTCACATTTTTTAATCACACAAAACTATGCTAACTTTAGAATGATCAAGCCTGAAACAGATGAAACTAAAGTATGTGGACAAGTAAAACAAATCGACAGCACTCAAGACACCTCACTAAAGGTCGTTGGTACATATACTAACTATAAAAATAAAAAGTTTGAAGGCGACAGTTGGTATGCTGTTGTTTTTCCTAAATACGCTCCATTTGTTAATTACAACGAAGATCCTGAGTGTTTAGATGAAAGCAAAAATATTTACACAGAAGATGGCAGTAAAATTTTTATGATACACAGTTCTCTACTTATGCCGATAGAGACAAAGGTTAAGCATAAAGGTGTGTTGAGTAAAAAGATTACAACAATGAACATATATAAACATCATTCATATAATTCTGGGATCGTAGATATTATTATTCAAAAACGAAATAATAATAATGGTCATATTGAGGTTGAAATCCTAAACATCATTGAAAGAAACAACACACCACAGTGGTACTACATTAAAACCAGCACATACAATTATGGATGGATACCGGCCAAATATATTAAAGAGGTCATTAATTTATGAAGAAACTCCTTACTATACTCTTTGTCATCGGCGCTGGATATTCTGTTTATTACTCCAATATAACAAATACCAATGCGCCTCATAAGATTACTAGTGAAAGTACAATAGAAAAAAACAACACACTCAAAATTGTATCTAATTATAATGGTAACCCCTCAAGCAATATTATATCTAATGATAATAAAGAGGCGTTTGAAAACAAACTTACTAATTATGGAAAAATTGCTGAGTGCCTTAATGAAGAAAATAACTACTGCAACCAATTTGATAAAGAGTTTCGAGAAAACAAGTTATTTATTAAAAATAGAACTCATATGCACAGAGAGATTGCTAATACTCTTCAACAGTTAAAAAATCTATCTGAAGCTGATCCAGAGTTTGTAGGAACAATTTCTGCCAGTAAAATTATTCCGTTTTTAAAACTCACGGACAACAGATCTCCAGTTTTAGCTTTAGAGCTATTATTAGAAAAAACATTAACTAAAGAAGAGCAGGATCAAGTGATAGAAAAGGTTATCTCCAATTCCGGAGACAATCAGTGGTTACTTTTTAAGTTAGTATTAAGCATGGATTACTTAAACCAATATCAAACAAAAAATATAATAAACAGCTTGAATGAAAAACTTGATAAGACAAAATTTCTATATGCAGACATGCAGCTTATCAGTCATCTAGATAACTTATTACTTAGTCCAGAACAATTTGATCGTCTTTCAAACACACTTTGCCAAAGAATGGATGAGCTAAATGCGTCTGAAGACCTTAAAGAACGTGTATATTATGCTTCTAAAGTAAAATGCAATTAAGCCTCTTCATCAAACTCATCGTCACCAATATTGCCTAAGCTGTACTTCTCCACTCGGTAACGCATAGATCTAAAAGAAATGTTTAAAAGCTTAGCTGCGTGTTTTTTAACACCGTTGGCTGTATGAATAGCTTTAATAATAATTTCTTTTTCAATTTGACCAAGAATCTTATCAATATCAACACCTTCATCTGTCACTTCAATTTCATTACTAGAAGCAAGCTTTCTACCTGAAGTTGTGGACACAAATGGAGGCAAGCTTTCTGGCAAAATACTGGCTCCGCCTTCAAGGGCTACAGTGCGCTCAATAATGTTTTCAAGTTCTCTGACGTTTCCCGGGTAATCATATTTTTTAAGGATATCCATGGCCTCTTTACTGATTCCAGAGATATTTTTACCAAGCTTTGAATTATATTTTTTAAGAAAATGATTCGCTAAAATAGCAATATCATCTTTTCTGTCACGAAGAGGAGGTGATTCAATTTTAATCACATTCAATCGGTAGTAAAGATCTTCTCTAAACTCACCTTTTTTAACCATCTCTTCAAGATCTCTGTTAGTGGCTGCAACAATTCTGATGTCAATTTGAACATCTTCTGTTCCACCAACTTTTCGAACCACTCGCTCTTGAATAGCTCTTAAGAGTTTAACCTGAATATTTAATGGAAGCTCACCCACCTCATCAAGAAACAAGATCCCACCATCAGCCACTTCAAAAAGACCGGTCTTATCCGACACAGCACCTGTAAATGAACCTTTTTTGTGACCAAACATTTCTGATTCCATCAAACTTTCAGGAATAGCTCCGCAGTTCACAGTCACAAAAGCTTTGTCTTTTAATGGACCGTTGTAATGAATAGATTTGGCAATCATTTCTTTACCAGTACCACTTTCACCTGTGATTAAAATATTTGTGGGAGCTTGAGCCACTCTTTTTACCATATCAAAAATACGGTGCATGGGCTCAGAGTTTCCAATAAAATTTTGAAAGCTGTATTCTTTTTGAAGTTCTTTTTTAAGGTTTCTGTTTTCTACTTCTAAATTTTTGCTTCTTAAAGCGTTGGCAATATTTAGTCGAACTTCGTCAATCTTAAATGGTTTTGTGATGTAATCATAAGCGCCTAGCTTCATCGCTTCAACAGCAGACTCTGTTGTCCCAAATGCTGTGATCATCATAAAAAGCATGTCAGGGTATTGATTTTTTACCTCTCTTAACAGCTCAATACCTGTTAGATTAGGCATTTGAAGATCAGAGATCACCATATCAAAAGACTTTTTATTAATAATATCTAAAGCCTTAGCCCCATCTTCCGCTAATGAAACTTCATACCCTTCTTTTTTTAGCATTATTTCTAAAAATTCACGGATTGATTCTTCATCATCAACAACTAATATTCTTGGCTTCATGTATGTTTCCCCTTGATGTCTACTTACTATGTTCTAATCATTTCGCATATTTATCAATTATCTTAACAATTTACCGCCAAAGGTACGGCCCCCACTTCCCACCTACAATGCATTGTCACAAAAGGTACGGACTACCTTTTGGTGCTTAGCAGCTATTAGGCTCTTTGCAGCAAAAGGTAGTCCGTACCTTTTGGGATGCTGCATATAGGATGGTTTAGACGGCGAGTTGGGAGACTTGGGGGCGGCCGCGGCCTTCGTGGAAAATGATTTTGAAGGTTGTGCCCACTCCGACTTCACTTTCAACGATAACTTCAGCTTTATGGGATTCAAAAATTTTGTGGGTGACTGCTAAGCCAAGACCGGTGCCCTTTGCTTTTGTCGTATGAAAGGGTTCAAAGATACGACGAACTTGATTGGCGTCCATTCCTGGGCCTTTGTCCTCAATAAGTACAATGACATCCGTGTTGTTGTCATACGTGCTCACAGTAAGCTTTGGGCTCTCAGAAGACTCCATAGCTTGATAGGCATTAATGATAATATTTAAAAAGGCTTGTTTGAGTTTGTCGTAATTACCGAGAATAATTTGTTTGGCCTCTAACTGAGTTTCTTGTTCTACATTATGATTCAGTTTATCATTGAACCTAATCATCTCTAGAATGTCTGAGAGAAGTTTATTCACATCAATAGGGTCTTCTTTGACTTCATCTGGCCGAACAAACTCTAAAAACTCAGTGATTAAGTTATTAAGCCTTTCTATCTCACGATAAATAATGTTCATTAGTTTTTTGTTTTCGTCACTGGTTTCCGAGCTAGCTTCCATCATTTGAATGGAGCCACTAATGCTTGCCAGCGGGTTACGAATCTCGTGGGCAATACCAGCAGCCAATTGCCCCACGGCTGCTAACTTTTCTTGTTGGCGCATCTGCTCTTCGAGTTTTTTTACTTCAGTTAGGTCCTGAATTAAAAGCACAAAGCCAATATTTGTTTTTCTATCCAGCAAAGGTGAAATCACTAACTCTAAAAGCTGTTTTTCACCTTTAAAGTTCTTATAGGTAATAGACTTGCGTATCACCTGTTTTTTACTGTCTAGCCATGACAAATCAAAACCTGAAAACACCTCTTTGATAGGTTTATTTAATAGCAACACATCATCTAGTATTTTTTCAGTAGTTTTATTAATGAAATTGACATTGTATTCAGTATCAATTGTCATAAGACCGGATTGAATGTTTTCAACCACCAGCTTATTAAAATCTCGAAGCTGAACAATCTCTTCCCCTTTAGCCTCAAGCTCCACACCCATAAAGTTAATTTGCTCACTAAGAAGACCACTTAAAAATGCCACCAAGAAAAAAGCAAAGTTATTTAAACTTAAAATTAAATAATAGTTTTTAAATACTAAGTCTTCTGTGAAAATCAATAAAAGTGTGAATAGTATTGAGGTCCACAGGGCTAGAGCCAACCCTCCCCTTCTCTGATAAGCCAAACCACACAATATGATATTGACTAAGTATAAAAATAAAAACAGTGATTGGTTGCCGCCAGTTAAATAAATCAGACTTGTAATCAAAACAGCATCATAACCAAAGGCCAAGGCGTTGATTTTCCAACTGTATGCCACTTTATCAAAATAATAAATAAGCAGGGCATTTCCTAAAAAGGCCACCGACATTAAAATGTAAGTGGGAATCCACACCTCTGAGTTAATAAATTCCGGCTGAATCCATTGCAGAATAAACGTTAAAAGTAAAAAAAGAATCAACACACCAATTCGAATGGTTTGAATTAAAGCCATTCGAGTTTTAGTTTCAGCAATCAGCTGAGAGTTTTCTTGTGATGATTTTTGACTAAATATATCAGAGGGTCGCATTAACCGATTGCTCCCGCCATTGTAAAGATTGGCAGATACATAGCCGTTACAAGCACAGCAATAATACCACCTAACACAATCATTAAAATGGGCTCCATCATGGAGGTCAGTGCTTCAGCAGCGGTTTCCACTTCATCTTCAAAGAAGTCAGCAATTTTTGCCAACATCACATCCATATTCCCTGTCTGCTCTCCAATAGCAATCATTTGGGAGACCATTTGAGGAATATATTTTTCTTTTTTAAGAGGCTCAACCAGTGTGCGCCCCTTGCTAATAGACTCTTTGGCTTTCACTAAGGAGTTTTCAATCACCCAATTTCCAGCAGTGGCCGCTGAAATTTCTAAACATTCACCAATTCTCACACCAGCAGTTAAAAGTGTTGAAAGAGTTCTTGAGAATCTTGCCACAGCACCTTTTTGAATCAATGCCCCAAGAACTGGAACTTGAATTAAAATAGTGTCTATATTCTTTCTTCCCTCACCAGTTTTGTAGTACTGTGTTAAAAAGTAAAAAACACCTACCACACCCATTAGTATCATGTACCAATAAGACTTTAAAAACTCACTGGCGGCAATCACCTGAAGTGTTAGCCAGGGAAGCTCTTGTCCATTTTGACTGAACATCTCAACAAACTTTGGAATCACAAAGATTAATATCGCAGCAATCACAACCACCGCTACAATGATGATCATAGCCGGGTAAACCATGGCTCCTTTAATTTTACTTTTAATTTTACCAGATTTTTCAATGTAATCAGCCAATCGGTTTAAGATTTCATCTAAAACCCCACCTTCTTCACCGGCTTTAACAAGGTTTACGTACATTCGATCAAAAACATTTGGATGAAGAGCCATAGCATCAGTCAGCTGCTTACCACTTTGTAGATCCTGTACGATACGATTTAAGATTTTTAAAAATACAGGGCTCTTTGCCCCTTGAGCCATAGCCTCTAGGCTTTGAACAATTGGAACTCCTGAAGAAATCAATACAGCAAACTGTCTTGTGAAGATTTGTAACTCTTTTCGCTTAACAGTCCCCTTAATAGTTGCTGTTTGCTTATTGGATTTTTGAGCTTTAGGCTTAGAAAAGCTCATACTCTTTTTTTCTAAAATTTTAACAGGAATCAGTTGTTGAGACCGCAAACGCACACGCGCTTCTTGTTCTGTGGCTGCCGACAATTCGCCTTTTACGACTTTGCCTGCTAAATTTTTAGCCTGAAATGCATAACTAGGCACGATTTCTCCCCTGTTATATTAAAGACCCGCTTTTGTTAAAAGCTGATCTAATTCTTCTGGATCAGGTGATACAGCGAAAGCACTTCTCACATCAACTTTTCGTCTCATTATTAAATTCAATAAAGATTGGTTCATAGTCTGCATACCTGACTTGTCTTGTCCTACTTGCATCATTCCATAAACCTGATGAAGTTTATTTTCTCTTATTAAGTTTCTTATATTTGGCGTTAAAAACAACAATTCTGTGGCTAAAGAAAGTCCTCCATCACGAGCAGGAATCAGTCGCTGACTTAAAACGCCATTTAAAGTCATACTAAGCTGCAAACGAATTCTTTCTTGCTGCTCTGGAGGAAAGACTCCCACCATTCTGGTTATGGACTGAATGGCCGAGTTAGTATGCAGAGTTGCTAAAACCAAATGCCCTGTTTCGGCAATTTTAAGGGCCGCTTCTATAGTCTCTAGATCTCTTAACTCACCCATCACACAAATATCAGGGTCTTGTCTAAGGACATACTTTAAAGCTGAATTATAACTTTCTGTGTCCTCACCAATCTCTCTTTGGTTAACAATACAACTTTCATGACTATGTATAAATTCAATTGGGTCTTCTATGGTAATAATATGACCACGGCGCTATCTATTGATTTTATCAATAATAGAGGCAAT
>JAKUPT010000050.1 GCA_022450595.1 Bdellovibrionales bacterium
CTTAAGTTTTCACCGGGTTGCCACTCTTCTCCATAATGCTTTTTTTTCCATTCAGAATTTGGCATCAAGCCGGACTGTTCATTAGCCAAGTTAATATTTGTTTTCTCTCCAATGCCTAACATCTTTGCGTACTTGTACATGGTATCGATGCCTAACTGAATACACATTTTATAGAAAAAAACGTTACTAGATTTTTCAATAGCTTTATGAACGTTAATATTACCATGTCCATATCTATTGTGATCATGATAAACGCGGTTTCCATATCTAAGTCGTCCGGGAGCATAAATTATAGTTGAAGGTTCAATCACTTCTTCTTGTAAGGCGGCCAACGCCACGATGGGTTTAAAGGTAGAGCCCGGGGCATAGTGATCTTGAATCACTTTATTTCTTAGTGGTTTATAGGGGTTCTCAATCAAGTCTTTCCAAAGGGAGTTTGAGATGCCAGTGGAAAATTCATTGGGATCGTAAGAAGGTGAATTGACCCAGGCTAAAACTTCGCCGTTATTTTTTATAGCAACTAAGGCTCCAATTCTTGGTCCAATTTTATCTTCTCTTTGCATGGCCTCATATGCTGCCTGTTGAATGTCTTTATCTATAGTAAGAACTAAGTTTTGTCCGGGCTTTGCATCAATAGGTTTAAAGCCAAGTAAAGACTCTGCTTGAGATTTTTCTTTTTTCTCACGCCCTCGAGCATCCACTTCGATAAAAGAGATTCCATCTTTTCCTCGAATATTTTTTTCCCAAATTTCTTCTAATCCATTTTTACCAACAATGTCTCCAAGTACAAAGGTCATCTCGCCTTTGAACTTTTCATTATAATCTTCAATTTGCCGTTTAGAGATTTCTCCCACATAACCAAAGAGCTGAGCCCCATTTTTATCCATTGTGTAGCTGCGTAAAATGGTGGCGTTGATATTCACCCCAGGGTGATTCAACCTTAACATTTTCACTCGCATAACTTCATCTAGAGTTAGGTTCTCTTTGATCTTAACTGGTCTAAACATACCGTTTTGTCTTTTGCTGGTATTAACATGCTTAATAAGTTGTTTTGGGTTTAGATCCAAAACTTTGGCCACAGCCTTAGTGCTTTCTTCTAAATTTTCCACCTGCTGAGGGATAATAACCGCTTCAAAGCCTGGAAGGTTATCAACAAGCACTTCCATATTTCGATCAAGAATCAGCCCACGGGGAGCGGGAATATTGGTTTCTTTCACACGGTTTTTATCGGAGTAGGTTCTTAAAATCTCGCCTTGTAGGATTTGTAAATAAAAAAGCCTTGTTGTAACAAGCACTGAAACAGCAATAAGGCAAAAGTATAAAAGCTTATACCTGTTGGTATATTCTTTTGCTTCTTCTTCTGAGTTTGTGACATTTTTATTATACATCATTAGAACTGCCTGCCTGTTTCTGTCGGTAGAGCAATGTCTGTTTTGTCATCGAAATACATAAATAAATAACTTAATGGAATACATACTAGCATAGTTAATAAGGGCTTCATAAAAAGCGCAAAAACCTGTAGATCTTTAAGTGGCTTGTTTTCAATGAGCCACGATAATAATAATAACACAATGGGCAGCGAAAAGGTGATTAGACCACAGACTAAAGTAAAGTATATAACTCCTGGCTGGTAAAAGCGAGAGCGCACAAAAAACGCAATTTCAAAAAGAACTAAATTTGTAAGTAGAAACATTCCTAAAGGAAGCGCCGTTAGAGGAGAAATAATAAAAGCCATTAAATAAGCCATGAAAAGGCCCTGTTTGTGGCTTCTGTAAATGCTCCAATAAACTAAAACAGGTATCCAAAAACTAGGACTTGGAAAGGTTCCAAACACTTGCATCCACAAAGAGGTCTCTAGCGTTGTGAGAATCAGCAACGTGGACAAAAAAAAGGCAAAGTTTTTTATGAGTTTAGTTTGATCTTTCAAGCTTCCGGTTCCTTCGGCTTGTTGTTTGTTTCAGGCTTTTTAGCTTCGGGAGTGTTTTTTTTAGTCTCTTTTGAGGGAGTTTGTTCATTTGGCACTTCGTCGGCTTCATCTTCTAAGAAGTTTTCAAAATTGGCACCTAGAACAATAAATAGCTCTTCCAAATTAGAGGGGTTAACAATAGGTTTAACTTCAACATTTTGACTCACATCATAGTCGCTTTTTTCAACTTTAATAACTGTTCCTATTGGAAAACCTTTGGGGAAGATATTATCCAAACCACTTGTGACAATCAGATCTCCTTCTTGAACGTCATCTCCACGCTTTAAATAATTCAATTGGGTGAGTTCACTGGTGTAGCCCTCAACAATACCTCGAGCGCGCGATCTTTGTACGATGGCATCTATAGCTGCATAACGATCTGTTAAAAGAATAATTTGAGAAGTAAAGGGTTCAGTAGAATAGACGTAACCAACAGCTCCACCTACAGTGATTGCGGCCATTCCCTCTTCAATGCCTTGGTGAGAACCTCTGTTGATGGTAATGGTGTGATGCTCTGGAATGAGATCTTTACCAATAACTTTGGCTGTTAATAACTCCATGTTGGTTTTTTGTTTAAAGTTTAGTAGCTTATTTAAACGCTCATTTTCAAGTTTTAACTCTGTAAGTTCATTGAGCTGAGCTCGGTATTCTGTGTTTTGCTGTAAAAGTTCACGATTTTGTTTTTTAATATCAATCAAATCAAAATAGGTGCCGGCTGTTCCTCTCACACCGGAACTAAAACTTGAATAGGCATATTGTATTAGGCCTCCAGTAAATGAGAAGGGTCTGATAAACCAGGGGACTTGACCACTTTCATTTTTTATATTGAGTGTCAATAGCGGAACGGCCGCGAGAATGGTTATAAGTATCAATTTACGAATATCTAAGTTGAAAAAGTTCAATGTGCTCTCCCTCGGCTAAATATTATGACCGTCAATGGCGTCAATGGCAATGCCATATTTGTAGTTATCTGTTTGTCGCTAAGAATTACAAGCATATAGCACTTGATAAATTGGTAAAAAATAGGGATGCTTTAGGCTTAATTTTATGTCTTTTGGAGGACTTATAAATGGCGACTCAAAAAAACTGGAAAGTAATATGGAAACGCACAAAGCTGTACATCATTTTGGGGATAGCTGTCTTTTCTTTTGCCATCTTAGGGATGATACAAGGTGGAAGTGAGATGTTCAGTGGTGGCGGAGCTGCAGCGATTGTCAATAAAGAGGTGATCTCTCTTGGTGACTTTATGCAAAGAGTGCGTCAAATGGAAAACAATATGGGAAGCTACTTCCAAGAGTTGCCAGCAGCTCAAAGAGAAAATTTTAACGCCATGATTCGTCAGCGTGCTTTAGAGGAGTTGATCAGCCAAGAACTTATGTATCAAACGGCCAAGCAAAAAGGAATTGTTGCTCCTGCTGCAGCTATTAGAGATATGATTGTTCAAGCTCCTGTTTTACAAGATGGCGGTCAGTTTTCTAGAATAAAATACGACCAATTTCTTCAACAAGTGGGGAAATCCGCCAGTGATTTTGAAGCCGAAATATCTAAAAGTTTAGTGATTGAGGACATTCAATCTAGTTTTCGTCAAAGCTTATTTCCAACAGATCTTGAGCTTAAAAACTCATATATGGCTCGTGAAACGAAATTGGAAATGGAGTATGTTGAAATAAGTAAAGATCAAATTAGTAATAAGTGGCCAGTTAGCAACTCTGATATTGAAGAGTTTAAGGCCAACTCCGCAGAGGAGATCAAATCTTACTTTGAAGCCAACAAGGCCGACTTTAAAACTGAAAAACAAGTCAAAGCCAGTCATATCCTTATAAAAGGCGATGAAGCCAAAGCAAAAGACATTAAAGCTCAAATTGATCAGGGGGCTGATTTTGCCACTTTAGCCAAAGAAAATAGTGAAGATCCCGGTAGCGCATCTAAAGGTGGTGATCTTGGCTTTTTTGGAGAAGGAGCCATGGTTCCTGAGTTTGAACAAAAAGCCTTTTCGATGACCGTGGGGGAGGTCAGCGAGCCTGTAAAAAGCTCTTTTGGCTATCATATAATTAAGGTGACCGGTGTTAAAGGAGCCAGTGAGCCTAAGCTTGAAGAGGTGGAAGACAAAATCGCAAAAACACTAATTGCTGAGAAAAAAATTGATGAGTGGGTAGCCAAAGTGAATGACGCTCTCAAAAATGATAAAACTTCAGTTTCTACTTTATTAAATCAAGCAGGCCTTAGCTGGAAAAAAACTGGAGAGTTTAACTTAAATCAAGACTCAGTTCCAAACCTTGGAGATGATGAAAGGTTAGTTATGGCGGCTTTAAATTTAAAGCCTGGTGAAATGGCTGACAAAGTCTATCAAAGTAGAGGCAACAGCTACTTATTAAAACTCACTAAAATTAACAAGGCTCAGCCTCAAAAGGCCAAGGCTGAGTTAGCCAATACAATTGCTCAACAAAAAGCTGGTAATGTAATGAATTTGTGGTTTGAACAAGCAAGAAAAGACGCTAAAGTTCAGCGTAATTCTAAGGTCCTTTCTCAAGTCCGATAACTTATAAAAGCCATGGTGAAACCATGGCTTTTTGTCTCATTCTGATATCTTTTCGATTTTTTTTTATGCCAACTCATAACTTTGTTTTGCAATGATATGAATATATAAAATATCGACATTTTTCCCCAAATTTTTACAACTTTCATCTCAACTTTCAGGACCATGGTCCGATGAGTATCTAAATGCTTTTATAAGGGGTGAGCTTTGTATAAGTTGTACGTCATATTAATATTCTTACTATTTTCGATCAATCTTCAGGCACAACAATATGTTGATGGAGAGATCATTGTTAAACTTAAAAACTCTCCACACACACCACAAGCGCAAAACTTCTTAGGTAAGGTTTCACAAAAAGGTATGGCCATGAAAGGTTCATGGGCAGGAATGAAGCTTTATCATTTTGCATTACAAAATAAATCTGTTGAACAAGCCATACAAGAACTCTCTGCCGACCCTGAAGTGGAATATGCAGAGCCGAACTATATTTTGACAAAGGCACAAACTGACTCAACCACTGTGGAGGAGTTTACTCTTGAGGAGCTTTACGCTCAAAGTGGTGGTGAGTCTTTAACTACAACTGATGCTCCTATCAATTCTAAGACCTCTGATGTTTCAAGCTATAGCGGTAGCTCAAATGTTATTGTGGCTGTAATAGACACAGGACTTGATACATCACACCGTGTGTTTACTGAAAGTGAGGCTATTTGGAAGAATAGTGATGAAGTGCCAGGAAATGGTATAGATGATGATAATAATGGTTATGTTGATGACGTGAATGGTTGGAACTATGTCACCCAATCCAGTTATGTGTATGATGATGACAATCATGGAACTCATGTATCTGGTATTGTTTTAAGTACTGCGGTTGATATTTTTGAAACTCCAGTACCTGTGTCGCCAATTAAAATTATGCCTTTAAAGTTTTTAGACGGTGACGGAAAAGGCTCTACAGCCAATGCTATTAAAGCTATTTATTATGCCGTTCAAAACGGTGCTGATGTTTTAAATAACTCATGGGGGGGAAGCTCATACAGCTTGTCTTTACATGAAGCCGTGTCCTTTGCTTATAATCAAGGTGTTGCTTTTGTCGCAGCGGCGGGAAATTCAAGTAATAATAATGATTCAGCACCGATGTATCCAGCCTCATTAGATGTTCCTAACGTAGTTTCTGTTGCAGCCACCACGTCTCAAGACTCTTTGGCTTCTTTTTCTAACTATGGTTATAACACCGTGGTTTTAGGCAGTCCTGGTTTATATATAAGAAGCACAATTGCTGGAGGTAATTATGGTTATATGTCCGGCACTAGTATGGCGGCTCCTTTTGTGGCAGGTCTTGCGGCCCTGATGAAGCTCAATCAACCCTCAATGCTTTCTTATCAAATTAAAGACATTATTAAGTCTGAAGCGGACTACTCAAGTTATCTCGCTGGTAAAGTGTTTACAGAGGGGCGTGTGAATATAAATAACACTGTTCAAGCGGCTAAGTTTGCCTCAGTCGAGTCAAGTCAGCCTAGTTATAGTATTTCTGAAGGGATGAGAAGCTTGGACTCTGCAGAGGCTCAACAGGGTGGCTGTGGATTAGTGTCACAGGTTTATAATGACTTTCAAAAACAAAAAAATAATAAAAGCTCAAGAGCGTTGAATTCAATGATTCTAATGGGATTGTTACTGCTTCCGGCAGTGATCTTACTAGTTAGACGTATGAAAGCGCCAGTCTCTCGTCGTCGCTACGAGCGTTATGAAATTGACTCTTCTGTAAAATTAAAAGTAGGAGAGCAGGAACTGGTTGGACAAGTAAGTTGTATCTCTTTAGGTGGTGCTCAAGTGAACACAGATGCTTTACTGGAAAATGGTGGAGTGGTGAGTATGTCTATCTCAAGTCCTGATGGTAAAGATGTCATTGAAGTGAAAGGTAAGGTTGTTTGGAGTGCTGAGAAAAAGGCTTATGGTGTTCAATTTGCCGAAACAAACAGCCAAACTCTAAACTCAATCACTCAGTGGACAAGGGGTTTGTCTAAATCAAGCTAAGTGATATTTAAACTAAGTGTTAATAAAAAAATCCCATCCTTGAAAGATGGGATTTTTTTATGGCTTAAAAAATAATAAATTTATTTATAGTCCTACGTGAACCTTAAAACTGAGCTCATTTAAAACAAGTCCACGGGCACTTTCATCAATAAACCAGCCATAGTGATTCATCTGTTCAACACCAATGGCAATTTTATTTGTAATTTGATACAAAACCCCTAGACCAAGACTCGGGCCGATACCAGTTTCGTCGTTAGCCCCTTGATCAATCATAAGTAATCCGGCTCCAACAGAGGCATAAAAGTCCCATTCTCTTTTAAAGTGGTGGACTCTTGCAAAGCCCCCAAAAGTTAATAGGCCAGCAGCATTATTATCGGTGTCTGCTGGATACATGCGGCCATAGGCGCCCACACTCCATACAGGCTCAATATTATATTCAAAATCACCACCTAAGTTCAAACCACCTTTTGTAAACCCGAGGTTTCCATAGGCAGAATATTCATGGCGGTTGTGGCTGGTTTCAGCAAAAGCTGCGGCTTGAGCTGATGAGCTGTAAGCTGCAATCATTAGTAGAGATGCAAGTAGCATTTTCATAAGAAGTCCTCCTTTAAATATGTTTTAATTGTAGAGACTTGAGGCGGGAAATCAAGAACTCCTATTACCGCATGTTGGCGTAAGCTTTGCACATAATGTTAATAACTTAGGAGATTATGATGCGGTTGTTGACGTTTGGTTCCATACTGGCTCTGTTAATGGTGAATAATTACAGTTATGCGGCTAATAAATGCATAAAACTTTTTGAAGAAAGGGCTCCAAAGCCTAGTTCTACATTAACGTTGAAAAAAAATTCTCCCAAAAAAGATGAGTTTCAAACAGAAAAATATCTAAAACATTACAGTCGTTCAGATGTTGAATTCTTGAACGACAATATAAGGTTTATAAAAGTCTTTGAAGATAAGGGGGATGGAAAAAGTCCTCATATGCGAATGATTGGGCTGCTTGAGGAAAAAGCTGCTGGCAGCTTCTTATTAATGATAAAAAACTCTCATATAGTGATTGAATACATGATTGAAAATGGTTTTTTAAGAGACACCGCACAGATTGGTCGAAATCCTAGGGATGCGATTTTTTCTTCTTATGTGAAAGCACTTTATTATGGAGCCTTGAAGTTGTATCAAAGTAAAACTGAATCTCGAAGTCATAAAATACAAGTTCAATGGGGAAAAGATTTTATTAATGAATGGGCCAATTTAAGAGGGCATATTTTTGATTTAGTTTCTTCAAACTACGGAACTGTGATTTATAAAGGCAACATCACATACTTTTTATTTCAAAATTTAAAAGAGCTACAAGTAAAAATGGAGCTGCCAAGTGTGGAACATCAAATTCGATTGGCCACTATCAATGATATCGCTCAGGCAGAAAAATTAATCGGTCTTCATTTGTCTACAATTAAACAAATTGCAACCACCTCTTATAGAGTGAATAGTTCTTTAAAGGTCGATGAAATGCTTGAAGCCATTAGTAATATTGTTAATAGGAAAGATCGCGAGTACTCAGAAAACCTTTCTTTTGGCGAAAAGAAACTGCTTTCAAATATACTTCATAGCTTAATGAATTTGTTTTCAAAGAAAAGCCCCTCTGCTCAGGGTGTTGAAATTATTGAAAGAACAAGAGTCTTTGCTGACGAACTTTTAAAGCAAAGAGCCTACACACAGGCCCAGCAAGAGGCTTTTAAAATTAACAGGCCCGAACTTTTCAAACTCAATGTGGAAGCTTTTGTTGAAAAAGTTGACCAATTAAAGATTGATAAAAAAACCACGTCTTCACTTGTTGTTGAGTATGTCAAAAAGAAAGGCTCGCTCACTGAAGAAGAGTATTATTTGCTTAATGAATTAAACATTTCCTATAAAGCCATCGATGAGCTCGAAGTTTTTTATTCTCCAATGGGTCACCTTTAATTTTGTGAGTCCTTTGAACAATGTAATAGTTAGGATTTATATTATTGTGGTCGTTGAATTTTTCTTTGATTAAAAACCTCTGTGGCTCTGGTCATGATGTCTGTTGAAAAGGCTTTTTCATATCTGACATCTAACACATACGCTTTCACGGAAAACTTTAGACCAAGCTTCATGCCAATCTCTACTTCATCAATATTGATAATTACAGGTTTTGCAAGGTATGCAAACCGAGATGTAATCACCACTTCATTTAAAATATCTCTGATCATATCAATATTTTCATTTAAAGCCGTATGAAAGTGGCAGACCACCATCATGTCTAGTTCCCCGGAATTTCCTGAGGAGACGTGGTCGGTGATAAATTTAGTGTTTGGTATAGTGACGGTGTTGTCATCGAGGGTCACTAGTCTTACAGCTCTAAGGCCTATACTTTTTACCTCTCCATAGGTGTCTCCGATTTGAACCCGGTCTCCAACTTGAGCAGGTCGATCAAATAAAAGTACTATGCCAGCAACAAAAGAGCTCACAATATCTTTGATAGCAAAGCCAATCGCAACGGCTAAGGACCCACCTAATGCTATCAATAGCTCTTTTGGGGGTTGAAGAGAGGTGTATACCAATAAAGGAACACCTAACAGGTAAACCAAAAATCCTAAAATTGTGGTGACTTGCAGAATAAGGAGTCTTTTTGCGCTAAACTTATCACTTAGCCGCTTGCCGGCTTTATTAATAAGTCTGACAATGCCAACAACAATAGCAATACCGATGATTAAAAATAATAGTCGGTCTAACTGCAATAATTCAAAAACTTGATCAAGTACATTATCACTCATAAATAAAATTCTTTGCCTTTAAAAATTGAGTCAATCCATATTGTCCACTCACAGTGTATCTATAACGCCCATCTTCTCCACGCATAACAACTTCATTTTCAAGGCCAATACGCAAAGCATGTCGTACTGTGGCTTCAGGCAGGTCTGTGGTTCCAATAAGTTCTTTAGATGTTAAGTTCTCGTGTTTTATTAAGCTTGCATAGACAAAATGATTGTCATCTGAAAGTGAAGATAAAAATCGCACTTCTTGGGTTTTTGGCAGTCCCACTTTTAAGCGTTTGTTGCCATAGGGTTTTAAGCAATCAATCCAAAGCTGTGCTGCAAGGCTTGGGTTGCCTTTAGATTGCTCCCATAACATTCTGAAAAACAAAGACTCAAGATAGTTCAGGTGCTCTCCTTGTGCATCTTCGTGAGGTCGTAAAACTTTAATAATATCTGCAAAACTTAATTTATATCCGGTGGAATTATGACGTTTCATAATAAATTTTTGTAACTCTTCTTCTGAGAGCTTTGGAACTTGAATAGCCACACGGAAGTATTTATTTTTTCTAAAAGCTTGGTCTAAATACACCCATGAGTAGGTATTAAAAGCCGCCATCCAAAATATATTTTTTGTTTGTAAATTTAGCACTTCAAAAAAGGTTTTTATTCCTTCAAGTTCACCAATTTGTGAAAGAAAGAAGTTATGGGCCTGATTTAAAATCACAACAGTCGGCTTTTTAAGGGACTGATCTATTTTTAAAATATCGGTAAGCTCACTGACTGGCTGATCTTCAAAAGTTGTGCTGATAAAATTAAACACATCTGACTTTTTTGTGGTTTTAGAAGGCACATCAGAATGAATAATATTGCAGCTTTGATAATGAGCTTTAACCTTCTTTAGTAGTTCTGACTTTCCACAGCCTCTATCTCCATATATTGCAAGTGAGTGCTCATCGGATTTTTCACTTAACCATTCATCAATTTCAAGGCAGATTTTCTCAAACACTTTGTCTTTGCTTTCGATATACTGTTCTTCAGTTGCAGACGAGAACATAGCCTGTTTGTACTCTTCGGGGAGTTCTTTGTCTGTGTTGTCTTGAGTGTCAGAGCTTTCTAATTTCTTTTTAAAAAAACGTGCAGCAATAGATCTGGTAATGGTCCATGTGCTTACATTTTCTTTTATAACTTCCCAGACCGGCAAAAAGATTGAAAACAGGAATAAAAAAGGGCTAATAATTTTATAGAGTTTGTTTTGCTTTATGTTTTTATAGCGTTGATGGTTTTTTTCTGACATATACTCTTTAAAAATATAGTCCACTTCCTCTTGCCAATTGGCAACTAGCTTCAAGCCTATAAAAAAACCAACAATAACTAGAACAATAAATAGCTCTCTATAAACTAATCCTTTGCTAGAAACTGAAGAAACTGTGTGTAGTAATACTAGACTCCAAAAAAAGAATCTTCCGACTGTTTTTGAGTCTTTTATGATTTTAAACTTTGTTTTTTGACGGCCTTCAAGCATGACCTTTTCAGAAACCACACGCAAGATATTGAGAACTGTTTTTTTAAATATTAGGTAGTAAATATAAAACTCTAAAAAAGGTATAATTAGACTTAACTCTGATAGAATTGTTTTTTGAATAAAGTCATTTAAAAAATCTAAAGCTATTAAAGAAAGCACATAGGGTATATATGGAGTGATCCATTGCGATCTTATGGCAAGTTGATGCTTCCAAGAAAAACTTTCATGAGATCTGATAACACTTCGTTTTAAAACATCAATTCGTTGATTGATCCACTGATTCAAACGCACAACAAAATAGGGAAGTAATAATATTAAACATAAAGTGAAAAACTCTAAGTATAAGTCCTCCCATTGCTTTTGAGAGATTTTGTTTTTAAGCGTGATGGATTTGTTTTCAAAAATAGAGACCCATTTTATGGGTATAAATTTTAATTCAAATAGTGAATCTTCAATATATTCATTAAAATGGATTTGTTCTGATTTGTGAGCAATAATTTCTGATCTAAGTTGAGAGAGCTTTAGTAAATAATGTGTTTTATTTTCAAGCTCAGAAGAGTCCACCTCAAGTGTGGCTGTTTGTTTCCATTTTTTAGTTACTTCTTGATAGGAGATTTGATCCTGGGGTTGATCTAACCACTGACTTAACTCAGTAAAAGTGCTTTCATTAGCCCATAAGCTAGAAATGAATAGAATTAAAATAAATTTCATAGATAAATTCTTGCAAATTTCACGCATACAAGTCTAGATAATAAGATAAGTTAAGCATTTAGACGCAAAGCTCCTTAAGGGTGAGACCATGTTTTCAGTAAAATTTTCAGCAGTGATAGATCTTCCAGAAGATTATGAAGTTTATGACTTCACTGCGGGCTATAATCCTGACCGCATGAGGACGTCTGAATATGGAATTGGTCGTTATAATGAAAGACGTCCCAGTATGTACTCACATGATATGTACCAAGAGGATCTAAGAGACATTCATATAGGGATAGATATCGCAGCCCCTGTAGGAACACCGATTAAGAGTTTTTATGATGGAGAGGTGTTTTTATTTGGAAATAACAGCCAACCCGGAGATTATGGCTACACCATTGTGACAAAACATATCATAGAAAATAAAACCCTTTATGCCCTTTTTGGACATTTAAGTTCAAGTTCTATACATAACCTTAGTGTTGGACAAAAGCTCTCTCAAGGGGAGATCTTTTGCTGGGTTGGTGATAAAAAAGACAACGGTGGGTGGAACCCACATCTTCACTTTCAACTCAGTTGGCAAAAACCTAATGCGGCCGATATGCCTGGTGTTGTCAGTGAAAAGAATTTGAAAGACAGTCTTAAGCTTTACCCTGATCCTCGCTTGGTATTGGGTGAGTTATATTAGACAATTGATTTTCAATAAAACTCTTCCCTAGCAGATAAGTCTTATTACAGTTATGATGATGGCTTTTAGGGGTTACATATGCAAAAGCCAATATTCAGACTTCTTCAATATGCTAAAGGCTATAAAAGTAAAATTATAGCCGCCAGTTTGTTTTCAATTGTGAATAAGCTTTTTGATATAGCTCCTGAAATTTTAATTGGGGCAGCAATTGATGTTGTGGTTTCTAAAGAAAACTCTTTTCTCGCGGGTTTTGGTGTTCAAGACCCTTGGCATCAAATATTAGTTCTTGGTGGTTTAACGTTTTTTATATGGCTGGGAGAGTCTACTTTTGAGTACCTTTATATGATCTATTGGCGCAATCTTGCCCAATGGTTGCAGCATGATTTAAGAGTAGACTCTTACTCACATATTCAAAGTTTAGATCTAAGTTACTTTGAAGATAAAAATACTGGTAATTTAATTTCAATTTTAAATGACGATATTAATCAGTTAGAACGATTTCTTGATGGTGGAGCCAATCAAATGCTGCAAACCTTAACCGCTGTGGTTGGTGTGGGAGCGGTTTTTTTCTATCTGTCTCCCACAATAGCAGTCTTAGCCTTTTTACCAATTCCTGCGATCATTGTCGGTGCTTTTTATTTTCAAAAAAAAGCAATTCCATTATATGCCGTTGTTAGAGAAAAAGTAGGAGCTTTAAGCACAAGGCTTAATAACAACCTTTCAGGTATTGTAACTATAAAAAGCTTTTCTAAAGAAAAACAAGAAGCACAAGCCTTAGCTGGGGAAAGCCAAGCTTATGTTAAGGCCAATAAAGAGGCCATCGCTGTGAGCTCTGCCTTTATCCCCATCATTCGCATGGCAATCTTAGCAGGTTTTATGGCAACGTTTATACTGGGGGCTTGGAAAGTTTTTAATGGTGAATTAGGTGTGGGCTCTTATGGGGTCTTGGTGTTTTTAACACAAAGATTACTTTGGCCACTGACAGGCCTTGCATCCACTGTGGATTTATATCAAAGAGCCATGGCTTCAACCAAGCGGGTTTTAGATTTATTAAATGTGCCAGTTGAAATCTCATCTGGTCCAATTCAAAAACAAAAACTTCAAGGTCACTTTCAGTTTAAAAATGTGAATTTTAAATATAAAACCGGTAATCTGGTTTTAAAAAATTTAAATGTAGAAATTTTACCTTCTAAAACTACGGCCTTTGTGGGCTCTACGGGGTCCGGAAAAAGCACTTTAGTCAAATTGTTGTTAAGGTTTTATGAGCCCACACAAGGGGAGATCTTTTTAGACAATGAAAATCTAGTCAACTACGACAGCCATTGTTTAAGACAAAGAGTTGGTCTTGTCAGCCAAGATGTTTTTTTGTTTCATGGCACTATTAAAGAAAATATTGCTTATGCTAAACCTGAAGCCAGCATGGATGAGGTGTTAAAGGCTTCACAATTGGCAGAAGCTCATGAGTTTATTGAAAAGCTTCCTGAGGGCTATGACACCATCATTGGTGAACGAGGGCAAAAGCTCTCTGGAGGGCAAAGGCAAAGAATTTCTATTGCTAGAGCCATATTAAAAGACCCAGACGTTTTAATCCTAGATGAGGCCACCTCAGCCGTAGACAATGAAACAGAAGCGGCCATACAAAAATCGTTAAATGTAATTACAAAAAATCGCACGACTATTATTATTGCTCACAGACTTTCAACTATTGTAAATGCCGATCAAATTTATGTGCTAGAAAATGGAGAGGTTGAGCAAAGTGGGCAGCATAAAGAGTTGATTGAAAAAACAGGCCAGTACAAAACCCTATGGGGAGTTCAGACTGGCCAATCTCAGTAGTTTAATTATTTTGCCACTAAATGTTTAGTGGTTGTTGCAAGTGCTACTAGAATGCTTTGTACATACTCGAGTCGAATTCTGTCATCAAAGACATCACATCGTCTATGGTAACAAGGATCTGAGTCTCCGCCAAAAAAGTTCTCTGAGATTAATATGGCTGGTATTTCTTGTTGCCAAAAGGCGGCGTGATCACTTCTTGTGGTACAGCCGGGCACATGTTGTAAATTGATATTGTAAGCTTTAATGACTTTTAAAACAGAGTTTGCAAAAGGTATAGAGTCTTCTCGGTTACAGTCCATAACATGAAACTTGTTGTCTTTTTGAGTGTTCGTGCCAATCATATCCACATTAATTACAGCGAGTATATTGTCTTTTTCCTTTTCGCTAAGCTGTTTCACATAAGCTCTTGAGCCAATGAGCCCTAATTCTTCTTGGTCAAATTGTATAAACCTAAGATTATATTTTAGCTCCGCATCTTTTAGTGCTTTAGCAATACTGAGCATTCCTATTGTTCCGGTGCCATTGTCATTAGCACCCGCATTTCCCACAGAGTCATAATGTGAGACAAGTACTAAAGTTTTATGATCTGTATTAACAATTTTTTCTGAGATAAGGTTTGTCCCTTTTCTGGGGTACCAGCCACCACCGGTGTAATTTTTTTGTGAGGTAGTGTAGCCTAATTCTTTAAACTCAGTTTCTAAAAAACTAATTGCAAGGTTTCTATACCCATCACTTCTTCGTTCGCTGATAAATTGTTTTTCACCATTGATAAAAATAGGATCTAGTCCTGTAAACTCACGAAGCTTTTTTGTAAAAAAGCTCATGTCGATTGTAGCTGGTGACTTTAAATTTTGAAAGTTTGTAACGTCCACTTGTCTGGGTTGAGTGTTTTGTGTGAATTCGTAAGCTTTTTTATCTGTGAGCCAATTATGATCGTCATGTGCAAATAGTAGTCCTGATAATATTAACGCTATAATTCCATTCATAGCAGTCCCCCTTATTAAAAGTTAAATAATAGGATGATTTCTATTAAAAGTAAAAGCCCTATAAGACCCTGCTTTAGGGACTTGGTGCGTCACGCATGTAAATCTATCAACTCAATGTATTTAAAACTAGAGTATTTTAAAGATAGAAAGAGTTATGAGTATTCTGCTATTAAGAATAGGAATAATTGTCTTTGTTTAACAGGAGAGCTATGAAAATTTTAATTTCTGGTTTTGAGCCTTTTGCAGACCATAAAATAAACCCCACAATGTATTTAGTTAAAAAACTTTGTGAACAAGACTTTTCATTTCAAGTGAATGGAATCATTTTGCCAGTTAGTTATTCAAAATCATTTCAACTGCTAGAAAATGAAATCAATAACTTAGCACCAGACATTGTGATCTCTTTTGGACTGGCCGAAAAACGAAAAAAAATCAATTTCGAACAATGGGCCCAAAACATAATGAACACTAAAGTGGCTGATAATGATGGAGTGGTTTTTTTAAATGAACCTATTGATCCAAATGGGGAGGAAAGTCTTCCTACAAGTTTACCTGTGGTTCAAATGAAAAGTATTTTAGAAACTAATAATTTGTCTTTTGAGTTGTCTAACAGCGCCGGAAACTATGTTTGTAATCAATTGATGTATAAAACAATACAAAAATCCCAAATCAGTGGTTTTAAGTCCGGCTTTGTTCATATTCCTTCTTTTGAATATTTAAATAAAAATCAATTGCTGAAGTATGGAAGTGTAATTTTAAACTCAGTTTACGAATTAAATAAACATATCTGAGTATTATTCAGCCTTTAAGTTTATATATAAATTTTTCTTTTTTAGACCCTTAGATGAAAAATTAGACCTATCAACAGCAAGGTTGTTATTATCTTATGATAAGCTTTATTTGGTACAAAAAGAGGCAATTATGCAAAGCAAACTTAAAAGAACACTAGGTCTATTTCAAGTTAGCTTCTATGGCATTGGAACCATTCTTGGCGCCGGTATTTATGCCTTGATCGGAAAAATTTCAGCAGTAGCTGGGATATGGGTTCCTATGTCTTTTGTGTTTTCAGCTGTATTAGTGAGTTTTACGGCCTATTCCTACATACAGTTAGTTCGGATGTTTCCCAAAAGTGCTGGAGAGGCAGAGTATGTCTATCAGAGCTTTAAAAGCTTATCCCTATCTAATTTAGTAGGGTGGTTAGTGGCTTTTAGTGGATTAGTATCAGCGGCGACTTTAACTCGAGGCTTTGTGGGATATTTTCAAACCTTTTTTGATATTAATACTCTTTATATTCAACTCGGTCTGATAGTTTTTATAGCACTTATTGCTGTAGCTGGAATCAGAGAGTCAGCCTGGACGGCCGTGGTGATTACTTTTATTGAAGTTTTTGGCTTGCTTTTAATTTGTTGGAAGGGGTTTCCCTTTGTATTAAATGAAGGGCTCACAAAATTTAAAGCTGAGGCTTTTTTTGATATTGGAACAATTGCTCCTGTGCTGTCGGGTGGGTTTTTAGCTATTTATGCTTATATTGGTTTTGAAGATATTGTTAATTTAGCTGAGGAAGTCAAAAAGCCAAAGCGCAACATTCCTTTAGCTATTTTCTTTTCACTGCTTGTTAGCACTGTGCTTTATGTTTTGGTCGGGTTGGTTTCTGTGTCAGCACTGTCTCCTCAAGAGCTTGGTGCTTCAGACTCACCGTTGTCAGAAGTCTATAAGAAGTCCGGTGGCAACCCGGCATTTTTAAGCCTAATTGGACTTTTTGCTATTTTTAATGGTCTTTTAGCTCAAGTCATTATGGTTTCAAGAATTCTTTATGGCACTAGACATCAACTCAAGTTTTTAAAACTACTTTCTGTGGTCAACTTAAAGACCCAAACTCCAATTATTTCAACTGTTTTTATTTCTGTTTCGATCTTATTATTTTCTTTAAATTTTCCAATAGAAAAATTAGCAGGTGGAACGAGCTATTTGATCTTATCAATTTTTACACTCATTAATGCCGCATTAATCACCATTAACTTTAATGCTTCCACCCCAAAACTTTTAAACTATTTTATGCCAAGCTTAGGAATTTTACTGAATGTAGGCTTAATTATAATTAATTTTTTAAATATGAACTTCTAATTTTTGACCACTTCCCAAAGTGAATTTACAAAATAATTTTTTTCGTCGGTAAAGTTGTGTTTGATTTTGTAACCAGTTTGTTCACATAAAAAAGCTATATCTTTGTGTGAAAACTTAAATGAGTACTCCAAATGAATCGGTTCATAGGCATCAAAATTAAAACTTCGCTCAAGTTCTTTAATGTATACAGTTTGTTCTTTTAATGACAATAGGTAACTTTCCATAGCTCCAAGCCTTGGGTTATAAACACCAAAATGTTGGAAGTCCTCAAGCTGGAAGTTTGCTCCAAGCTCGTTATTCATCCGAGTGAGTAGGTTGAGATTAAACTTTCTAGTATAGCCCTGTTTATCATTGTAGGCCTTTGTAAGCACTGACACATCTTTTTTAAGATCAAAGCCTGTAAATAAATAGTCGGCGGCATTCATGCTTTTCCACACTTTTCTTAAAAACACTTGGCTTGAAACCATATCAAAATTTCCAAGGTTTGAACCTAAAAATAAAACGATTTGCTGGTTCTGTGACAAGCTTCGAACGTATCTTAGGCCATCAATATACTCTCCCACCACACCGTGAATAAACAAGTTTTCAGAGTCTTGTATGTTTTTATTGAGCAAGTTCATAGCTTCATAGGAAATATCAATAGGGTAAAAGTTGACTCTAAACCCACTGTCTAAAAAACCTTGCAGTAAAATTTTGGTTTTATGGCCATCGCCAGCTCCAAGTTCAATGATGTCAATCTCTTCTCCTTGTACCAGCTCTGGCAATGCATCTTTAGAGTTTTGTAATATGTTAAGCTCTATATTCGTTAGGTAGTAGTCTTCTTGTTGAGTGATGGCTTGAAAAAGTTGACTGCCGTAATCATCGTAAAAATATTTTGAAGACAAACTTTTTGGTGATGACGTAAAGCCAGTCAGAACATCGATGGCAAACTGTTCTTTTTCTTTATTTTTATTAGAAATCTGCACTTCATTCAATTTTGTGATTTTCATAAGTCATCCTTTGCAAGTTTTATCCCTGAGAACATCCATCTTTGTTGGGGAGCAAAAAAGTTTCTATAGCTTGGTCTTAAGTGACCTTTTGGTGTGGCAAAGCAGCCGCCTTTAAGCACAAATTGATTGCACATAAATTTTCCGTTGTACTCAGAAAGCTTGCCATTAAATTCTTTAAATCCAGGGTAGGGGGAGTAGTGACTAGATGTCCATGACCATAGGTTTAATTGATAGGGGTTAAAGCTATGTAATCCTGATTCATCAGTGTTGTTTTGAATGTTATTGAGGTGAAACTCTGATTCATACTCTGTGGGGAGCCTGTGGCCACACCATTTGGCATAGGCATCGGCTTCATAATAGCTGATATGGCAAACAGGAGCATTGGGCTCAAGGTTGATTTCTCCATAAAGAGTGAATTCTTTATCTAGATTTTTACTCCAATAAAGGGGAGCTTTAATTTTTTGATTTTGAATCCAGTCCCAACCTTGGCTTAGCCAAAGTTGAGAGTTGTTGTATCCACCATCATTTATAAACTCTTTAAATTCACGGTTGGTAATAAAGCGATCAGCAATTGAAAAGGAATTTAAATAATGTAAAAACTTTGGTCTCTCGTTGTCATAACTAAAAACATCTTCAGGTGCTCCAATATAAACAGGTTTATCCACTTCGTAGCTCAACCATTGAATGTCATCACAAGAATCGGTTTTTACGTAATCATTAGGTGCATATTCTGGCTGTAGAGGTTGAGAGCCCAGAATAGCTTTAATGTCCATCAAGAGAAGCTCTTGATGCTGTTGTTCGTGGTTAAGCCCAACTATAAATAGCTGTTTTAATTCTGAAGATATTGGATTTTCTAGAAGTTTTAGAATGTACTCATCCACATGGGCTCGGTACTTATAGATATCCTCCACGGTGGGTCTAGACAGTAAGGATCTTTGCGACTGCAGCCAATGATCTCCATGGCCTTTGTAGTAAGAGTTAAATATAAAATCAAATTTAGGATGATAAGCTTTATAGTCTTCAAGGTATTCTTTAAGAATAAAGCTTTCAAAAAACCAAGTGGTATGAGCTAGATGCCATTTTGGGGGGCTTACCTCTGCTCTGGGCTGTATGTTGAAGTCGTCAGTGTAAAGTGGCTTGCATAGGTCTTGGCTCTCTTGTCGGATTGTGGAATAGCTGGCTATAAGGTTTTCCATTGAGATCTCCATAAATGCTTATATCATACTCAAGATTGTTGGCTTAAAATTATAAAACCTATGGCTGTAATTGAAAGAATTATCTAATTAAATCGGGCCGAGTCATGAATTTTCTAACCACTATAGGCCTTTATTTCCAGCGGGTATAAGAGGTGGGAGTGTGGTGCTCTCTTTTTTGGGGTTACATTGTATAAAATGTTAACAAAATATAACTTTTTAAATAACATTATTACAATACTTTCCAATTCTTTGAGTTTATAAATACTCTTTCTGTACGTGACCCCCTTCTCGCGGCTACCTCCAAACTAGGAGGAAAATGTGTTAAGAAGCCATAAAAGACTTACAAAAGAGCAGCGGTATAGCATCCTTTCAGAGCATATCGATGGCGGAATCAGCGTTTCTGAGTTAAGCAGGAAATACCAAATAAACCCTGTAACCATATACTCTTGGAAGCGAGCTATGAAAGATAACGATAACGACTCATTAGACCCAAAAG